>CAXTHY010000024.1:9801-38801 GCA_964244175.1 uncultured Jatrophihabitans sp. | reverse complement strand
CCGACAGCGCCAGCGCGCACAAGCACCTCCCGTCGGCCACGAGCGCCTACGCCAACGAGCTGCACGGCATCGAGGCGCGGGCCACTCAGTACCTGCGCTGGAGCCACCACAACGGCAAGGCCCAGAAGGCCATCCGGCTCGATGTCGACGACACGTCGCTGAACACCCACAACTACGAGATCTTCAGCAACTTCGTCTACAACCCGACCAGCGACGCGACCTTCGTCAACAGCGAGGCGTTCCCGGCCGTGTTCGGCATGCCCGGCCTCGTGAACTACGCGATCAGCAGGGGTTACCAGGTCTTCTACCTGACCGGACGGCCGGAGGCGCAGCGCACCCTGACCGAGAAAACCTGACCAAGGTCGGCTTCCCCGTCACCGACAGCCACGTGTACCTCAAGGACCTCACGAAGTCGCTCTACGCGTCGTGCTACCACCCGGCGCCGACCTGCACGACCATCCAGTACAAGTCGTGACAAGACGTTCAAGCTGCCCAACCCGATGTACTACCTGCCGTAGGCAGGACGGGGCCCGGCGCCGGCTGCGCTCACCCGCTACGCCAGTGCGTCGGCCCGGGCAGCCGGACGCATGCGGGCGGTCTCGGCGCGGTCGCGCGGCAGTTCGACGCGCACGGTGAGTCCGCCGAAGGGCGGGGCCGCGGCCTGCAGCCGACCGCCGTGGCTTTCGACGATCAGCCGCACGATCGCCAGCCCCAGCCCGGCACCGCGGGTGGCGGTGCGGACGCGACCACCGCGTCGGAACGGTTCGAACAGTAAGTCGACGTTGCCGCCCTCGATGACCGTGCCACCGTTGGCGACGTGCAGCCACACCTTGTCGGCGGCCTGGCCGGTGGTGATCCGCAGCCAGCCGCCGGGGACGTTGTGCCGGATCGCGTTCTCGACGAGGTTGCCGATCAACCGCTCGAGCAGCCGCGGGTCACCGGTGGTGGTGGCCGACTCGACCTCGGTCTCGACCCGGATGCCCTTCTCCTCGACCTCGCTGTTGACCGCGCTCAAGGCGCCCGGGACGAGCCAGGCCAGGTCGACCGGTTCGTCGACCTCGAGTTGTCCCCCGCCGACCGATTGCAGCCGGGCCAGGGTCAGCAGCGACGCGACGAGCCGCTGCGCACGCTCGGTCGCCGACGCCACCACGCCACCCATGCGGCGTAGCTCGTCCTGATCGGCGTCCGGGTCGGCCAGCGTCACCTCGAGCTCGGTGCGGATGACCGCCAGGGGTGTGCGCAGCTCGTGACTGGCGTTGGCGACGAACAGCCGCTGGCTGTCGAACGCGGCTTCCAACCGGCCGAGCATCGCGTCGAAGGTGTCGGCCAGCTCGCGCAGTTCGTCGTCGGGCCCGCCGAGGTTGATGCGCTGGTCCAACGTCTCGGTCGACAGCGCCCGTGCGGTCTGCGTCAGCCTCGCGATTGGGCGCAGCGCCTGCTTGGCCAACAGGTAGCCCGCCGTCGTGCCCACGACGACGATGATCGCGAAGTACAACAGCCCGGTGTGCAGCAGGTAGCTGGTGGCGGTGTCCTGCGCCTTGCTGGCCTGCTCCTCGACGTTGACGGTGCGGCGCGCACCGCTCGGTTCGGTCAGCGTCACCTGGCCACGGGTGTTGTACAGCGGCAGGTGCGCGATGGCGCGGTCGAGCAGGATGACACACGTGAAAAGCAGCGAAACGCCCACGAGGAGGACCAGCCCGCCGTACAGCAGCGCCATGCGCACGCGCAGCGTCGGGCGGAAAAACCTCACTACTGAGACCCGGCTCCCTCGGTACCCCCAGTCAGTACGGCCGGATCGATCCGGTAGCCGGATCCCACCACGGTGTCGATGATCGGCGGCTCGCCGAGCTTGCGGCGCAGCGTCATCATCGTGACCCGCACGGTGGTAGTGAACGGGTCAGCGTTCTCGTCCCAGACCCGGTCGAGCAATTCCTCGCTACTGACCACCGCCCCCTGCGCGGTCAGCAACGTCTCGAGCACGCCGAACTCCTTGCGCGTGAGGTCGACGAGCTCCCCGGCCCGCGACACCGTGCGCTTGGCCGAGTCGAGCTCGATGTTCCCGGCGCTGAGCACCGGCGGCGCTGCCGGCGTGGTGCGCCGGCCCAGGGCCCGCACGCGCGCCACCAGTTCGGCGAACGCGAACGGCTTGGCGAGGTAGTCGTCGGCGCCGATGGCCAGGCCCGACACCTTGTCCTCGACCGTGCCGCTGGCGGTGAGCATCATGACCCGGGTCAGCACGCCCTCGTCGGACAGCCGCCGACAGATGTCGTCGCCGGACATGCCCGGCAGGTCGCGGTCGAGCACGACCACGTCGTAGCGGGTAAGCGCCGCCTTGCGGTAGCCCTCATCACCGTCGGTCGCGACGTCGACCGCCATCCCCTCGCGACGCAGTCCGCGGGCTACTGCCTCGGCGAGCTGCACTTCGTCCTCAACGACGAGGATTCTCATCCTCTGCGCCTCCCCGTTCCGTCATCCTCGCCGACAATGCGGATCGCCGAAGTGCTCGCCGGGTCGTCGGTCGTCGTTTCCGGCGACCTGCGCGCCGACCATTCGACGATGCGCCGCCCGATGTCTTGGACCGTCAGCCCGGCGGACGCGCGTACATCCGGCACACTGCCGTGCTCGAGGAACCGTACCGGTAGGCCGATCTCCCGTGCCGCAACGTCGCATCCGGCGTCCCGGAGTGTCTGCGAGATCCGTGATCCGATGCCACCACTCGCGACGCCGTCCTCGACGGTGACGACGAGCCCGGCGGCGCCGGCGAGTTCGACAAGCGCCGGATCGACCGGGCTGACCCAACGCGGGTTCACGACCCGGATCGTGTAACCGGCGTTGCGCACAGCGGCGCCGGCCGCGAGCGCGTCGGTGGCGGTCGCTCCGACGGCGACCAGCAGCACGTCGACGGTCGCGTCGGGCGTGGGCTCGTCCAGGACGTCGACCTGACCGACGCGACGCAGCGCCGGCAGCGGAGTGCCCAGCGGTGTCTTCGGGAAACGCAGGACGGTCGGGCCATCGGAGACGTCGATCGCCTCGGCGAGCAGTTCACGCAGCGTCGCCTCGTCGCGTGGTGCGGCCAACCGCAGCCCGGGCACGATGCCCAGCAGCGCGAGGTCCCAGATGCCGTTGTGGCTCGGGCCGTCGTCGCCGGTGATCCCGGCACGGTCGAGTACGACGGTCACCGGTAGGCGATGCAGCGCGACGTCCATCAGCAGCTGATCGAAAGCGCGGTTGAGGAACGTCGCGTAGACGGCGACGACGGGGTGCATCCCGCCGGTGGCCAGCCCGGCGGCCGAGGTCATCGCGTGCTGCTCGGCGATGCCGACGTCGTAGAACCGGTCGGGGAAGCGGCGCGAGAACTCACCGAGGCCGGTGGGCTCGCACATGGCGGCGGTGATGGCCACGACGTCGTCGCGCTGCTCGGCCAGCGTCACGAGCTCCTGGCCGAACACCTTGGTCCAGCTCGCACCGGTGCTGGCCCGCGCCAGCCCGGTGACCGGGTCGAAGCCCCGCGACTGGTGCATCTGGTCGGCGATGTCGTTCTCGGCCGGCGCGTAGCCGAAGCCCTTGCGGGTAGCCACATGGACGATGACCGGCCCGTCGAAGCCGCGAGCGAGCGCGAACGCCGTCTCGAGTGCCGCGACGTCGTGGCCGTCGATGGGCCCGAAGTACTTCAGCCCGAGGTCCTCGAACATCCCCTGCGGCTGCAGCAGGTCCTTGATGCCGCGTTTCATGCCGTGCAGCGCATCGTAGATCGGCGCGCCGACGACGGGGGTCCGGCCGAGCGCGCCCTTGACCTGGCCGAGCATCCGCTCGTAGCCGGGCTTGAGCCGCAGCGCCGCGAGCTGTTCGGCCAGGCCGCCGGCGGTGGGTGAGTAGGAGCGGCCGTTGTCGTTGACCACGACGATGACGGGACGCTCGGCCCCGGCGATGTTGTTCAGCGCCTCCCAGCACATGCCGCCGGTGAGCGCGCCGTCGCCGACGACGGCCACGACCGGGCGCCGCTCGCCGCGGATCTCGTAGGCCTTGGCCAGCCCGTCGGCGTAGGACAGCGCCGTCGAGGCGTGCGAGTTCTCGATCCAGTCGTGCGGGCTCTCGGCCCGGCTCGGGTAGCCGGACAGGCCGCCGCCCTGCCGCAGGGTCGGCATCTGGGCCGCGCGCCCGGTGAGGATCTTGTGCACGTACGCCTGGTGCCCGACGTCGAACAGGATGGGCTCGGTGGGCGAGTCGAAGGCCCGGTGCAGGGCGATCGTCAGCTCGACCGCGCCGAGATTGGGGCCGAGGTGTCCGCCGGTGCGGGCGACCGTCTGGACGAGGAGGTCGCGGATTTCGGTCGCCAGGACCTCGAGATCGGCCGGGCCGAGTTCGCGCAGGTCGGCCGGCGAGCCGATGCCGTCGAGTACTCGTGTCACGAAGGCGATGTTACGGCGCATCCGGCGCGATGTCCGGATGCAGCAGCGCGACGCACTCGACGTGATGGGTCATGGGAAACGCGTCGAAGGCCCGCAACCGGCGCAACCGCCAACCCCACGACGCGAATGCGGCGACGTCGCGGGCAAGCGTGGCCGGGTCGCAGGACAGGTAACAGACGGCGCGCAGGCCCAGCGGGCCCAGGGCGGCCATGACCTCGGGGCCGGCCCCGGCCCGCGGCGGGTCGAGCACCGCGATATCCGGACCGACGTCGAGCGCGTCGAACCATCCCGCCCGCACCCGCCCCTGGCGGACCTCGGCCCACGGCAGGTCGTCGAGGTTGCCGGTGGCGTCGGCCACGGCGTGCCCGTCGGACTCGAGACCCACGACGCGGCCGGTCGGCCCGACGGCGACGGCCAGCGCCGCGGTCAGCGCGCCGGCACCGGCGTAGAGGTCGAGCGCCACTTCACCCGGCCGCGGGTTCAGCGCGTCGAGCATCGCCGCCGTGAACGTCTCGGCCGCGGCCGGATGCACCTGCCAGAAGCCGCCGGGGGCGACGGTGAAGCTGCGCGCGCCGACGGTGTGGCGCACGCGGGCGGGCCCGGACACCAGTTCGACGCGATCGGGCGGACGACGCCCCCGCTTCTGCTGCCCGTACCCGGGGCGGTGCGCGAGGACGGCGAAGTCGGGCTCGTCGCCGCAACCGTCGCTGCGCACCACCTCGACACCGGTCAGACCGCGCCGGCCCGGCGGCGATACCGGTGGCTCGCTCACGCCCGGTACGCCGAGCGGGCAGTGGTCGAGGTGCTCGATGCGATGCGATCCGTGCTGCCGCAGACCGACTCGACCGTCGCGGCTGAGCCCGTAGGCGATGCGGGTGCGCCAGCCGAGCAGGCCCCCGGGCAGCTCCTCGACCCCGTCGAAGACGTCGCTGATGTCCAGGCCGGCGAGCCGGGCGAACTGGTCGCGCAGCACGGTCGCCTTCAGCGCGCGCTGGGCCGCGCCAGCGGCGTGCTGCCAGTCGCAGCCGCCGCAGCGGCCCGGACCGGCATGGGGGCACGGCCGCGGTATGCGGTCGGCCGACGCCCGCAGGATCTCGATGGCGTCGGCCCGGCAGAACGAGCCGCCGCGGTCCTCGACCACCCGCGCCCGTACCCGCTCACCCGGCAAGGCGTGCCGCACGAAGACCACGCGGCCGGCCGGGTCGTCGCCGTGCCGGGCCACGCAGGCGCCGCCGGCCGCCGGCGCGCCGACGTCCAGCTCGAGTACGGACCCGAGCAGCGGGCCCGTCGCGTCAACCACTGCCGACCGGCGCGCCGCCGCCGACCTTCTCCGGCGGCCCAGGCTCTTCGATGCGTACGGCGGCGGGCGCGGCCGGGCCGTCTGGCCGGATCGGCCGGCTGGCGGCACTCGCGCTGGAGTCCAGCTGCCACGGCACGCTGGTCACCATCACGCCCGGCTCGAACAGCAACCGGCTCTTGAGCCGCAGCGCCGACTGGTTGTGCAGCAACTGCTCCCACCAGTGACCGACGACGTACTCGGGGATGAACACGCTCACGACATCACGCGGGCGGTCGTTGCGCAGCCCGCGGATGTAGTCGAGCAACGGCCGGGTGACCTCGCGGTAGGGCGACTCGAGCACCGTCAACTGCACGGGCAGGTCGTGGCGCTCCCACTCGGCGAGCAGGTGTCGCGTGTCCTCGTCGGTGACGTTCACGGTCAGGGCGGTGAGGGTGTCGGGCCGCGTCGCCTTGGCGAAGGCCAGCGCCCGCAGGGTGGGCTTGTGCACCTTCGAGACCAGCACGACCACGTGATTGCGCGAGGGCAGCATCAGGCCGGTGTCCTCGGTCGCAAGCTCGCGCGAGACGCGGGTGTAGTGCTTGTTGATCGCCCGCATGCCGGCGTACAGGATCGGCATGGCGATCAGGACGATGTAGGCGCCCTTGTCGAACTTGGTGATCACGACGATGACGAGCACGACCCCCGACAGCGCTGCCCCGAAGGCGTTGATCGCCCGCGAGCTGCGGATCCGGCGGCGTTCCTTCGGGTCACGCTCGGTGCGCATCGCCCGGTTCCAGTGCCGCACCATGCCCGACTGCCCCAGCGTGAACGACGTGAAGACGCCGATGATGTAAAGCTGGATCAATCGGGTGACGTCGGCCTCGTAGATCCAGATCAGCGCCCCGGCGACCACGGCGAGCATCAGGATGCCGTTGCTGTAGGCCAGGCGGTCGCCGCGGTTGTTCAGCTGGGCCGGCAGGTTGCGGTCGCGGGCCAGGATCGAGCCGAGCAGCGGAAATCCGTTGAAGGCGGTGTTGGCGGCCAGCACCAGGATCAGCGCCGTGGCCGCCTGGATGTAGAAGAAGCCCACCGACGAGTGACCGCCGAACACCGCGCTGGCCACCTGGGCGATCACCGTGCGCTGCGGCTGGTGGGCGCAGTCGCCGTCGGTGAAGTTCGTGAAGTGGCAGCTGTTGGTGGTCGGGTCGGTGATGTGCACCTTGGTGATCAGCGCCAGCAGGGTGAGGCCGGCGAACATCGAAACCGCGATGGCGCCCATCGCCACCAACGTCTTCTGCGCGTTGCGGGCCTTCGGCGGCTTGAACGCCGGAACGCCGTTCGCGATCGCCTCGACGCCGGTGAGGGCGGTGCACCCTGACGAGAACGCGCGCAGCGTGAAGAACAGCAGCGCCAGGAAGCCGAGCGAGCCGTACCCGTGCTGGGTCTCGATGTGGTATTTCGCGCTCTCCGACACCGGCGCGTCGCCGGCGATCGTGCGGTACAGGCCCGTCGCGATCATGATGAAGACGCCGGTGGCGAACAGGTAGGTGGGCGCGGCAAAGGCCAGCCCCGCCTCGCGCAGCCCGCGCAGGTTGACCGCGGCCAGCACCACGACGAACGCCAGCGCCATCTCGACGCGGGCGCCGTGCAGCGACGGCGCCGCGGAAATGATGTTGTCGACGCCGGAGGACACCGAGACGGCGACGGTCATCACGTAGTCGACCAGCAGGGCACTGGCCACGATCACGCCGGCCGGGCGGCCGATGTTCTTCGACGCCACCTCGTAGTCGCCACCGCCGGTCGGGTACGCCCGGACGAGCTGGCGGTACGACGCGACCACGGCCGCCATAAGCACCACGACGGCCCCGGCGACCCACGGCGCGAGGTAGAGGAAGGCCGTCCCACCGACGGTCAGCACGAGCATGATCTCTTGCGTGGCGTAGGCCACGCTCGACAGCGCGTCGCTGGCGAAGATCGGCAGGGCGAGGCGTTTGGCCAGCAGCGCGTGCCCGGCGGCCTCGGAACTCATCGGCCTGCCGATGATCAACCGCTTCAACACGCGCGGAAAAACGGCCACGTCGCGCAGGATAGTGGGGCACGCCCCGTCTGTGCGCCAGGCCGGTGCTCGTGCCAAGCTCCTGGCGTGCACATCGTCATCATGGGGTGCGGGCGGGTGGGGGCCGCGCTGTCGCTGCAGCTCGCCCCGTTCGACCACACGTTGGCCGTGATCGATCAGGATCCGCTCGCCTTCCGCCGCCTCGGCGAGAGCTTCCCCGGCCAGCAGGTGGCCGGCGTCGGCTTCGACCGCGAGACGCTGATCGAGGCCGGTATCGAGCAGGCCGGGGCGTTCGCCGCGGTCAGCAGCGGTGACAACTCCAACATCATCGCGGCGCGGGTCGCCCGCGAGACGTTCGGCGTGCGGCGCGTCGTCGCCCGCATCTACGACCCGAAGCGGGCCGAGGTCTACGAGCGGTTGGGCATCCCCACCGTCGCCACAGTGCCCTGGACGTCGGCGCGGCTGATGAAGGCTGTACTGGGCGAGACGACGGCCGAGGCCTGGCGCGACCCCACCGGCGCCATCGCCCTGATCGCCGTCGCACCCCACGAGGGCTGGGTCGGCCGGTCCGTCGTCGAGTTCGAGTCCGCCACCGGCACCCGCGCCGCCCTGGTCACCCGCTTCGGGCACGGCCAGCTGCCGTTGCCCGGCACGCTCATCCAATCCGGCGACCTGCTGCACGTGTTGTCGGGCGAGGACCAACGCATCGGGCTGAAGGCCGTCGCCGGCCAACCTCCCGAGACCGGTGCCCAGTGAGAGTGGCCATCGCCGGGGCCGGGGCGGTCGGACGCTCGATCGCCCGCGAGCTCATCAGCAAGCACCACGAGGTCCTGCTCATCGACAAGGATCCGGCGAAGGTCGACCCCGACCGGATCAAGGGTGCCAAGTGGCTGCTCGGTGACGCTTGCGAGGTCGCGAATCTCGAAGAGGCGCACCTTGAGGACTGCGACGTCGTCGTCGGTGCCACCGGTGACGACAAGGTCAACCTCGTCGTGTCGTTGTTGGCCAAGACCGAGTACGCGGTGCGCCGCGTCGTGGCCCGGATCAACCATCCCTCCAACGAGTGGCTGTTCACCGAGGCGTGGGGGGTGGACGTCGCCGTCTCCACGCCGCGCGTGTTGGCCTCGCTCGTCGAAGAGGCGGTCGAGGTAGGCGACATCGTCCGCCTGTTCGGCATCCGCGAGGGCCAGGCCAACCTGGTCGAGCTGACGCTGCCCGAGGACGCGCCCTGCGCCGGCAACCCCGTCCGCGACCTGAACCTGCCGAAGGACACCACGCTCGTCGGGATCGTCCGCGGCCGCCGGGTGATCACGCCGACGCCCGAAGAACCGCTCGAGTCCGGCGACGAGCTGCTGTTCATCGCGCTGCCCGACTCCGAGGACGCGCTGCGCGAAGCCGTGCTCGCCGGCCGCATCTGAGCCGCTCCCCGACGGTCAGCTGCTGGCGACCCGCCACAGCGCGTGTGGGCCGGCCAGACCCTTGAGCTCGACCTCGCCGATCGGCTCGAACTCGACGTCGGCCACGTCATCCAGCGCGGCGTGCAGGTCGTCGGAGATCAGGATCTCGCCGCCCTGCGCGCGGGCGGCCACCCGGGCGGCGAACGCCACGTTGCGGCCGAAGTAGTCGCCGTCGCGGGACTTGACCTTGCCGACGTGCAGCCCGATCCGGACCTTGATCGGCCGGTGCCGCAACCGGCGTCCGCCGCCGGCGGCGAGGTCGGCCTGCACGCCCCGGGCCGCGTCGAGAGCGTCGACGGGTTCGCCGAAGACGACCATGAACCCGTCACCCTGCGTCTTGACGACGTGACCGCCGTGGGCGGCCACCTGCCCGCGGACGAGCCGGTCGTGCGCGCCCAGCAGGCGCACCCAGGCGGCGTCGCCGAGTTGCTCGTTGTGCATCGTCGAGTTCTCGATGTCGGAGAAGAAGATGGTCACCGTGCCGTCGGGCGCAGCCGTGCTCGCGATCTTCGCCCGGTCCTCGGCCGCCCACTTGCTGAAGTCCTGCATCGAGCTCATCAACAGCTCCGTCACGCCTTCGCTGCGCACCCGGGCCGCGGTGTCGACGACGGCTTTCACGGCCCGACCGGCGGCCTGCAGCGGACGCGGCTTCGGGGCGTGGTACGCGGCCAGAGCGGCGTCGAGTTCCCGCCGCGTACGCACGAGCAGCACCGACACGACGGCCAGCGCGATCAGCGACAGCGCCAGACCGATGGTCAGCGCGACGAGCATCGGCCGCTACTGCGCCGACGGGGTGTCCGCGCCCAGGCGCCGGCGGGCGCGGGTCACGACCAGGAACGCAAAGCCGACCGCGGCGATGAACAACGGGTAGCCCATCGCGATGCGGGCGAAGGCGAGCCAGCCGGTGGCGTTGTCGCCGTACAAACTGAGCTGGACGATGCCGCGGGCCAGGAACACGGCGGTCGCGGCCAGCGTCGCCCAGGTGTAGGCCAGCAGGAGCGGACGGCGGCGGTGCCAGGGGACGTTGTCGGCGTCGGCCGGCAGCGGCGTCGGGTCGAGGAACTCCCAGATGAGCCCCACCAGCGGACGCCGGACAAGCGCCGACACTGCGAACGGCACGGCGTACACGAAGCTCGTCCAGATGCCGAGCAGGAAGAAGCCGCGCGCCTGCCCCGTACGGGCCGCGATCAGCGCCGCGATCACGACCCCGAACAGGCCCGACAGCGCCTGCTGGATCGACTGCTTGCGCACGAGGCGGTACCCCGCGAGCAGCACGGCCGAGCCGACCGCGGCGATCACCGCCAGGCGCAGCGACGCGGCCACGTTGACGATGACGAAGACCGCGGTGGGGATCGCGGTGATCAGCGCGCCGGACCAGCCACCGATACTGGCGAGCATCTGCTCGCGGTAGTTGTCGCGCAGCGAGGGCGATCGCGACGCTCGCTGCTTGTCATCGCTCATGTAATCGGTGCGAGCAGCTCGTAGTACGGGTTGTAGATCGCGAGCCGACCGTTGTGGACGCCGACCCGACCGCGGGCCATGACCCGGCGACCGGGTTCGACGCCGGCGATCCGCCGCCGGCCGAGCCAGACGAGTTCGATGGCGCTCGAGCCGTCGAACAGCTCGGCCTCGAGGGTCGGCACGGTTTCGCTGGGGGTGTAGACGACCGCGCGCAGCCGGCCGACGACCTTCACCGTGTTGCCGTGGCGCAGGTCGCACATCGGGACGCAGCGGCGTTCCTCGACCTCGTCCTGCAGCTCGTCGGCGTCCAGCCGTTGCGGGCTCGCCGTGAGGCGATGCAGCAGCGACGGACGGTGGCCCATCCGCCCAGGGTAGTTCCTTTGCGCCCGGGCGGCGTCAGGACTCCTGCTCGGACTGGTCAGGGACCTCGACGTCGCTGGGCAGCTGCAGCGGGACCGGCTCGCGCACCGGCAACGGGTCGGTGCCCCGAACCACGACGACGCCCCGCAGCGTCTCTTCGAACACCGCGGCCTTGTCGGCGTCGGTGGCAATCAGGCCAGCCAGCAGGGCGCGCAGGAACCACCGCGGACCGTCCACCCCGATGAAGCGGACCGGCACCAGGCCGTTGACACCCTCGGCTGGCACGTGGCCGTGCAGCTCGGTACCGAAGGGGCCGTCCTGCTCGCTGGCCTTCGTCTTGCGGGGCGTGCCCAGCGACTCGGCGATCTCGGCCCGCACCTCGTCCCAGATGCCCTCGTTGCGCGGCGCCGCGAACACGCCGAGCTGCATCGTCCCGTCCGCGTTGGCCAGCGTCGCCGAGATCACGTGCTGCGCCTCGTCCATGTCGAGCCGCACCTCGAAGCCGTCGACCACAGGCACGCGCAGCGCGCCCAGATCAACCCGCGCCACCTCGTCGTCCGGGGCGTCGCGCTCGTCGTAGGGACCGCTGGTCGGCTCCGGCTCCTCGCGGATCCGCGTCTGCCACGGCGGCGTCGCGTCGAGCTTGGAGCGGTCCGTGCGTTTCTGCCTGCGTCGTCCCGGCACTACCGAGATCCTCCCCGTCGGGTCGTGCGGGTGACCGGATCCCCCGGCTCCGCCGCAGTGGCGTCGAGAACGTGGGCGCCCCCGGTCGAGCCGTGACCGCCGGCGCCGCGGGTCGAGTCAGGTAGTTCATCGACCTCGACGAACTCGGCCCGTTCGACGCGCTGCACCACGAGTTGGGCGACCCGTTCGCCGCGGGCGAGCCGCAACGAGCGCGCCGAGTCGTGATTGATGACGATCACCTTGATCTCGCCCCGGTACCCGGAGTCGATGGTGCCCGGCGCGTTGACCAGCCCGAGGCCCGCGCGGGCGGCGAGCCCGGAGCGTGGATGGACGAAGGCGGCGTAGCCCTCGGGCAGCGCGATGGCCAGCCCGGTCGGCAGCACTGCGCGTTCGCCCGGCGCCAGCGTGACGTCCTCGGCGGCGACGATGTCGGCGCCCGCGTCACCGGGCAGCGCGTAGAGCGGCAGGGGCAAGGCCTGGTCACTGCGCCGGACGAGCACGCGGACCGCCCCGGCAGGGGGTGCACTCGCAGCGGTCGTCACGGGGGCTGAGGCTACCCTCGACCGCATGACGGCCGGCAGCGACAGCCCGGTGAACGACACCGGCGCCCAGGGCGGTACCGGCGTCGCCTACCGCGAGACACTGCGCACCCCCTGGTGGTGGTACTTCGTCTCGATCGGCGTGGCCTGCCTGCTGGCGGCGGAGTTCCACATCGCCGGTCTTCGGCTCACCGACTGGATTCCGTTCGGCACGCTCATCCCGCTGTCGATCGTGATTGTGTGGTGGATGGGACGCAGTCGCCTCGAGATCTCCGACGGCGAGCTTCGCATTCAGGGAGCGCACCTGCCGCTGCGCTACGTCAGCGGGGCGATCGCGTTGGACGGCCGGACCCTACGCCGGGTCGTGGGGCGTGAGGGCGATCCAGCGGCCTACGTGTCGATCCGTCCGTGGATCGATCCCGGCGTCCAGGTCTGGGTCGACGACGAGGACGACCCGACGCCGTACTGGATCGTGAGCACCCGTCACCCGCAGCGCGTGGTCGAGACGGTGCGCCGAGCACGCTGATCGGCCGCACGTTAGGTTTCGTCCATGACTACTGCGACGTCTCCCGAGTTGGGCCAACGATTCGCCGGCCAGGTTGCCCTGGTCACCGGCGCGAGCCGCGGGATCGGTCTCGCCGTCGCGCAACGCCTGCTCGACGAGGGCGCGAAGGTCGTGATCACCGCCCGCAAGCCCGAGGGCCTGGAGCAGGCGCTGGCCGAGTTGGGCGGCGGTCCCGACGTCCGCACGGTCGCCGGTCGCGCCGACGACGCCGAGCATCAGCAGGCCGCGATCGACACGGCAGTGCGTGAGTTCGGGGGCCTGGACGTGCTGGTGAACAACACCGGCATCAATCCCGCCTACGGCAAGCTCATCGATATCGGCGACGACGCGGCCCGCAAGATCATGGATGTGAACGTGCTGGCGGCGCTGGCGTGGACGCGGCGGGCACTCGCGGCCGGTCTGGGCGGGCCGCGGCCGGGCGCGGTCGTCAACATGGCCTCGGTGGCCGGACTGAGCCCGGCACCGGGCATCGCGTACTACGGGGTCAGCAAGGCCGCGCTGATCAACCTGACCATTCAGCTGGCGGCAGAGCTGGCGCCCGACGTGCGGGTCAACGCGATCGCACCGGCCGTGATCAAGACCCGGTTCGCGTCGGCGCTGTACGAGAACGACGAGGCTGCGGCGGCCGCGGTCTATCCGCTGGCCCGCCTGGGTGAGCCGGCCGACGTCGCCGCCGCGGCGGCGTATCTGGCCTCAGCTGACGCAAGCTGGATCACCGGCCAGACCATCGTCGTGGACGGAGGCGCCAGCCTGAGAGCCGGCCTGGGCTAAGCCCTAGGCGCAGTCTCGGGCCCTAGGCGCAGTCTCGGCAGATGGGCTGGCCATTCTTCTGCCGGGCGAGCCGGCTGCGGTGGTGTACCAGGAAACACGACGAACACGTGAACTCATCGCTCTGCTTCGGCAGTACCCGGACGGTCAGTTCCTCGCCGGACATGCTCGACAGGTCGGCGCCGGGCAACTCGAGCGACTCGGCCAGCTCGGTTTCGTCCACGTCAATGGACCCGGACTGGGCCTCTGCGCGCCGTGCCTTCAGTTCCTCGATCGAATCCTCGTTAAGCTCGTCGACATCTCCGCGACGGGGGGCGTCGTAATCAGTCGCCATGCGGGCGTCAACTCCTCTGTGGGGCTACACGGTCGTTCTGTTCGTTCTGATGGGTTTCGCTACGTTTCGTGCGCGGACACCGAGCGTCCGGCTCGGCAACGTCTGAGAACTACGTTTGGTGCCCGTGTACCGGAACGGCAACGTGCCGGTTGCACATGCTGCCGCGGAAAGGTACCGCGCCAATGTTTCCAAGTAACGGCGGGGTTGGCCTACGCATTCCCGGGCGGGACGAATGACCCGCCCGCTACGATTTGGCACCCGCACGGCGACAGGAGACCCGACGTATGGCGAGCACCGTCAAGCGCAGGCCGCTGCCTGCGCTCGTGGCCCTGCTCGCCTTGCTGCTGTTGACCAGTCTCGTCTGGTGGCGCGTACTCAACCGCAGCGGCGCCCACACCAACACGGCCAAGCCCTGCCCCGTCGTCACGCCCTCGGTGCGGCTGCCCGCCCCTGAGTCGCTCACGGTGGCCGTGCTGAACGGTACGACGACGACCGGCATCGCCGGCCGCGCCCGTACGACGCTGATCGGTGACGGGTTCAACGTCCCCCATCTCGCCTCGAACGTCAGCAAGAAGCGGGTCAACAAGATCAGGTTGGTCGCCGAGATCCAGTACGGGCCGGCCGCCCGGCAGGGTGCGCTGCTGTTGCGGTACTACTTCCCGGGCGCATCGATGGTGGCCACGAAGTCCAAGTCGAAGACGATCACCGTCTCACTCGGGACGAAGTACCGCTCGGTCGCGTCAGCGCGGGCCGTGCGGGCCGCGCTCGCGCGGGACAAGACGGTGGCCGGCACCCCCACCGCCTCGCCCAGCCCCGTCGTCACCTGCTGACGCCGTCGGCGTCCAGCGATTCGAGCAGCGCGAACAGATCCGGGGCCAGACCGGCGCCCGCGGCCGCGCACATGCGGGCCGAGGGCGGCGCGCCGCGCAGCCCCCCGACCACGCAGCCCGCCTCGACGGCGATCAGGGCACCGGCCGCGTAGTCCCACGGGTTGAGCCCGGCTTCGTAGGACGCGTCGAGCCGCCCGGCGGCGACGTAGCAGAGGTCGAGCGCGGCCGAGCCGAGCCGGCGCAGGTCACCGATCAAGGGCAGCAGGGGCGCGGCCACAGCCATCTGACGTGTCCGCGTCGCCGGGTCGTAGGCGAAACCGGTGGCGATCACCGCCTGGCCGAGCGCGACGGCCCGCGGCCCGGTCAGCACCTGGTCGTGCAGGTACGCGCCGCCGCCGCGCCGGGCGTGGAACAGCTCCCCCGACGCGGGGTTGGCCACGGCGCCGGCAACGACGACGCCGTCGAGCGCCGCCGCGACCGAAACGGCGTAGAAGGGAATGCCGAGAACGAAGTTGACGGTGCCGTCGATCGGATCGACGACCCAATTCACCCGCGTGCGTCCCTTGCGTGCACCGTCCTCTTCGCCGAGCACGGCGTCACCCGGGCGGCGCCGGGCTATCTCGGCCCGCAGCCAGTCCTCGGTCGCACGGTCGGCGTCGGTGACCAGATCGGTCGCCGTGCTCTTCGACGCGACCGCCAGGCCACCGGCCCGGGCCGTGCGGACGTAGGCGGCCGCTCCCTCGGCGAGTTCGACGCACAATGTTTCGAGTCGGTCCGGCGTCTCGAGTCGGTCCGGCGACGGCTCGTTCGGTTCAGGCTTGCTCACGTGATCAATCCGACCACAGCCCCGCAGGTAACGGGCGGTCGATGGGGATAGGGTCCGCTTTACGCCGTCCGGGTCGGCGGCGCGAGCGAGGAGCGATGATGGCGTCGGGAACTAAATCCGATCAGGCCTTCGGCGTCGACATCGGCGGTACCGGGATCAAGGGTGCGGTCGTGGACACGAAGACCGGGCAACTGCTCACCGAACGCAAGCGCATCCCCACCCCGCATCCCGCCACGCCGCAGGCGGTCGCCGAGGTCGTGGCGCAACTCGTCTCCGACGCGGGCTGGGCGGGCGACGTCGGGGCCACGTTTCCGGCGGTGATGAAGCACGGCGTCGCGATGTCGGCGGCGAACGTCGACCCGTCGTGGATCGGCACCGACGCCGACCGGGTGTTCACCGATGCAGTCGGTGGTGACGGCGAGGTCACCGTGCTCAACGACGCCGACGCCGCCGGCCTGGCTGAGGACCGCTTCGGCGCGGCCAAGCACGTCGACGGCTTGGTGATCATGTTGACCTTCGGCACCGGTATCGGCAGCGCCCTGCTGATGAACGGTGTGCTCGTCCCCAACACCGAGCTCGGCCACCTGGAGCTCGACGGGTACGACGCCGAGCGGCGCGCCGCCGCCTCGGTGCGCGACGAGCACGCCATGTCGTACAAGAAGTGGGCCCAGCGCGTGAACCACTACATGCAGCACGTCGAGCGGTTGTTCAGCCCCGACCTGTTCGTCGTCGGCGGCGGCGTCAGCAAGAACTCCGAGAAGTGGGTGCCGCTGCTCGAGCTGCAGACCAAGGTCGTGCCCGCGCAGCTGCTCAACGAAGCCGGCATCGTGGGCGCCGCGATCGCCGCCGTCGAACCGACGCGAAACGTCACGATCACCGGTTGACTCGCGC
The DNA here is from genome assembly GCA_964244175.1 of uncultured Jatrophihabitans sp. GTDB lineage: Bacteria > Actinomycetota > Actinomycetes > Mycobacteriales > Jatrophihabitantaceae > Jatrophihabitans. Next base: position 22,342 of record CAXTHY010000024.1, on the reverse strand, counting down.
CGCGGCGCGCTCGCAGTACAATAAGCAACCAGGGAGCTGCGCACGATCTGGACTCGACAGTTGAGCCGACCAACAGACGGCCTGAGACCCCAACACGCCCAGCCCGCGCACGTGTGCGGTGCCGACTCTGGGCGCTCGGCTCTGCCCGCGCGCTCTCGTGGTGAAAGGTCTATCCCTTGGCTTCCAGCAAGCGGACCCCCGTCGACGACGACGTTGCCGTACCCGCCGGTGCAGTAGCGGCGGCGAGTACGACGAAGCGCACTGCGACGGCGAGCGTGCGTTCGGCGACCAAGGCGGCCACGAAGTCCACCCCGGCCAAGGCCGCCGCCACCCAGAGCGCCGCCACCCAGAGCGCCGCCACCCAGAGCGCCGCCGCCCAGAGCGCCGCCACCCAGACCCCGGCGAAGAAGGCGGCAGCGAAGTCCAGCACCGCCGCCGCCAAGGGTGCGAAGGCAGCGGCCGACGCCGCCACTGCCACCGGTGGCGTCGAGGTGAGCGTCGAGGACGCCGACGGCGACACCCCGGCGACCGCGGTCGAGGGCGCGGCCGCCGAGGGCGAAACCGAGTTCACCTGGGACGAGGAAGAAGAGTCCGAGGCGCTGCGGCAGGCCCGCAAGGACGCCGAGATGACGGCCTCAGCCGACTCCGTCCGGGCCTACCTCAAGCAGATCGGCAAGGTCGCGCTCCTCAACGCCGAGGAAGAGGTCGACCTGGCCAAACGGATCGAGGCCGGCCTCTACGCCGCCGAGCGCGTCCGCCAGGCCGACGAGTCGAACGAGAAGCTCGTCCTGCAGATGCGGCGCGACCTGCGCTGGATCGTGCGCGACGGCGAACGCGCCAAGAACCATCTCCTCGAGGCGAACCTGCGTCTGGTCGTCTCGCTGGCCAAGCGCTACACCGGGCGTGGCATGGCCTTCCTGGACCTGATCCAGGAGGGCAACCTGGGCCTGATCCGCGCGGTCGAGAAGTTTGACTACACCAAGGGTTACAAGTTCTCGACCTACGCCACGTGGTGGATCCGTCAGGCGATCACCCGCGCGATGGCCGACCAGGCGCGCACCATCCGCATCCCGGTGCACATGGTCGAGGTCATCAACAAGCTGGGTCGCATCCAGCGCGAGCTGCTCCAGGACCTCGGCCGCGAGCCGACCCCGGAAGAGCTCGCCAAGGAAATGGACATCACCCCCGACAAGGTTCTCGAGATCCAGCAGTACGCGCGCGAGCCCATCTCGCTGGACCAGACGATCGGCGACGAGGGCGACAGCCAGCTCGGCGACTTCATCGAGGACTCCGAGGCCGTCGTCGCCGTTGACGCGGTCTCCTTCACCCTGCTGCAGGACCAGCTTCAATCGGTGCTGCAGACCCTCTCCGAGCGCGAGGCCGGCGTGGTCAAGCTGCGCTTCGGGCTCACCGACGGCCAGCCGCGCACGCTTGACGAGATCGGCCAGGTCTACGGCGTCACCCGCGAGCGGATCCGGCAGATCGAGTCGAAGACGATGTCGAAGCTGCGCCATCCGTCCCGCTCACAGGTCCTGCGCGACTACCTGGACTGAGATCTATCCATCGAATCGGCTGACGGCATCGGATCCGGACCTGCGTGAGCGTGGCCAGCGCGCGGCCCCGGCCGGGAGTTGGCCGGCCGGTCCCTCAGTCACACTGCACACATGGACGCAAGCCGGGCGCAGTTCGCCTGCGGTGCCTTCGCGGTCGTCATCCCGCTGTTGCTCATCGCCGGGTACTACTCGCAACTGCTGCTCGACAAGCTGGGTGAGACGCGCGACCTCGCAATCATCACGATCGTGACCGTCGTCGCGCTCGGCGGCGAGGCCGCGGCCCTGATCGGGCTGCAGCGGCCGAACCGGCTGTGCGCCGGGCTGGCCGGGTTGGCTGCGGCGATCAGCGCCACGGGCGTGGTGCTCGTCCCCGCCTACGCCATGCGGCTGCGGGCTCGTCGCCGCCGTCAGCAGGCACCTCCACCGCCGGGGCCGCTGTGGCCGCCGACCAGCGGGCGGCCCTGAACGAGCGGCAGAACGTCGAACGGCCCCGCCCGTGCTGGGCGGGGCCGTTCGGTGACGGTATTCGTTGCTGCTGGGGTCAGCGCTCCTCAGCGGCCGCGGTGGCCGGCACCGTGGCCAGCCGCTGCGACTCGTCCTGGATCGACACGGCGATCTCGCGCAGCCGTGACTCGTTCTCGTGGAAGTGGTGAGCACAGAGCAGCAGGTCGAACCCGGACCCCATGGTGGTGCGCACATAGGCCTGAGCGCCGCACCGGTCACACCGGTCCGCGGCGGTGAGCGGACTCGCGGCAATTGTCGTGGTCACGTCAACACCTTTCTCTGCTGGCGGTGGCGTCGTGCCACCTCATATTCACTGTCCCGCATCCAGATAACCATCTCGTTGCCGCTCATGACGGCGACACCCTGGAACGAAACCTTCTTGCAATACCTTCGGCGCGAATACGCCGCCGTTTAGTCAAACGTGTGGTACCCCCACCAGGATTCCCGATACCGGTCCGGGTGATTTCGCCCACGGCGTACCGCTCAGCCCCCGAGACGGGCCATCAGGTGGTCACGGCGCCGCTCCAACACCTCGACGCCCGCCGCCGCCGAGGCCGGGCCGGGCACGACGCGCCGCAGCTCGGCATGCAGCTGGCCATGCGGGGTGCCGGTGCGGGCGGCCAGTACGCCGACGAGCCGGTTGACCTCACGCCGCAGCTCGGCCCCGGCCCGCCATGCGGCCGCCTCGCCCGAGGGCGCGGGCGCCGGCATCGGCATCGGGATCGGCTCAGCGGCCCGGGCGCCGGCGGCGCGCCGGCGGGCGGCGGAATCGCGGCGCGCCAGCAGGGCGGCCGTCTGCTCGGGCGAGAGGATGCCGGGCAGGCCGACGTAGTCCTCGTCCTCGGCGCTGAGCGGGTCGGCCACGACCGCCCGCCCGCCATGCAGGATGTGCGCGAACGAGGCGTCGGCGTCGACCAGCTCGTGGCCGTCGAGCTCGCCCGGCTCGGGTTCGATCGGCTCGACGTCGAGCAGCTCGTCGGATTCGTCTGACGGGGGCGAGATGACGTGGTTGCGCTCGTCCTCCAGCTCGGCCGCCAGCGCCAACAGCGGCCGGACAGCGGGCAGGAACACGGTGGCGCTCTCCCCCGGCGCCCGGCAGCGCACGACCCGACCGACGCCCTGCGCGAAGAACAGCGGTGTCCGGTAGGACGTCATCCAGGCCAGGCAGGCGGCCCGCGGAACGTCGACGCCTTCGGAGACCATGCGCACGCAGACCGCGATGCGTTGCGTGCCGGTCGTGAACGCGGCGATCTTGTCGCTGGCCCTCGGATCGTCGGAGACGATGACGATCGGCGCCTCGCCGGTCACCCGCTCGACGATCTCGGCGTACGCGCGGGCGTCGTCCTGGTCGCTGGCGAGCACGAGCCCCGCAGCATCGGGCATGCCTGACTCGCGCAAGTGAGTGATGCGCTCGTCCATGGCCGCGATGACGTGCGGCACCCACTGCCCGCGGGGGTCGAGGGCGGTGCGCCATGCGGTGCTCTCGGTGCGTTTCGTGTTCGGTTCCGACAGCGACGCCGCGATCACCTCGCCGGCACTGTTGCGCCAGCGCGAGGTCCCCGTGTACGCGGCGAACACGACCGGACGCACGACGCCGTCGCGCAACGCGGCCCGGTAGCCGTATTCGAAATCGGCCGCGCTGCGCCAGCCGCCGTCCTCGTCGGCCGCGTAGCGCACGAACGGGATCCGCTCGTCCGGACGGGTGCGGAACGGCGTGCCGGTCAGGCACACCCGGCGGGCGGCGAGCTCGAACGCGGCGGCGACGGCGTCACCCCACGACAGGCCGTCGCCGGCATGGTGCACCTCGTCCAGGATCACCAGGGAGCGCTTGGCCGCGGTGCGGGCGGCGTGCAGCGCCGGCTTGGCCGCCACCTGGGCATAGGTCGTGACGTAGCCGCGCAGGTCAGGACGCACCGGACCAACCGCATTGCTCAGCGCCGCGTCCAGCGGCAGGCCGGCGGCCGCGGCGGCGTCGGCCCATTGGGTGCGCAGGTGGTCGGTCGGGCAGACGACGACCACGCGGTCGATCACCCGCTCGGCGACGAGCAACTGCGCCAGCGCGAGAGCGAACGTGGTCTTGCCCGACCCGGGCGTTGCGGTGACGAGGAAGTCGCGGCGACGCTGCTGGCGGTAGGTCTGCAGCGCGGCCCGCTGCCAAGCTCGCAGCCTCGGCCGCGCCGGGTCGTCGGTCGCGCGTGGCGCCGCCACTGTGTTCCGGCCTCCGGGCTGCTCGACGGGCGCGCCCGGCACCGTTGCCACAGACGCGACACGATGCCGGAAACCCTGAGGCGCTCCGGCATCGACTCCACGAACGTAGCCCGGGCCGCCGACGGCACTCGCACGGCACGCCGCTCGGGTGCTCGATCGACACGCTCGACGCCCCCGAACACCGAGCTTCGGCCGGGCGGGTAGGCAGACTGGTCACCGTGCCCCTTCTGCGACGCGTCCTGCGCGCCGTGCGCGTGCTGCCGTCGCTGCTCAAGCGCGCAGTCGTCAAGGCGTGGCAGGACCGGGTGCTCGGGTTGTCGGCCGAGGCCGCGTTCTGGCAACTGCTGAGCCTGCCGTCGCTGTTCTTGTCGCTCATCGCGTCGCTGGGCTACGTCTCGCGCTGGTTCGGCGCGGGCACCGTCCAGCAGACCGAGCTGAAGATCGAGAACACGCTCAGCCGCGCGTTCAGCGAACAGGTCGTGCAGCAGGTCATCCGGCCGACCCTGCGCGAGGTCCTCTACGGCGAGCGCGCCGACATCATCAGCATCGCCTTCGTGCTGGCGCTCTGGGCCGGGTCGTCAGCGACCGCGACGTTCGTGAACACCATCGCCATCGCCTACGACATGCGCGATCTGCGCGGACCGGTGAAGAGCCGACTGCTGGCCCTGTGGCTGTTCCTGGCCACGGTCGTGCTGGGCGTGTTCCTGCTGCCGATGCTGGTGCTCGGTCCGGACCTGTTGCGCCGATCGTTTCCGAAGAGTGTGCGGCCGACGGTGAGCACACTCATCGAGGCCGGGTACTACCCCGTACTCGTCCTGTTGCTGTTGATCGGCCTGACGACGTTCTACAAGCTCGCTCCCCCTCGCCGGCTGCCGTGGCATCGCGGCCTGCCGGGCGCCTGCCTGGCCGTCCTGGTGTTCCTGGCCGGCTCGGCCGGGCTGCGGGCCTACATCACGTTCATCCTCGATCACAACCACGCGTACGGCACGCTGGCGGCCCCGATCGCCGCGCTGCTGTTCTTCTTCGCACTGGCCCTGGGCGTGCTGCTGGGGGCCGAGTTCAACGCGGCGATCGAGCAGCGCAAGCCGGCCAAGACGAAGCCCCCGCGGGTGCTCGATCCCCGCAACTGGCAGGTGTTCCACTCCGACGAGGAGGCCGATGCCGGCTCATCCGGCGGCGCGCCCAAGCCGACACCCCCGGTCGACGGGCGGGCGGCGCGGGCGGCGAAGCGGCCGCGTCAGGAGCGCAAGCTCTCGTAGATCTCCTTGCACGCCGGGCACACCGGCGAGCCGGGCTTGGGGGTCTTGGTGACCGGGAAGACCTCCCCGCACAGGGCCTCGACGAAGGTGCCCATCACCGCGCTCTCGGCGATCTTGTTCTTCCGGACGTAGTGGAACATCTCCGGACCGGTGTCGGTATCCGACGTGGCCGGGGACTCGAGTACCTGCGTTTCGGTCGCCACGACTGGAGATTCTGCCTCAGCCGTCGACCGTGCGCCCGTCGTCCCCCGACGGCAGTGCCCGCTCGGCGCGCAGATCGTGGTGGGCGGGGGTCGTGGCCCGCTTCTTCGCCGGCCTATCGTTGGCGATGATCACCGCGCACCACGGCAGAACCATCCCGCCGACGACGAAGGCCAGCGCCAGCACGATCGACACGTGGTAGGTGAGCGCGGCACCGAGGACGCACAGCGCGCGCAACGTCATCATGATCGCGTACTTCTTCCGGCGCCGGTCGTACTCGTCGTCGCCGCTCTCGTGCGCCGAGGTGATCAACACCGGCTCGGGGGCGTGGGCGCGGCGCATCTGCCCATCGTGGCACCGTTACGCCCGAAATGCTCGTGCCGGGTCGGTGCCGTGCGGCACCTGCCACGATGTCGGGGTGCAGGCCGGTTTGGTGGACGACGCAGACGCGCAGTGGGTGGTGCAATGAGAGCGCTGGTCCAGCGGGTCACCCGGGCCGCGGTGCACGTCGACGGCGAGCAGGTCGCGGCGATTGACGGCGGGCTGCTCGTGCTGGTTGGGGTCACACACGGCGACGGGCCCGAGCAGGCCGGCGCCCTGGCCCGCAAGGTCCACGGCCTGCGGATCCTGCGCGACGAACGTAGCGTGGCCGACGTCGCGGGCGCGGCGATTCTCGCGGTCAGCCAGTTCACGCTCTACGGCGACGCCCGCAAGGGCCGGCGCCCGACGTGGGCCGCCGCCGCGCCGGGCTCGGCGGCCGAGCCGGTCTTCACTGCCTTCGTAACGGCGCTGCGGGAAGCCGGCGCACCGGTGCAGACCGGCATATTCGGTGCCGACATGCGCGTAGAGTCGATCAACGATGGTCCGGTAACGCTACTGCTTGATCTGAGTCCGACCTGAGCAAAGTACGTCGGCGCCCGTAATTCGGGAACATTTGGGGCCCCTCACCACGTTGTGTCAGTGAATCCGAACCCCGCCCGTGACACGAACAGTTGAGGGCAACCGGATTGTCCGCAATACCGAGCCCTCGTACCCAAGGTGGTCTGGTACATAGTGACAACGTCCCGCAACGCAACTTCTCGTCCCGCCGCGCGCAGCGCCGCCGGGACTGCGTCGCGCGCGTCGTCGACATCCGCGCGCACGCGCGCGCCGTCGACCGAGTCGCGGGTCACCGCCCGCGGCCACCGCAGCGCCCGCACGTCCACGAAGACCCCCGAGTCGATGGAGCCAATCGAGGCCGATGCCGGCACTGCGGCACCGTCGGCCCGCGCGAAGACCTCTCGCACCGGTTCACGTACCAATAAGGCCGCGGCCAAGGCCGCCGCCAAGTCGACGACCGACACGATCGCCACTGCGCTCGAAGGCGAGGACGACGAGCCGGTCGACATCTTCCAGCCCAACCGCGCCGCCATCGCGACGCGTGACCTGGACGAGGCGGCCGCCTCGGCCGACCTGGTGCGCGTCTACCTCAACGAGATCGGCAAGGTCGCTCTACTGACCGCCGCCGACGAGGTCGACCTGGCCAAGCGCATCGAAGCCGGTCTCTACGCCCGGCACCTGCTGGCCGACCGGAACACCTACACCGCGGCCCGCAAGCGCGACATGCGCGCGGTCGTCGTCGACGGCGACCGGGCCAAGGACCATCTGCTGCGCGCGAACCTGCGGCTGGTCGTGTCGCTGGCCAAGCGTTACACCGGGCACGGCATGCCGTTCCTCGACCTGATCCAAGAGGGCAACCTCGGCCTGATCCGTGCCGTCGAGAAGTTCGACTACACCAAGGGCTTCAAGTTCTCGACGTACGCGACGTGGTGGATCCGTCAGGCGATCAGCCGCGCGATGGCCGACCAGTCGCGCACGATCCGGCTGCCCGTCCACCTCGTCGAGCAGGTCAACAAGCTGCAGCGCATCCGCCGCGAGATGAACCAGGAGCTCGGCCGCGAGGCGAACCACGCCGAGCTGGCACACGAGTTGGACATCACCGAGGAGCGCGTCCGCGAACTCATCGACCTGTCTCGCGACCTCGTGAGCCTCGACCAGACCGTCGGTGCCGACGACGACGCCTCGCTCGGTGACTTCATCGCCGACGAGCGCGCGACCTCGGCGGCCGAGACCCAAGTCGAGGGCGGCCTCATGCGGGCCCAGCTGCAGGACGTGCTCGACACGCTCGACACGCGCGAAGCAGTGGTTGTACGCATGCGCTACGGCCTCGACGGCGGCCAGCCCAAGACGCTGGACGAGATCGGCCGGGCGTTCAAGCTGTCCCGCGAGCGCATCCGCCAGATCGAGCGCGAGACGATGGCCAAGTTGCGCCACCCGTCGCGCTCGCAGGTGTTGCGCGACTACCTCGAGAACTGACCGCCGCTCCGGGCCCTCTGTGTAGCCAGCGCCGTTTCCGGGGTTCGCTGTTGCCTGGGGCTCAATGGTCAAGTCGCCGACTAGACTCGGCAACCCATCAGGGCGAAGGGGGTGCGGGGTGAGTCATCACAGCGATCTGATCGACACGACCGAGATGTACCTGCGCACCGTCTTCGAGCTCGAGGAAGAGGGCGTGGTGGCGCTGCGCGCGCGCATCGCCGAACGCCTCGCGCAGAGCGGACCCACGGTGAGCCAGACCGTCGCGCGCATGGAGCGTGACGGTCTGCTGCACGTGGCCGACGACCGGCATCTCGAACTGACCGACAAGGGCCGCCACGAAGCCGTCGGGGTGATGCGCAAGCACCGCCTGGCTGAACGGCTGCTCGCCGACATCATCGGTCTGGACTGGGAGGACCTGCACATCGAGGCCTGCCGGTGGGAGCACGTGATGAGCGAGAAGGTGGAGCGGCGCATCGTGGCGCTGCTCGACAAGCCGCTCGTCTGCCCGCACGGCAACCCGATCCCGGGGCTGGACCAGTTGGGCCTGCCCTTCGCCACGACCGTCCCGTCCGGCGCGCTCGTGTCGCTGACCGAGGCTGTCGCGACGCCGGACACCGACATCGTCATCGACCGGATCAGCGAGCAGCTGCAGAACGACGCCGCCCTCATGCACCGCCTCGACACGGCCGGGCTGCGGCCGGGCCTGCACGCCAGCGTCACGCCGATCGCCGGCGGGGTCGAGGTACTGCTCGGCGACGCCACCAGCGCCATCTTCGATCGCCACATCAGCGACCACGTGTTCGTCCGCACGCGCTGACGCAACGCTGACGCAACCGCTCGACGCAACCGCCCAACGCAACCGCTCGACTCGACGCAACCACTCGACGCAACCCGCCCAGCTAGACTGGGCCCGTCGCGAGTCACCGCTGCCTCGCCTCCGCGGCGCCCCGCCCGGCGCCGGCCTCATGAACATGCATCGCGCCGGGCAGCACGCTGCGGCGGCGCACGCGCCCGACCGACCTGCCCGGCAGGCCTGAGCGGAGAGGAACTCCAGTGGCTTACGACCCGCGCGGCTTCCTGAAGCACGATCGCGTGGACACCCCGAAACGCCCGCCGGCCGAGCGGGTCCGTGACTGGCAACCCATCTACCTGCGGGCCAAGGACGAGGTCGTCAGCGAGCAGGCTGCGCGCTGCATGGACTGCGGGGTCGCCTTCTGCCACAGCGGCTGCCCGCTCGGGAACCTGATCCCGGAGTGGAACGAGTACGTCGCCCGCTCGGACTGGGTCAGCGCCAGCGAGCGCCTGCACGCGACCAACAACTTTCCCGAATTCACCGGCTGGATCTGCCCCGCGCCGTGCGAGGCCGCCTGCGTGCTCGCGCTGAACACCGACCCCGTCACGATCAAGCAGGTCGAGGTGACGATCGTCGAGAAGGCCTTCGAGCAGGGACTGGTCGAGCCCCAGCCCGCGGCCGACCGCACCGGCAACCGCGTTGCGGTCGTCGGTTCCGGGCCGGCGGGACTGGCAGCGGCGCAGCAACTGACCCGCGCCGGTCACGCGGTCACCGTGTTCGAGCGCGACGATCGCCTCGGTGGCCTGCTGCGTTACGGGATCCCGGATTTCAAGATGCCCAAGGACCTGATCGACCGCCGCGTCGAGCAGATGATCGGCGAGGGCACCGAATTCCGCGTCAGCACCGACATCGGCGCCGACGACGTCGTCACGCTGCGGGAACGCTTCGACGCCGTGATCCTCGCGGTCGGCGCGCTGGAGCCGCGCGAACTCACGACGCCGGGCCGCGAACTCAGTGGCGTGTACCAGGCCATGACGTACCTGCCTGAGGGCAACCGCGTCCAGGCCGGCGACATCGCGACCCCGGCCATCGGGGCCCAAGGCAAGCACGTGATCATCGTCGGCGGTGGCGACACCGCGGCCGACTGCCTCGGCACCGCCAACCGCCAGGGCGCGCTGTCGGTGACCGTGCTCGACCACAACCCGCGCCCCGAACAGCGCGCCGGGCTGATCAACCCGCGGTGGCCCTCGGCGCCCAGCAGCCGCGGCCAGTCGCCCGCCCACGACGAAGGCGTTCACGAGGCCTGGGCCCGTGAGGTTGTTTCGTTCCTGGGTGACGGCGACGGCCACGTCCGGGCCGTGCAGGTCGAGGAGGTCGAGATCGTCCGCGTGGACGGGCGGCGCGAATTCCGGCCGGTGGAAGGCTCGCAGACCGAGCTGCCGGCCGACCTGGTCCTGCTCGCGGCCGGCTTCATCGGCACCGACGTGCCCGAGCTGCTCGACGCCTTGGGCGCCGAGACCGCTCCGGGCCGCGGCACAGTGGGCATCGACGACCGGTGGCAGACCTCGGCCGAGCGCGTCTACGCGTGCGGCGACGCCAGCCGCGGAGCGTCGCTCGTGGTCTGGGCGATCGCCGAGGGCCGGGCGTGCGCGGCCGCCGTCGACGACGAGCTGACCGGCATGTCGGAGCTGCCCAAGCCGGTCCGCCCGCACGCGGCTGCACTCTGAACTGCACACGGCGCGCTCAGGCCGGGCGCGGCAGCCGCAGCCGCGGCGTCCGCCGCGGATCGAGGCCGTACGTCACTGCGGCCTGCAGCAGGTCCGCGGCGCTGTAGCGAGGGTCGCTCGCCACCGCGCGGTCGGCGGCGATACCTGCCAACGCGCCGTCGCCCGATCGCCACGAGGCCCAGCCGTAGAGGAACAGCGGCGCCGCGTCGTACGGGCTCGGCAGGCGCCGTGCGAGCTCACGCCACAACCCCCTGCCGTTCAAACGCCCGTCGTCGATCGCCGTCCACATCGAGTCGCGGAGTGCGCGGCCGTTGAGCGCGGCGCCGTAGCGGGCCACCGTCGGGTCGTCCAGGCCGTCCCAACCGGCTTCGTCGGCCTGCCGCGCGGTAGCGAACATCGCGCGCTTCACCGAGCGGTCGAGCCGATCCGATCCACCGCTCACCAATGCGCCCACGAACTCGTGCTCGGCGGCGTCGAGCAGCGGGCGCAGCTGCGCGCGTTCGTCGTCGGGCAGCGGGTCGAGCAGTTGCTCGAGCGCCGTGCGGTCGGGTAACGCCACCACGCCGGCAAAGGTTGCGGCCGCCGCGAATGCTGAAGGTGCGCGCGGTATCGATCGACCGGTCGGCGGGCAGCAGTCGGTTGACGCGCAGCGCACCGAACGCCAGCGGCCGGCGGAGTACGCCAACACGTCGTTGATCGTGCAGCCGGTGTCAGCGGCGGCACGTTCCAGGTGGCCGACTACCCCGGCCCAATGGTCGCCCAGGGCGGCGACCTCGGTGTCGTCGTCGATGACGGCGCCGATGAGGTCGGTGCTGCCGCCCCGGCACAGCGTGTCGACGGTCTGCCTGATGACGCCCGGAACCACGGCGTCGTCGAGGTCGAGGCGGGCGGTGACGACGAGGACGCCGTCGGCCAGCCCGACCACGACGAGACTGCGGCGGGGATGGAACCCGAGCAGGTACGGGATGGCTTGCAGCAGCTCGGTCGGCCCGGAGATGCGCTGGGACTCGGTGTGGATCGTCATCGCACGAGCGTGCTGGCCGCGAGCCGGCTGCGTGGGTGCGCGCGGCGATCTGTGGACGGCCGGCCGGGCTGTGGGGCGCCGGAGCCGATGTGTCGGTCCGGTGTGCTATAGGGCGCAGTTCAGTACAGGGTGCCGGCGCGCCAGCGGCCGGCCGCGGTCGCCAACGCCCTCGCCACGCGCTCGTTGCGCGCGGCCAGCGCCGTGTCGTGGCGGGCGTCGTCGTCGGCGCTGTTGTCGCCGACGTCGGTGTCGGGCAGGGAGCGGCGCCCGGCCGCCACGACCCGGAAGAACGCGGCCGCGCGTTCGAGCGCCACCGCGAGATCGCCCTGGTAGACACCGCCGAGCACGGCGTCGGCGAGATCGCGAATCGCACCGGCGTCGGCGAAGTCGGCCACCCCGGCCACGACGGCATCGGCCGGCGCCAGCGGTTCGCCGCGGCGCCACAGCCGGGTCACCTCGTCAGCGTCCAGCTGGCACCACTGGCGCATCATGTACAGCGCCCATAGCGCGCCCGGCAGGCTGACCGGATCGCTGTCGCGCCACAGCGCAGCGAGGGTGTCGAGGCCGACCCGATCGGCGAGGCCGACGAAGCGCGCGCCGTCACCCGGATGGCGGCCGGCCTCGACCACCGCAGCTGCTGTCGCCGCGGCCAGTTCCAAGCGTGACGTCGGTGACGATCCACCCGCGGCGTCGATCATCTCGGTGAGGTCGGCGTGCACCGCGGGTCGGTGCGGACGCGCGCGGCGCGAGTCGCCGCAGGCATCGTCGCGGGTCATGTCGCGGCTCCTGTACGCACCGCTCCACGATACGTGGCCTGCCTCTGATGAGAGGTTGCGCGCAACGTCCTACACAGCCGGCGGACCAGGTAACGTGGTCCGCGACGTCGGTCCGATCCATGGCCCCCGGTCCCAAATCTG
>CAXTHY010000024.1:0-9791 GCA_964244175.1 uncultured Jatrophihabitans sp. | reverse complement strand
CGGACGTCGTCCGGGCGGCCGCCGCGGCGCTGGGGCTGCCGGCGGAGACGGGCGCGCCCTGATCACCCGACCGGGGGAATCGGCCACGCGGGGATGCGGTTCACTACTGGTGCCGACCCGATACATGGCCCCCGGTCCCAAATCTGCCGCCACGAGCGGCCTTCCGCCCGAGAGGCGACCTGGCGGGCCGACGTCGACAACTTCACCAGTCCGTTCGCGAGGATAGGTTCGACCACTGTGCACCACGGCGACGGCAACGGCTGGGTGCAGTGCTCGCTCGGACATCGGCATTGGGGTCGTTTCGGGGCCGCCGGCCTGCTGATCACCGACGGCCGCCGCGTGCTGTTGCAGCATCGCGCCGCGTGGACGCATGAGGGCGACACGTGGGCCGTCCCGGGCGGTGCCCGCGACAGTCATGAGGACCCGATCACCGCCGCACTGCGCGAAGCCACGGAAGAGACATCGCTCGACCCAAGCACCGTCACCCCTCTGCAGGAGCTGGTCGATGAGCACGGCGGCTGGTCGTACACGACGATCGTCGCGCGCACGGACGGCGACACCGTGGTGGCACCGGTGAACGCCGAGAGCACAGCCGTCACCTGGTGGGCCATCGACGACGTCCCCGGGTTGCGGCTGCACCGCGGATTCGCCGCGACCTGGCCGACCTTGCGTGAACTGATCACTACCGCCGACTGACCCACCGCGCTCGCGTAACGTCTCGCGGCGTGCGAGTGCTGCTGCCGCCGAGCGAGGTCAAGTCCCCCGGCGGCCGCGGCCGAGCACTGCGCACCCGCGACACGGCAGGCCCGCTGGCCGTCGCCCGCGGCGCGGTGCAGGACGCGCTGGCGCGGCTGCTGACCGGCGATCCCGAGCAGGCCGCGGCGGCGCTACTGCTGCCCACGGGCGTCGCCGCGGCGGCGCTCCCGGCCAACGCGGCAGTGCGCGACTCTCCCACGACACCCGCGCTGCGCCGCTACGCCGGGGTCGTCTACGACGGCCTGGACTATGCGAACACCGAACCGGCCGTGCAGCGCGCTGCGCAGCGCCGCGTGCTGATCTTCTCCGGCCTGCTGGGGATCGTGCGCGGCGACGAACCCGTCCCGGACTACCGGGTGCCGGCCAAGGCGGTCCTGCCCGGCCTCGGTATCGCGGCGAGCTACTGGCGCCCCGTGCTCACCGAGCTGCTCGGCGCCGATGGCGACGGCCGCGCGCTGCTCGGGCGCGGCCTGATCGTCGACCTGCGCTCGGGCGACTACGCGGCGATGTGGCGGCCGGGTCGCGATCTGCGCGAGCGCACCGTGGCGGTGCGCGTGCTCTCCCCTCTGCCCGGCGGCGGGCGTGGGATCATCAGTTACCACAGCAAGTTCGGCAAGGGACGGCTCGCGGCGGCATTGCTGCGACGCGCGGCGTCCGGCCCGCAGCCGAGCAGCGTCGACGACGTCGCGAGCGCGTGGCTCGACTGCGGTGGCATCGATGCGGTGCCGACAGCGACCGGACTCGACCTCTACACCAGCTGAACCCGCCCGCATCGGCGTTTACCAGTCGTAGTCGGACAAGCGAGCACCGACCCGCGTGCCGGACACCCAGTGTGGTGGGTCACCATGACGACATGCACCTCGATCACCTCTCCTACGTAGCGGGCCGGGAAGGGCTCGGCGCCTGCGTACAACGGATCGGGGCCCGGCTTGGCGCCGGGTTCACCGACGGTGGCATCCACCCATCCTTCGGAACCCGCAACTTCGTGTTGCCGCTGGCGGCCGGGACTTACTTCGAGGTCGTCGCGACGCTCGACCATCCGGCGGTCGATCACGCGCCGTTCGGCCGGGCCGTAGCCGCACGATCGGCGACCGGAGGCGGTTGGCTGGCCTGGGCCGTCCGCGTCGACGACATCGCAACCTACGAGGGCCGCCTCGATCGACCGTCCGCCGCCGGCCATCGCCGCCGGCCCGACGGTTTCGACCTGCGCTGGCGGCAGATCGGCATCAACGAAGTCACCGACGACCCGCAGCTGCCGTTCTTCATCCAATGGGAGAGCGACGAGCAACACCATCCGGCGGCCGGTGGATCGTCGATCGGCCTGCGGCGGCTGGAGATCGCCGGCGACGAGGCCACGGTCGAGACCTACCTCAGCACCCCCACCCGGGAGCCGTTCGACGAAGTCGAGGTCGAATGGACCTCACCGTTCGACGGCGACACCGGGGTCGTGGCCGCGATCTTCGACACACCGCACGGCGATGTCCGCATCGACTGACGCGACCGGGTCCGGCCCGTCACGCTCGCACACCTCGTCGGCCGCGATCGCCTCAGGCACCGCGGCGTCGGGGGCGCGCGAGCGGCGCGTAGCCAGCACCGAGCCCACGAGGATAAGGGGAAACCCCACCGCGATCCCCAGCGTGAAGTCCTCGCCCAGCAACAGCACCCCGAGCAATACGGCCACGGCCGGGTTGACGTAGGTGAAGACCGTCGCCCGCGCCGGACCGATGTCAGTGATCAACGCGAAGAACACGACGAACGCGAGCGCGGTGCACACGATGCCCAGAGCCACCACGGACCAACCCGCGCGGGCGCTGACCGAGGCGGGCCAGTGCGTCACTGCGTACGGCAGGTAGCCGGCGCCAACCAACAACAGCGAGGCCGAGATCACCGGAATGCTCGGCAGGTGCCCGAGCCGGCGCGCCATGATCACCGGCGCCACCGCGTAGCCGATCACCACGACACCCATCTCGACCAGCGCGCCGAGCCGGACCGCGCCGATGTCGAGGCCGAGCAGCAGCGCGACGCCGACGACGCCGAGCAGCAGTCCGAGGTAGCGCGCCGCCCCGCCGCCACCGCTGTCGAGGCCGGCAACTCGCGACGCCGCGACCCCGAACAGTGGCACCGCGGCCACCAGCAGACCGGTCAGCGAGCTCGACAACACCCGCTCGGCGTCGGAGAGCAGCAGCCAGGGGACAGCCATCTCGATGACGGTGAAGGCGAGCAACGGCCGCCAGTGGCGCAGCACGTCGCGGTAACCGCCACGCGCGAGCGCGAACGGCACGAGGATGACCCCGCCGAGGGCGGTGCGGGCGAAGACGAGGGTGCCGGGTGAGAAATCACGGACGGCGACGCGGATCAGCAGGTACGGGATGCCCCAGATGAGGCACATCGCCGCGAACAGCGCCCAGCTTCGTCGTGTCATCGCGCCCCATCACACACCGCCTCGCCGAAAGGTTCCAGCGAATTGTCGGCGGGCAGCATTCCCGCCGCTACGGTAGGCCCGTGCGCGACATGGCGTTGACGTGGCAGCAGGCCGGGGTGGTCACCGCCACGCTCGCCGCGACGTCTCTCGCGTTGACGCCGCGGCCACCGGCCCGGCTGCGGGTGATCGGCCCGGTCGCCCGCGAGGCCACGATCATCGCCGCGCTGTACACGCTGTGGCAGCTGGCCGGGACGCTGTCGGTTGTCGGGACATCCGGTGCGTTCGCGCGGGCGGAGTGGATCGAACGTACCGAACGCACGCTGCGCCTGCCGGCCGAGGTCGACATCCAACACGCACTCACCGGCAACGCACTGCTGGCGCAGGCGGCCAACCTCTACTACGCGGCCATGCACTTCACGGCGATGTTCGGCTTCCTGCTCTGGCTGTTCCTCCGCCATCGCCACGACTACCGGCGGGCGCGGCGAGTGCTCGCGCTCACGACCTTCGTGTGCCTGGCGATTCAGCTGGTGCCGGTGGCGCCACCACGCCTGCTGCCCGGCTACGTCGACACCGCGCGTGAGTACGGGCAGTCGGTGTACGGGTCGGCGTTCGGCGGTTTCGGGGCCGATCAGCTCTCGGCGATGCCCTCGGTGCACGTGGCGTGGGCCGTGCTCATCGGTGTGGTCGTGCTGCGCCTCGGTCGCGGCCCCTGGCGCTGGCTCGGTCCGGCCCATGCCGTCCTCACCGTCGTCGTCGTGGTGGCCACCGCGAATCACTTCTGGGCCGACGGCGTCGTCGCCGTCGCCGTCCTCGCACTGTGCGGCGTACTCGAGCACGGATCCCGCGCGGTCGTCGGGCGAGGCCGCCCGCAGCGACCAGTACTCGGTAACGGATCCGCGACAGGCCTTGAGCCCGTCGGACAAGGCGCGCATCCTGCGCTGGTGGAGGCGAACTGATGGAGACGACCGGCGGCGCGCTGCAGGGCGAGACCACGAAGGCAATCGGCGAGACATTCGTCCCGATCGGCGACTACGGGTTCCTGTCCGACGGCGAGACCACAGCGCTCATCTCGCCCGGCGGCTCGGTCGATTGGATGTGCCTGCCGCGGATGGATTCGCCCAGCGTGTTCGGGGCGATCCTGGGCCGGCACGCGGGTACGTTCCGCATCGCACCGACCGACGTCACCGTGCCAGTGGCGCGGCGCTACCTGCCGGGCACGATGGTGCTCGAGACGAGCTGGGGCACCGACACCGGTTGGATCATCGTGCGCGACGCACTGCTGCTCGGGCCCTGGCGCCACGAGTCGGAGCTGTCCCGCTCCCAGCGCCGCACGCCGACCGACTACGAGGCCGAGCACATCCTGCTGCGCACGATCCGCTGCGTGAAGGGCGAGGTGCAGACGGTCATCGAGTGCGACCCGGCGCCGGACTACGGCCGCGGCCGGCCGCGCTGGACCTATACCGACAAGGTCTATCACCAGGGCGAGATGAGCTGCGAGGGCTTCAAGCTGTCGCTCAAGCTCACGACCGACATGCGGCTGGGTTTCGAGGGCAGCCGGGCCAACGTCCGCACGCTGCTCAAAGAGGGCGACACCCGCTACATCGCCCTGTCGTGGGGCCGCAAGGAACCGCCGCACACCTACGAAGAGGCCTACCGCCGCCAGGTCTGGACGGCGCACCACTGGCAGCACTGGCTCGCCCGGGGCGAGTTCCCCGACCATCCCTGGCGCAGCTACCTGCAACGCAGCGCGTTGACCCTCAAGGGCTTGACCTACTCGCCCACGGGCGCGATCTGCGCCGCCGCGACCACCTCGCTCCCGGAGACCATCGGCGGCAACCGCAACTACGACTACCGCTACACCTGGATCCGCGACGCTACGTTCGCCCTGTGGGGCATGTACTCGCTGGGCTACGACTGGGAGGCCGTCGACTTCTTCTCCTTCATCGCCGACCTGGCCGAGCAGGACGAGGACCTGCAGATCATGTACGGCATCGACGGCGAACGCGACCTCACCGAGACCGTGCTCGAGCACCTGCCCGGCTATGCGAACTCGCGGCCGGTGCGCGTCGGCAACGCTGCGGCCAAGCAACGGCAACACGACGTCTGGGGTGCGCTGCTCGACTCGGTCTTCTTGCACAGCAAGGCCCACGACCACATCGACGACCGGATGTGGCCGATCCTGGCCAAACAGGTGAACGCGGCCCTCGACCACTGGCGCGACCCTGACGCCGGCATCTGGGAGGTCCGCGGCGAGCTGCAGCACTTCACCTCGTCCAAGATCATGTGCTGGGTGGCGGCCGACCGCGGCGCCCGGCTGGCCGCCGTCATCGGGCAGGATTCGGCCGCCGACAAGTGGGAGAAGGCGGCTGAGGAGATCAAGGCCGACATCCTCGCCAACGGTGTGGACGAGCGCGGCGTGCTCACCCAGCACTACGGCACCAAGGCGCTCGACGCTTCGTTGCTGCTCGCTCCCCTGGTGCGGTTCCTACCGGCCGACGACGAGCGCATCGTCAACACCGTGCGGGCGATCGCTGACGAGTTGACCGATCACGGCATGGTGCTGCGCTACCGGGTTGAGGAGACCGACGACGGGTTCGTCGGCGAAGAGGGGTCGTTCACGATCTGCTCCTTCTGGCTGGTGTCGGCGTTGTGCGAGATCGGCGACTACGCCCGGGCGCGGCGGCTGTGTGCGCGGTTGCTGTCGCTGGCCGGCCCGCTCGAGCTGTACGCCGAGGAGATCGACGTGCACAGCGGCACCCATCTGGGGAACTTCCCGCAGGCCTTTACGCACCTGGCGCTGATCAACGCGGTCCTACACGTGATCGCCACGGCCGACCTGGCCGAGGGCGAGCTAGACACCCAGGGCATGCGCTGAGCGTTGCGTCTGCTTGGCTGTGGACGTGAGTGATCGCGTCGAACTGATCCCCGGCGATGTCGAGGGGGGCATCTACGAGTGGCTGACCGCGTCGGTGATCCCGCGGGCCATCGCCTGGGTGTCGAGCGTGTCCGCGGACGGGATCGACAACGTCGCGCCCCACTCGTTCACAACCGTGGCCGGCGTCGATCCGCCGACGCTGTGCTTCGTCTCGGTCGGCAACAAGGACACCCTCGCCAACGTCCGCGCCACCGGCGAGTTCGTCCTCAACATCGGCAACACAACACTGCTGCACGCGATGAACGACTCGGCCACGAACTTCCCGGGCGAGCTGAGCGAGTTCGACGCCGCCGGGCTCGAACGGGAGCCGAGCGCAGCCGTCGCTCCCTCGCGGGTGCGCTCGGCGCCGCTCGCGTTCGAGTGCCGGGTGTCCGGCGAGCACGAGATCGGCAATTGCGTGATGGTGTTCGGCGAGGTCGTGCACCTGGCTGCCCACCGCGCCGTGCTGGCCGACGACGGGCGGCCCGACGCCCGGGCGGTGGATCCGCTCGCCCGCTTGGGCCGAGCCGAATGGGCCACCTTGGGCGAGGTGTTCGCACTGCCCCGCATCCGCTACGACGACTGGGAACAGGGCTCGCGCAGCGCCGCGCTCAGGGCTTCGGACGACTCTTCGCGTCCTCAGCCGACTTGACCTCGCGCTGGGAGATGACCCGGCCGTTGAGTGGCAGGCACGTCCGCACGAACTCCGCACCGAACGAGGTGAGGTGGATGCTGCGATGGATCGTCTTCGGCATCCGGCCCGCCCGCTTGAGCGCCTCGGTGACCTTCGGTTGCGCCTCGATGACCTGATAGCGCTGCGGGTTGGTGACCTGTTCCTTGGAGAACTCAAGCAGCCCGAGGCGTGACAGGTTGGTTAGGTATTGATTCGTGCGGTCGAGATTGCGGCAGCCGGCGTGCTCGGCGATCATGTTCAGCCCAGCCTCGATGAGCACCGAGCCGATCCCGAACGGCCGGAACGTACGCACGTCAATCGACGGCTGGGGCCCCTCGAGGTAGAGGTAGCGCAACATCCGGGCCTCGTCCGGGGTGATCTCGGTGAGGATGCGGGCGTAGGCCGGGTGGGTGTCCTCGACGACGTGCACGTCGTTCGACCGGCGCAGCAGGTCGGTTCCGCGGCGTTGCAAGTCCTGTGGGGTCGACGGCTTCGGGGTGCTGCGGTCGGGCAGCGGACGGGTATGGATGTGCTCGTCGCTGAGGCCGAGCGCCCGCCAGGCCACGTTGCGCAGGTCGGTGGCGGCATCCTGCATGATCGCCGCCGGCGCCTGGCCGTCGACCGCGCGCTGGGCCACGTAGTTCGCGCCGGCGACGGTTGCACCGATCGACCAGCTCACGACCTGCCAGGCCGAGACCGCGGCCACCCGGGCCAGGTTGGGCCCGGCCTTGACCAGGGACGGGCTCGGCCGGCGCATCATCTCGGCCGCGTCGACGATCCGGCCGACGCCGGGGCGCGGGCGCCGCACGACCTGCGCCTTCGGCAGGCCCTTTTCCGGCGTGCTCCCCTCGACGATGAGGGGCACGTCGTTGTCGGTCATATCGTCATACTCCGAAGATCGCGAGATGCAGTAGACCGGCGAAGAATCCGAGTGCGCCGCCGTGAACGAACAGTAACCATTCGTCCTGTTTGATCGCCGAGCGCAGCATCTCCACGAAGTCGTCGGGGCCCATTTGGCGCATCTGCTCGGAGATGAACTTGTAAATTTTGCCGGATTGCTGCTTGCTGAATTCGGCGTCGTTGAACGCGATCGGCGCGAATGCAGTGGCCTCGGCCGCCACCGACAAGCGGATCTGGTCGTACTCCTTCGCGCCGATCGCGACGCGGACCGCGGCCCGGGCCGGGCCGACGGCATTGTCGACGGCGGGGCGCAGCGAGTCCTCGAGCAGCTGCATCGTGCGGTCACTGCGCGCGCCGGTCATCAGTTCGTTGCCGATGTTCTGCAGCGTGATGACCCGGTCCGCGACCATCTGCGCGTACATCTCGGTCACCTCGCCCTGCCGCTTGAGCATCAACCCCTGCCGCCAGGGCGCCCACCGGGTGGGGTGGGTCGGTTCGAAGATCATCGTGATGCCGAGGTAGTTGACCGTCCACCCGATGATCACTCCGCCGAGCGGCAGGACGTACCACTGCGGGAACACCTGCAGGATCCCGAACAGGGCGAAGCCCATCGGCAAGCCGAAGTAGAAGCCGAAGTTCTGCATGAAACGCAGTTCCTTGCGGCCCATGATGAGGAACAGCTCGTTGAGCAACTCGGGGTGCTTGACGAAGTATTTGATCACCATCAGCTTGGCGTCGATGAGCTGGTCGACGTTCTCGCCGATCTCCTCGGTGATGCTCTTGACGATCTTGGGCAGCTGCCCGCGGACCCGGGCGAACACAGCCTCCTTGATGATCGGCGGGAGGTCGTGCCACAGCTGCGGGTTCTCCTGCTCCATGATGTGCTCGACGACGTCGCGGATCTCGTTCTGGGCCACTGCGGCCAGGTGCTCGGCGATCCGGTCAGGTTCGAGTTCGCGGTAGAAATCGCCGACGTTGCCGAGTTTCAGCAGGCCCTTGTCGACGGCGATGCTGGCCATCTTGTCCGAGCGTGAGGGCACGATCCCCTGCCAGCCGATCCGCCCGTCGTAGCGGATCAGCGGCAACACCTGAACCCGGCGCGGGAGGAACGGGAACAGGATGCGCAGCCCGGGGACCCGGATGCCGTGGAACTTCAACGGCTTGAACAGCATCAAGACGCCGGTCCAGTTGGTGATGTAGCCGATAATCCCCGTGAACAGCGGGATGCTGATCAGATCGACCAGCGTCTTGCTGTCCAAGTGAGAAGCCCCCCTGCCCGTCGACCGGCGGCGTACCGGCGGGTCAGAGTATCTCGGTATCGCCGCATTCGGGCGACTCGAGGGCCGCGATCTCCTGGTGACCGCCATCTGCTACCCCCGAGTAACGTGACCTCGATACACCCGAACGACACCGTCACAGCGGGAGAACGCCCATGGACTCCACCCTCGACGCAGCCCTCAGCAAGGAGGACCGCGCGTTCGCGGAACGGATGCGCGCGTTCTTCACCAGCGAGATCCCGGCCGAGCTGCGCGAGCGCCTCGCCCATGGCGGTCGAGCCACCAAGGCCGAGGTCGTCAGCACCCAGCAGACCCTCAACGCGCACGGGCTGGCCGTCCCGCATTGGCCGGTCGAATGGGGCGGGCAGGACTGGACGCCGCTGCAGCGCCACCTGTGGGCCGAGGAACTGACCCTCGCCCACGTGCCGCCGCCGGTCGTGTTCAACACCGCGATGATCGGGCCGGTGATCGCGAACTTCGGCAGCCAGGAGCTGAAGGAACGCTTCCTGCCGCAGACCGCCAACTGCGACATCTGGTGGTCGCAGGGCTTCTCCGAGCCCAACGCCGGCTCCGACCTCGCCTCGCTGAAGACCACGGCCGTACGCGACGGCGACGACTACATCGTCAACGGCCAGAAGACGTGGACGACCCTGGCGCAGTACGGCGACTGGATCTTCAACTTGGTGCGTACCGACCCGTCGGCGGCCAAGCAGCGAGGCATCTCGATGCTGCTCATCGACATGCGCTCGCCCGGCGTCACCGTCCGTCCCATCCATCTCATCGACGGCGGGTACGAGGTCAACGAGGTCTTCTTCGAAGACGTCCGCGTCCCGGCCGACCAGCTGGTGG
>CAXTHY010000023.1:41742-46071 GCA_964244175.1 uncultured Jatrophihabitans sp. | reverse complement strand
CCGCAACGTCATCTTGGAGAAGATCACGGGCTCGCCGGTCGTCACCAACGACGGGGTCACGATCGCCCGCGAGATCCACCTGAGCGACCAGTTCGAGAACATGGGCGCCCAGCTGGTCAAGGAAGCGGCGATCAAGACCAACGACATCGTCGGCGACGGCACGACCACCGCCACGGTGATCGCGCAGGCGATCATTCGGGAAGGGATGCTGGCCATCAACTCCGGCGGCAACCCGGTGCTGGTCAAGCGCGGGGTCGACCTGGCCGTCGCCAAGCTGGTCGAACGGCTGCACGCGGTCGCCCACCCGGTCGAGACCGAGGCCGACTACGCCCGGGTGGCCGCGATTTCGGCCAACGACGACGACCGGGTGGGCGAGGCGCTGGCCAGGGCCCTGCACACCGTGGGCGACAGCGGCATCGTCACCGTCGAGGAGTCGGTCGAGCACGGCATGAGCGTTGACTTCGTCGAGGGCTTCCAGTACGACAACGGCTACGTGTCGCCCTACCTGGTCACCCACCCGGCCAGCCTCGAGGCCATCCTCGACGACCCGTACATCCTGCTGTGCAGCGAGAAGATCACGAAGGTGCAGGAGCTGATGCCCCTGCTCGAGAACGTGATGCGCGCGCCGCGCCCGCTCGTGGTGATCGCCGAGAACGTCGAGGGCGCGGCGCTGTCGATGCTGGTGCACAACCACGTCAACGGCATCTTCCAGTGCGTCGCGACCCGAGCGCCCGGCTTCGGGGACCGCCGGCTGCGCAAGCTCGAGGACATCGCGACCATCACCGGCGGCACGGTGATCAGCCGGAACTCCGGCGCCAGCCTCGAGACGATCAAGCTCGAGCACCTGGGCCGGGCCCGGCAGGTGCGCGTGACCGCCGACCGCACCGCGATCATCGACGGCGCGGGGAGTTCGGAGCAGGTCGAGTTCCGGGTCGGGCAGCTGCGGGCCGAGCTCGAGCGCGCCACCTTCGGCATCGACGAGGACGTGCTGACCGAGCGGATCGGCGCGCTCAGCGGCAAGGTCGCGGTCATCCGGGTCGGCGCCCCGACCAACGCCGAGCTGACCGAGCTGCAGCACCGGGTCGAGGACGCGCTGTCGGCCACCCGCGCGGCCATGGCCGAGGGCATCGTCGCCGGCGGGGGCGCCGCCCTCGTCCACGCCGCCCCGGTGCTCGACGAGCTCAACGTCGAGAAGGACTATGCGATCGGCGTCGAGATCGTGCGCCGCGCGCTCACCGAGCCCGCGTTCCTCATCGCCGCCAACGCCGGTTACCCCGGTCAGGAGGTCGTCGACCGGATCACCGGGATGGGCGCGGACGAGGGGTTCGACGCGCTGCGCGGCGAGTTCGGGAACATGATCGAGATGGGCATCATCGACCCGTTGCGCGTCTGCCGATCGGCCCTGCAGAACGGCGCGTCGGTCGCCGGGCTGCTGCTGACCACGAACACGCTGATCGCCGAGGAGCAGACGCCGTGGGGCGGCAGCCGGGCGCTGATGACCGAGTTCGGTCAGCTCGACGAGGGGTTGCACCAGCCGTCGCCGGACTCGAGCACGCCGCAGTCCCTCGGTCTCGGGCCGTCGGTGGGCTGACCGGCCGTGGTCGCACCGGCTGCCCTCGATGACGAGGGAGGCACCGTCGAGGAGACGGCCGTCGACGCCGTCGACCGCGCGGTAGCGGCCGGCGATCTGGACTCGTTCGCGCTGCTGCGTCGACGCGGGCGGCTGCGGGCGTTCCTCTACCTGGTCGGGCCGGCGTTCGTCGCCGCTGTGGCCTACATCGATCCGGGCAACTTCGCGACCAACTTCTCGGCCGGCGCGCAGTACGGCTACGCCCTCGTGTGGGTCGTGGTCGCCGCCAACCTGGTGGCCATGCTCGTGCAGTACCAGTCGGCCAAGGTCGGGGTCGTCACCGGTCGCGACCTGCCCGAGCTGTGCCGTGACACGTTCGGCCGCCCGATCTCCATCGGACTGTGGCTGCAGGCCGAGGTCGTGGCGATGGCGACCGACATCGCCGAGTTCGTCGGCGCCGCGATCGGGCTGTACCTGCTGTTCGGCGTGCCGCTGCTCCCGGCCGGGCTGATCACCGCGGTCGTCGCGTTCGGTGTCCTGGCGCTCGACCAGCGCGGGCACCGGCGTTTCGAGTTGGTCATCGGTGCGCTGCTCGGCATCGTGCTGCTCGGTTTTGCCTACGACCTGGCGACGGTAGGTGCGAGCCCGCGCGGTCTGGCCTCGGGGTTGGTGCCGGACTTCTCCGGGACGGGCAGCGTCGTGCTCGCCGCCGGCATCGTCGGGGCAACGGTGATGCCGCACGTCGTCTACCTGCACTCGGCGTTGACGAAGAACCGGATGCCCTGCCGCGGTGACGCCGAGCGACGCCAATTGCTGCGCTTCCAGCGCGCCGACGTCGCGCTGGCCCTGGGTGTCGCCGGCATCATCAACGTCACGATGATCGTGGTCGCGGCGTCGGTGTTCCACCACGTCGGTGGCGGCACGCTCGACTCGATCCAGGCCGCGCACGACGGTCTGGGCCGGTTGGCCGGCGGCGGCGCGGCGATCGCGTTCGCAGTCGCGCTGCTGGCCTCGGGCCTGTCGTCATCGAGCGTCGGCACGTACGCCGGCCAGGTCGTCATGCAGGGCTTCATCCGCCGCCGCATCCCGCTGTTCGCCCGCCGGGCCCTGACCATGCTGCCCGCGCTCGTCGTCCTGTCTGTGGGGCTGCCGGTGACGGCCACGCTCGTGGTGTCGCAGGTGCTGCTGTCGTTCGGCATCCCGTTCGCGCTGGTGCCGCTAACCCTGCTGACGCGGCGCGTCGACATCATGGGCGCCCTGGTGAATCGGCGCGTCACGACGGCGGTGATGTTCGCCGTGGCCGCGACGATCATCGGCCTCAACGTCTACCTGCTCTACGCCACCATCTTCGGCTGATCGGCTTAGGAGCCCCGATGACGACGCCAACCGACAACGTCCCGACCTCGATCCGCCGGCTGGAGAACGCCGATGCCACCCGGCTGGCGCGGCTCGTCGCCGCCTACGACGACCTGCAGACGGTGCTGCGGTGCTGCGAACGGCTCGTCGCGCTGCTCGAGGGCTCGCGCGACGACCTCGAGATCGAGGCGCTCTGGACGCTGACCCTGCTGTCTTACGCGCGGGTGTTCGCGACGGGTGCGAGCGAGGCCGCGCTGACCGAGGACGACATCGTCGACCCGGCCGACGACGGCAAGGTCCGCGAGTGGCACCGGGTGCTGCTGCACCTGCGCGACCACCACGCCGACCCGGACGCCAACCCGCGCGAGACGTACACGACCGGCGTGGCGCTCGACGGCGCCGGCGCGGTCAACGCGGTGGCGGTGACGTCGGTACGCGCGCCGCTGGTCGATGCCGCCGCGGTGCGGCAGGCGGGCGCGATCGCGTACCCGCTCATCGCGGTGCTCGACGAGCGGATCGACCCACTGCAGGAGCGGATCTTCGCGCAGATGCGCGAGGTGCCCAAGACGGAGCTCTCGGCGCTGGACGAGATCGAGGTCGCGGCCGCAAGCTGAGGCGGGCGGCGGCGAGCGCGAGACTCCTGCGCTAGCTTAAGTGCCATGAGTGTCGGATCCGTCCCCGGCCAGCAGACCAACGCGAGCACGAAGCTGGACGCGGGGGTGCTCAGAGTCGCGGGGGTCGTCGTCCTCGGCGCGATCATGTCGATTCTCGACATCACCGTGGTCAGCGTCGCGCTGCCGACGTTCCAGCGCGTTTTCCATACGAGTTACGCGAACGTCGCATGGACGATGACCGGCTACACGCTGGCGCTGGCCACGGTCATCCCGCTGTCCGGGTGGGCGGCCGACCGGTTCGGCACCAAGCGGCTCTACATGACCGCGCTCATTCTGTTCGTGCTCGGCTCGGCGCTGTGCAGCACCGCGTGGAACGTCGGCTCGCTGATCACCTTCCGAGTCCTGCAGGGTCTCGGCGGCGGAATGTTGATGCCCGTCGGCATGACGATCATGACGCGCGCGGCCGGGCCGGAGCGGATCGGCCGGGTGATGGCGGTGCTCGGGGTGCCGATGCTGCTCGGTCCGATCGCCGGCCCCATCCTGGGTGGCTGGTTGATCGATGCCGCCAGCTGGCATTGGATCTTCCTGATCAACGTGCCGATCGGGGCCGGAGCGCTGCTCTACGCCTGGCTGGTCCTGCCGGCTGACACCCCGAGCCCGTCCGAGCCGTTCGACTTCCTCGGCATGCTGCTGCTCTCGCCCGGTCTCGCCCTGTTCCTGTTCGGCGTCTCGTCCATCCCGGCGGAAGGCACGGTGATGGCCACCCGGGTGCTCCTCCCCGGCGTGCTC
>CAXTHY010000023.1:10339-41732 GCA_964244175.1 uncultured Jatrophihabitans sp. | reverse complement strand
GGCTGCTGCGCCCGGCGGGCCGTACGGGCCGGCTCCCCGGCGTGCTCGGGCTCCTGTTGGTCGTCGCGTTCGTACTCCATGCGTTCCGCCCCGAACACCCACTCATCGACCTGCGATTGTTCAAGAACCGACAATTGTCGATCTCGACGATCGCCATGTTCCTGTTTGCGGTCGCGTTCTTCGGCGCCGGGCTGCTCATCCCGAGCTACTTCCTGCAGGTCCGTGGTGAGAACACCCTGCACGCCGGCCTGCTGGTGGCCCCGCAGGGAATCGGCGCCATGCTGACGATGCCGGTCGCCGGGCTGCTGGCCGACAAGATCGCCATCAGGAAGATCGTCGTACCCGGGCTGGCGCTGATCACCGCCGGCATGGCCGTGCTCACCCAGGTGGATGCCCATACGTCCTACCCGTTGATTCTGGGCGTCCTTTTCGTCATGGGCCTCGGCATGGGCGCCACCATGATGCCGCTGTTCACCGCGTCGCTGCAGACCCTCAAGGGCCCGACGATCGCCCGCGGCACGACGCTGATGAACATCATGCAGCAGATCGCCAGTTCGGTCGGCGCCGCGGTGATGTCGGTCGTGCTGACGAATCAGGAGAAGAACTCGCCGTTCGCGCTGCCGGCGATCGCCTCACGTAGCAGCAAGGCAATCGCCGACAAGCTCACCCCGGCGCAGCTCGCTCAGGGTTTCGCCGACACCGCAGACGGCTTCGCGACCACCTTCACCGTGGCGCTGGTGCTCATCGCCGTCACCCTCATACCGGCGTTGCTGCTGCCGCAGCGCCCGGTCGAGCCGCAGGAGCCGGCCGCGGCCGCCGACGCGGGCGCGGTGCCGCTCACAGTGCACTGACCGGGCCAGAAACTGCCGTCCGTGGCGCGGGAGAACTAGCTGGCGCGACCCCGCGTTGGCCGGGGGAAAACAACGCGGAGCCGCGGCTAGCGAGCCGCTGAGCTGCGGCAGTGAGCGGGAGGACACGACGACCGGTGGAGCAAGCATCGGCGACAGTGATCTTGGTGGCGCGGCAAGCCCCGAACGGCGATTGCGAGACGACCGACATCCCCCGCGCCGCACCTTCGCGACTCGTCGTGACGGTCGTCCCGCAACCAACAACCCTGTCCGGCTGCGTGCCGTGCTGCGTGTGTTCCCCCGCGGGAGACACGCCGTGGCGACGGCCGGGCAGATCGTGAGTGTTGTCGCGAGGCTCGGAGACCATCGGGGGCGTGGGCGGCCCGCGATCTCAACGTCCACCAGATATTCGGGCGGAGCAGCTGCTCAACATTTCGCATGTTCGCGAATGCATTTCCCGAATTGGCTGCTTGATCAGCTGACACCGATCGTACACCGGGTTGGCCGTGGCGGCCACTGCGGCGGTCAGCGCTCAGACGTGGGCCGGCGCGCATTCGCACGCCGCACGGCCTCCGCCACGAGCGTGGCCGCGATAGCAGCCAACTTGACGTGCTGATGCTGACTCATGATCCGCAGCCGCACGAACGCGTCCTCGGCTGAGATGCCGGAGCGGGCCATGAGGATGCCGATGGCCTGATCGATCGTGGACCGGCTGGCGAGCGCGACCTCGAGTCGGTCCACTGCACGCCGCGCCCGATCCAACGCGCGGGCGTTGTGTACCGCGACGGCCGCTGGGCCGGCGAATTGCTCCCCCATTGCGCGCGCTGAGCCGTCGAACGCGTCCCGACGATGCGCGTAGACATTGAGCGCACCCACAGTTTCACCGTCGAGGATCAGCGGGAAGGAGATCGCGCTGTGGACGCCGAGATCAGCCGCCATCGGCCCGAACGTGGGCCAGGATGCGTCCTCTCCCAGTGCGGCCGAACCGGTGGTGACCCCGCTCGACGCGGCCGAGATACACGGTCCCTCACCGAGACGATATTGAACGGTATCCACCTCGCGGACGAACTCGGCCGAGGCGACGAGCGTGTCCGCGCGGCCGGCCTCGAGAACGGTGACTCCGGCCCCGTCGGCCCCCGGCGTAGCCATGACCGCAAAGTCCGCCACCTTCGTCAGGAGCTCCTCCAGCGGGGCGACGCCCGTGACCAGCCCTGACAAGGCCGCCAGTCCCGCCTCCAGGCCCAGCACATCAGACGGATCACCGGCGGATTCGGCTGCCCGTGTCACAACGACCTCGCACTGCTCAATCTCAAAATGAGGGTTTTCGGCAACGAGCGGATGCTCTCGGACCGGGCACTGCCGGTCCGAGGCCGAACGGCTACGTCCCAGCCAACGCCGAATCTACACCTGGCCAACTCAGGTTCGGGCCTACCCGACCGATGGTAGGGCTGAGCAGGGCCATCGATGGACCGGTCGGCGGTGACCACGTGATGAGGCTTCGGATGCAGGCAGGCATGAAACGCGCGATCGACCGCGGGCGACTGTTTCCCGGGCCCGGGTGACCGCGCCTGCGGACGACGTCGATTTTCGCCTGCTGGTGGAGCATCTTCCGCACATCGTGTGGATCGTCGGCACCGACGGGGTCACCGAGTACCTGAACCGGCGGGGCACTGAGTACGCCGGCGGGATGAGCCAAGTCGGCCTTGCGCCGGACTGGGCGTCCGTCTTCCACCCGGACGATCTAGCGGCGACGAGGCGCAGCTGGATGCGGGCGCACGACGATCGAGAGCCGTTGAGCGTGGAGTGTCGACTGCGACGTTGCGACGGCGAATACCGCTGGCACACGGTGCGGGCTGATCCGCTGCGCGACCAATTCGGGACGGTACAGAAATGGGTCGGGACGGCCACCGACATCGATGACGCAAAGGTGTTGGAGACCGGGCTGCGCTCGGCCGAACGCAAGGCAGCGGAGACGTTGGCGCTGCTGGAGACACTGCAGGCGAATGCCCCGGTGGGGTTCGGCTTCGTCGATCGCGACTACCGCCGGGTTCGGGTGAACGCGGCGCTGGCAGCACTCAACGGGGCGACGGTCGACGAACAACTCGGACGCCTACTGCCTGACCTCGTCCCCCTGGTCTGGCCACAAATGGAGCCTTTGTACCGACGGGTCCTCGATCACGGGGAGTCGGTGGTCGATGTCGAGGTGGTGGGGGCGCCCACCGCCAATCCGCTGGAAAGACGACACTGGCTGGTCAGCTATTACCCCGTCGACCTGGGCGACGAGATCCTCGGTGTCGGCGTAGTCGCCAGTGACATCACCGAGCGAATCACCGCCCACCGCCAGATGCACGACAGCCAACGTCGGCTGGCTGAGGCGCAACGCATCGCCGGGGTCGGCAGCTTCGAATTCGATCGCACGCGGGACGAGTTGACCTGGTCGGCCGAGTTCTATCGCATCCTCGGGCTCGACCCGGCTGTCACCGCATCGCCGGGGCTGTTCGCCTCGATGATTCACCCCGACGACCAGGCGGTCGTCGAGCAAGGTTGGATCGACGCCGTCAGGTACGGGATCAGCAATGACCTCACGCTGCGGATGACCCGTGCCGACCAGACCGCGATCTGGGTCGAGGGCCGCATCGCGGTCGAGGTCGCCGAGGACGGTCGCGCGAGCAAGCTGGCCGGCACGCTGCGCGACATCACCGACCGCGTCCGCGTCGCGGACGCGCAGAAAGCAGCGGAGATCCGCATCCAAGCCGGTTTCGACCAAGGCGGCATCGGCGCCGGCATCCTCGGCTTGGACGGCATTCCGACCCGCGTCAATGCGGCGGTGTGCGCGCTGATGGGTCGGGCGGAGGAATTGCTCGTCGGCCGCAGCTGGGCTGACTACAACCACCCCGACGACGTGTTGCTGGCGACGGCGATGACGGCCCGCCTGGCCGCCGGCCACGACACGTATGCCGACGAGCGCCGCTACATCCGCCCCGACGGCACCATCGTCTGGGCCGCCTTGCATGTCACCCTGGTCCGCGATGACGCCGGTGCACCGGCCTACTTCCTCGCGCAGTTGCAGGACATCTGCGAACGCAAGCAGATGGAGGCCGACCTCACCCACCAGGCCCTGCACGACAGCCTCACCGGCCTGCCCAACCGCGTCCTGCTCACCGACCGCCTCACGCACGCTCTCACCGCGACCCGACGACGTGGCGCCCAACTCGCCGTGATCTTCCTCGACCTCGACAACATCAAGACGGTCAACGACACGATCGGCCATCGTGCGGGGGACGAACTGTTGACCCACGCCGGTGCCCGCATTGCCGACGCGATCCGCCAAAGCGACACGCTGGCTCGCTTCGGTGGCGACGAATTCGTCATCATCTGCGAGGACGCGTCCAGCTATGAGTCCGGACAGATCGCCGAGCGTGTGCGCAAAGCCATCAGTCAGCCCTACCGCATCGGGCAACACGACCTGCACATCACCGCCAGCATGGGCATCGCCCTCGCCGACGACACCGCCACTCCCGAGAGTCTGCTCGGCGACGCCGACGCCGCGATGTATGTCGCCAAACGCCTCGGGCGCAATCGCGTCGAGGTCTTCGACAACGAGCTGCGGGCCAACGCCGAAGGACGCATGGCCACCGCGTCGGCCCTACGCCACGCCCTCGAACGCAACGAATTCGTCGTCCACTACCAGCCCGTCATTGATCTGCAGACCGGACTCATGGTCAGCGCCGAGGCGCTGCTGCGGTGGGAACACCCCGAACGAGGACTCATCAGCCCAGCCGAGTTCATCCCGCTCGCCGAGGAAACCGGGTTGATCATCCCGATCGGCGCATGGGTTCTCGAACAGGCCTGCACCCAACTGGTCGAATGGCAACGCCGCGCCCCGGCAATGTCAATCGCCGTGAACCTCTCCGTCCGGCAAATGCTCGCCCCCGACATCACCGACGTCATCACCGACATCCTGCGCCGCACCGGAGCACCGCCCACCGACGTCTGCCTCGAACTCACCGAAAGCGTGTTCATGGAAGACGCGGACTACTTCGGTGCCACCCTCGCCACGATCAAGGCCCTCGGCGTCACCCTGTCCATCGACGACTTCGGCACCGGCTTCTCATCGCTGAGCTACCTCAAGCAATTTCCGGTCGACTCGGTGAAGATCGACCGCGCCTTCGTCAACGGCCTCGGCACCGACCCCGACGACTCCGCCCTGGTCGCCGCCATCCTCGCCATGGCCGACGCACTCAAGCTCACCGTCACCGCCGAAGGAATCGAGAACCCGCAGCAACTCGCCATCCTCAAGAACCTCAACTGTCCGCGCGCCCAGGGCTACCACCTCACCCGGCCCGCTTGCGCGGCCGCGATTACCGAGCTCATCGCCGAATCGCACACCTGGCCGGTCGACTGACCTGGTCAAAGCCACCTGAAGGACCGTAAGGGCACGGTAATTGCCGGCTCAGTAACACCGGGGGTGGCACGACATACGCTCGGGGTCCGCCGGTGATATGTGTCAGGGGCTTCGTTGTTCACATTGGTCGTCATCGGGCTGGTGGCGGGGCTGATCACGAGCATCTCGCCGTGCGTCCTGCCGGTGCTGCCGATCGTCCTGACCGCAGGCGTCGGCGATCGCTCGATCGACACTACCGGCGGTGATGAGCGGCCCTCGCGGTCGTGGCGACCGGTGTGGGTGGTGGTCGGGCTCGTCGTCAGCTTCTGCCTGTCGACCTTGCTCGGTTCACTTGTGCTCAGTGCAATCGGGCTGCCACAAGACCTGCTGCGCAATGTGGGCATCGCCGTCCTCGTCGTCATCGGTCTCACACTGCTCGTGCCGCAGGTCGCCGATCTCGTCGAGCGACCGTTCCGTCGGCTCGTACCCCGTGCGGGGCGCGCCCCACGCGGGAACGGCGTGATCCTCGGACTCGGCTTGGGCCTGCTCTACGTCCCGTGCGCCGGCCCGGTGCTGGCCACGATCGCAGTGGTCGGTGCCACCCACCACATCGGCTGGCGGGCCGTGGTGCTGACCGCGTCGTTCGGCGTCGGAGCGGGCATTCCGCTGCTCATCGTGGCGCTGGCCGGCGATGCCCTGACGACCCGGGTGAGCGCGCTGCGGCGACGCGCGCGGGGGCTGCGGATGGGCAGCGGCGTCCTCATGCTCGTGCTCGCGGTGCTGCTCGCGGGCAACCTGACCGACGCGCTGCAGCGCGAGGTCACGGGTTACACCGCGGCGCTGCAGAACAGCGTCGAGGGCGGCCGGCAGGCCCAGGACGCCCTCCGCAAGGTCACCTCGCAGCCCGATGACACATCGGCCCGGCCCGCAGCCCCGGGCGACCTGGGCGCAGCCTGCTCCCCCGGCGGAACCGCTTTGCAGAACTGCGGCCACGCCCCCGCGATCACCGGCATCTCCAGTTGGCTCAACACCCGCGGTGACCGGCCGCTGTCACTGGCGGCGCTACGCGGCAAGGTCGTGCTGATCGACTTCTGGACCTACAGCTGCATCAACTGCCAGCGCACCTTGCCGCACGTCGAAAGCTGGTACCGCAGCTATGCGCGGTCCGGGCTGGTCGTGATCGGCGTGCACACTCCGGAGTTCGCGTTCGAGCACGTCCGATCCAACGTCGAGCACCAGGCTGCTGCGCTCGGGGTGAAGTACCCGATCGCCATCGACAACCACTACGCGACGTGGAACGCCTACCAGAACCAGTACTGGCCGGCCGAGTACCTCGTGGATGCCACCGGCACCATCCGGCACGTGTCATTCGGCGAAGGCGGGTACGGCGACACCGAGTCGCTCATCCGGCAACTGCTGCACCAGGCGGACCCGCAGACGACATTGGGCCGGCCGACCGACGTCCCGACCGCCGACCTGGACAACGACCAAACCCCCGAGACCTACCTCGGCTACCAGTACGCGCCGCTGCACGCGAGCTCGGGCGTCCGCATCATCGCGAAGCGGCCCACGACCTACCGCTTCCCGGCCCGCCTCGATCCCGACGGCTTCGCGCTCGCCGGGCGATGGACGCAGGGGTCGGAGACGCTCACCGCCGACGCCGACGCGCGCCTCGAGCTGAGTTACCGGGCCCGACACGTCTACCTCGTGCTCGGCGGATCCGGCACGGTCGCGGTTTCCATCGACGGCCGACCCACCCGTACGGTCGCCGTGTCCGGTGTACCCAGGCTGTACACCCTCGCCAGCGCGCCGGCGTCGGCCCGACACGTGCTCACCCTCGCGGCCACGGCGCACGTACAGGCCTACGACTTCACCTTCGGCTAGCCCGTATCGAAATGGGACACCGGCGAGCCGGTCGGCGCGCTGACGATGGTTGCTGGCGTGAGAGAGAGGACCGTCGGGCATGAGTGCAGCCGTCGAGGAGACCAAGTCAGACGTCATCGAGGTCGACGTCGCGGTGATCGGCGCCGGTTTCGCCGGGCTCTACGCCCTGCACAAGCTGCGCAACGACCTCGGCCTGGACGTGCAGGCCTTCGAGAACGGCTCGGACGTCGGCGGCACCTGGTTCTGGAACCGCTACCCGGGCGCGCGCTCGGACACCGAGGTCACGGCGTACTGCTACTCCTTCGACCAGGACCTGTTCGAGCAGTGGAAGTGGACGCAGCGCTACCCGCGGCAACGCGAGATCCACTCGTACCTGACGATGTTCGCCGACCGCTACGACCTCAAGCGCAGCATCGTCTTCGACACTACGGTCGAGAGTGCCACCTTCAACGACGACACCGAGCGCTGGGAGCTGGTGACCGACGCCGGTCAGCGCTGGTCGGCGCAGTTCCTGGTCGAGGGCGTGGGCCTGCTGTCATCGACCAACGTGCCGAACTTCCCCGGGCAGGAGGCGTTCGGCGGCGAGATCTACCACACGGCCCGCTGGCCGCATCACGACGTCGACTTCCGCGGCAAGCGCGTCGGCGTGGTCGGCACCGGCTCCAGCGGCGTGCAGTGCATCAGCGAGATCGCCCCGCAATGCGGGCACCTGACGGTCTTCCAGCGCACCCCGCAGTACATCGTGCCGGCGCAGCACGGGCCGCTCGATCCGGACCTGCTCGACAAGATCCATGCCGATTACGACGGGTACTGGACCAGCGTGCTGGGGTCGGTCACCGCCTTCGGGTTCGACGAGAGCGACGTCCCGGCCACCGGGATGAGCGACGCCGAGCGGGATGAGATCTTCGAGCGGCAGTGGAACAGCGGCGGCGGGTTCCAGTTCATGTTCGCGACGTTCAACGACATCGGGACCAGCCGGGAGGCCAACAACGCCGCGACCGCGTTCATCCGCCGCAAGATCGCCGAACTGGTCACCGACCCCGAAACCGCGGCCAAGCTCACGCCGCACGACCTGTACGCGAAGCGGCCGATCTGCTGCGACGACTACTACGAGACCTACAACCGCGCGAACGTGTCGCTGGTCGACGCGAAGGCGCACCCGATCCTGGAAATCAGCGAGAAGGGCATCCGCACCGACGAGGGCGAGGTCGAGCTCGACGTCATCGTGTTCGCGACCGGTTTCGACGCGGTGACCGGCAACTACCTCAAGATCGATCACCGCGGCCGCAACGGGGTCAGCCTGCGGGACAAGTGGGCCGACCGTCCCCGCGTGCATCTGGGGTTGATGAGCGCCGACTTCCCGAACCTGTTCATGATCTTCGGCCCGATGGGCCCGTTCACCAACCAGCCGCCGGCGCACGAGGTGCAGGCCGACTGGATCGCCGACGCGATCACCCACGTCCGCGAGCACGGGCTGCAGACGATCGAGCCGACCCAGGAGGCCGAGGACCAGTGGCTCGCGATGTGCGACGACATCGCCTATCAGACGCTGTTCCCGGAGACCGACTCGTGGATCAACGGCGCGAACATCCCCGGCAAACCGAAAGCAGTCATGTTCTACATGGCCGGAATGGGGGCCTACCTGGACCACCTGCGCGCGGCCACAGCCTCGCACTACGAGGACGGCTTCCGCACCGGCGCCGAAGCGGTGGGCGTGTAGCGCCCGACGTCGCGCACAGCAACCATGGGTCGTTTCCGGATCTGTATTACGCCGTAATACAGATCCGGAAAAACTACCTGGTACCCGGCGGGCAGCCAGTTCACCAGCCTGCCCTCAGCGACTCTCGGCCAGCTCCTCGATTCGGCCGATGGCCGCCGTCACCAGGGCCGCGTCGACGGGAACGCCGAGATTGAGCACGTGCGGCGCGGTCATGGTCAGCTCGGCGATGGCGTCGATCTCGGCCGAGGTCGGGTCGGGCATCCCCAAGCCGGCGAGGTCGACGGGCAGCTCCAGCGAGCGCAGGAAGCCAGCGACGTCGAGCAGCTCGTCGTCGGGCCGGGCCTCCACGGCGAGCTGCACGAGCAGCCCCCAGGCGACGTGCCGGCCGTGCGCCGCCGTCGCCGCACCGCGCGCCCGGACCAGGCCGCGGGTCAGTGCGTGGGCCAGTGACAACCCGCCGTTCTCGAAGCCGAGCCCGCTCATCAGGATCACCGCCTCGACCACCGCCTCGAGGTCGTCGGTGACGAGATCCTGCGAGCACGCTTGCAGCGCCGCGGCGCCGTGCGCCCGGATCGTGCGGTAACAGGCGTCGGCGATGGCCAGGCCCGTGCGCAGCGGCCGGCCGCCGACCGGGATGACGCCCGTCCCGGCCCAGCACCCCTCGGCCTCGAACTTCTTCGAGATCGCGTCGCCGATGCCGGCGCGCAGGAAGTCGGCCGGCGCCCGCGCGATGAGCTCGGTGTCGACCAGGACGAGGGCCGGGTGCTGCGGTAGCCGGTCGACCGAGATCATCACGTGCGCGTCGTCGTACATCGCGACCGCACCGCTGGCCGGGCTGTCGTTCGAGGCGATCGACGGGACGGTGACCACAGGCACCCCCGTGCGCAGCGCGACCGCCTTGGCCGCGTCCAGTGCCTTGCCGCCCCCAACACCGATCACGACGTCGACAGTCGCGTTGCCGTCCAAAACGCCGTCCAGAACGCCGAGCAGCACCTCGACCGCGGCGTAGGTGATCTCGCCGTCCAGCATTCCGAACACCGGCTGCAACCCGGCCGCCGCCAACGACTGCTCGAGACGCGCCCCGAGCATCGAAGCGACCACGGGATCGGTGACGACGAACGGGCGCGCCCCGAACGCCGCCACCAGCTCACCGAGGCGGTCCAGCGCACCGGGGCCCTGTACGTAGCGCAGCGGCCCGGCGAAGACCCGCGCCGCTGCGTTCACGTCCGGCTCGACGTCAGCACCGCGACGTCAGCACCTCGACGAAGCGGCCGAGGTCGACGCCGTACTTCGCCTCGAGGTACTCCTGCGAGCCGCACTCGAAGAACGAGTCGGCCAGCCCGATCCGCTCGACCGGCCGCAGCACGCCGGCGTCGAACAGGGTCTCGATGACCAGGCTGGCGAGTCCCCCAGTG
Organism: uncultured Jatrophihabitans sp.; assembly: GCA_964244175.1. Lineage (GTDB taxonomy): Bacteria > Actinomycetota > Actinomycetes > Mycobacteriales > Jatrophihabitantaceae > Jatrophihabitans. The sequence goes on along the minus strand of CAXTHY010000023.1, from coordinate 31,481 downwards.
GTCTTGTGGTTCTCGGCGACGACGATGCGCTCGTGGCCGCGGGCGAACTCGAGCACGGTGGCGGCGTCGAATGGCTTGATCGTCGGAACGTGCAGTACGCCGGCCTCGATGCCGCGGTCGGCGACGACGCTCAGCGCGTCCAGGGCACGGGCGGTCATGTAGCCGGTCGAAATGATCCCGGTCGTGCCGCCCCACCGCAACTGCTTGGCCTGGCCGACCTCGAACTGGTAGCTGTCGGGATCGAGATCGACGGGCACCCGGCCGCGGGGCAGCCGGACGTAGACGGTGCCGGGGATGTCGGCGACCGCCCGCACGACCTGCTGCAGCTCGGTTGCGTCGCACGGGTCGATGACGGTGAGATCGGCGATGCCGCGCATCATGTTCAGGTCCTCGGTCGCCTGATGGGTGGCGCCGTAGCCGTTCACCAGACCGGGCATGCCGGCGAAGATCTTCACGTTCGTCTTCGAGTGCGCGCAGGCGATTGCGACGAAATCGTAGGCACGGCGCGTGACGAACACCGAGTACGTCGTGCAGTAGGCGATCTTGCCGGTCTTCGCCAGCCCGGCCGACATCGAGATCAGGTTCTGCTCGGCCATCCCGACGTTGAAGAAGCGGTCGGGGAACGCGTCGCGGAACGGCAGGATGTCGCTGTAGCGGCCCATATCGGCGGTGAGCCCGACGATCTCGGGCCGCTCACGACCGAGCTCGGCCAGCGTCGTACCGAACGGCGCCAGCACGGTGGTCTTGTCCGGGACCTCGATGAGTTCGCCCATGCCGCGGGTGCGGCCGGCGACCGGCGCGGCACTAGACATGCGCGACCACCCCGTAGTGCTCGTCGAGTTCGCGCAGCAGGCCGTCCCACTCGCCGTCGGCGATGCGCACGAAGTGCGCGCGTTCGCGGGCCATCACCGTGGGCACGCCGAAGCCCGGCGTGGTGCGCATGACGATCGCCTTGGGTCGACCGTCGCGCTCACGGGCGCCGGCCAACGCGGCGGTCAGCTCGCCGAGATCGTTGCCGTTAACCTCGACCGTGTGCCAGCCGAAGGCGGCGAGCTTGTCGGCGACCGGCTCGATCCGGACCGTCACCGGGCCGTCGGCCTGGATGCCGTTGCAGTCGACCAGTGCGACGAGATTGTCGCAGTCGAAGGTGGCGCCCGACATCAGGGCCTCCCACGTCGAGCCCTCGTCCAGCTCGCCGTCGGAGAACTCGCAGAAGACGCGGGCGGGGCGGCCGTCCAGTCGCAGCCCGAGTGCCATCCCGACCGCCTGGCCCAGCCCCTGCCCCAGCGAGCCGCCGACGACCTCTATCCCGGGGAGGTCGTCGAAGGTGCTCATGGGCAGCCGCGACCCGTTCAGCGCGTAGGTGGGCAGCTCGTCGTGCGTGAGGTAGCCCGCCTCGGCCAGCGCCGCGTACATGGCGATCGAGTAGTGGCCGGTGGAGAGCAAGAACCGGTCGCGGTCGGGGTCATCGGGTTTCGCCGGATCGTGGCGCAGTTCGCCGAAGTACAGCGCGGCCAGGCAGTCAGCGAAGCCGAGCCCCTGCGCGATGTAGCCCTCGCCCTTGCCGGCCGCCATCTGCAGCATCGTCCGACGCAACGCGTACGCGCGCCGATGCAGCGCGTCGATGTCCGGGCGGCCTTGGTCGGGCGTGGTCATGGTGCGCTCTTCTCTTTAGGGGGCGGGTCGGCGTCGCGCAGCGTGCGGCGCAGGATCTTGCCGGTGGGGGTCTTGGGAATCTCGTCGACGAAGAAGTACTCGGTCGGCACCTTGTAGGCCGACAGGTGCTCGCGGCACAGCGCCTTCAACTCGTCGGCGGTCACCGTGCTGTCGGCGCGCACCGAAACGTAGGCGTGCAGGGTTTCGCCGCGGTAGCTGTCCGGGCGGCCGATGACGGCGGCTTCCTTGACCGCGGGGTGGCGGTACAGGACGTCCTCGACGTCGCGCGGCCAGACCTTGTAGCCACTGACCACGACGAGGTCCTTCTTGCGGTCGACGACGTAGACCCAGCCCTGCTCGTCCATCACGCCGATGTCGCCGGTGTGCATGCCGTCGGCCTGGAACGCCTTCGCCGTCTCCTCCGGCTTGTTCCAGTAACCGGCGTCGACCTGCGGCCCCGAGACCACGATCTCGCCCTCGTCGCCGGCCGGCACCGGGTTTCCGCCGTCGTCGACGATCGTCACCGTCGCCCCGCCCATCGGCACCCCCACCGACAGCGCTCCGGACCGCTTTTCGATCGGGGCGTCGGCCCCCAGGGGCACCCCGATGCACGCCGACGTCGTCTCGGTCAGGCCGTAGATGTTGTGGATGTAGCGCGTGCTGGCTCGCTGGAACCGCTCGACGACCTCCGACGGCACCGGCGCGCCGCCGCTGTAGAGGGTGCGCAGCTTGGCCAGCGTCGCACCGCTGTCCGGGCGCGCGTCGAGCAGGGCGATGAACGCGGTGATCGCGCCGATGGCCAACGTGGGCTCGTAGCGGTCGATGAGGTCGAGCACCGTCTTGGGCTCGAAGCGGTAGGTCAGCACCATCGGGTAGCCGCGGCCCAGGGCGAGCGCCGCGTGCAATCCGAGGCCGGTGATGTGGAACAGCGGCGCGACGGTCAGCACCGACGTCGAGTCGTCGCAACCGCACCACTGCGCGCCGTTGGGCACCTGGAAGGCGAGGTTGGCGTGCGTGCTCATCGCGCCCTTGGACGGGCCGGTCGTGCCCGAGGTGTAGGTGATCAACGCGATGTCGCCCTGCTCGGGCCGGTGCCAGTCACCGGGGCTGGCCTGCTCGCCGGCGGCCAGCACGGCCCGGTCCGCGTCGGGCACCGGCACGTCGGTCGGAAACGGCAGTGGCATGTCGCCGGCCAGATCAGCCGGGTCGGACCACAGCGTGGCCAGTGGGCCGTCCAGCCGCGCCTGCACGGCCGTGATCACGTCGTGCATCGCCGGGTGGGCGATCATCAGGCGGGCGCCGCTGTCGGCGAGCATCGGGGTGAGCTCGTCCGGGCGCAGCATCGGGTTGATCGGCACCACCGCACCGCCCACGCCCCACACCGCCAGCAGGGCCGCGGCGAACACCGGCGTGTTCTGCAGCGAGACGGCGACGCGGTCACCGGGTTCGATGCCCTCGGCCCGCAGGACCGCGGCGAGGCGCTGCGCCAACTCGGCCAGTTCGCTGCGCGAGATCGGCCGGCCGAAATAGTGGGCCGCGGGGGCCGCGGGGTCGGCGTCGACCGTGCGCAGGAACAGCGCCAGGACCGACTCGGTGGGCGCCTGGAGGTGGTGCTCGACGCCGGGCGGGTACAGCTCGTACCAGGGTCGGTCCGCGGGATGCGTGCTCATCGGCTTCCTCTCCTGACCCTCGACGGCGCGGGCCTCAACCGGCGACGCGACCGGTCGGCAGGGCCCGGTCGTTGACGGCGCCGAGCGCGAGGACGACCGGCAACCCCACCTGCCACGACTCGGCGCCCTCGTCGCCAGCCACTCGAACCTCGAGCAGGGCGCCGTCCGGCACGCGCACCAGCGCGAGCGTGTACGGGATCTGGTCGGCGAAGGCCTTCGTCGGGGCCCGGTGCACGGTCGACCACGAGATGAGCTCGGCCGATCCGTCGAGGTCGACCAGCGTCAGTGACGTGGAGTAACACCACGAGCACACCGGCCCGGGCGGTTGCTGGGATCGTCCACACGCGGTGCACTGCTGCAGGCACAATCGCCCGGCCGACCATTCCGTCCACAGTTGCGCCGCGGCCTCGTTCATCGCGTCACTTCCGGCCGAAGAGCATGGTCGTCTGGGCGCCGAGGATGCCGCCGTTGCCGTGCACGAGCGCGGTCTCGGGCAGCGTCGCCAACTGGTGTGCGCCGGCCGTCCCGCGCATCTGGCGCACGGCCTCGGTGACGTGCAGGATCCCACCCGACGCACACGAAAGCATGCCGCCGTTGGTGTTGCTGGGCAGGGTGCCGTCGCGGTCGAGCAGGCCGTCGCGCACCGCGGGCCCGGCCTCGCCGCGTCCGCACAGCCCGAAGTCCTCCATCAGCATCAGCACGGTGATGGTGAAGCAGTCGTAGATCTGGGCCATGGTGAGATCGCGCGCCGTCATGCCGGCCATCGCGTAGGCCAGTTGCGACGAGCGGGCGGCCGCGGTGACGCCGGTGTCGAACAGGTCATGGTTGCGCAGGATCGACTGGTGCGAGAGTGCTTCGCCGAAGCCGAGGACGTGGATCGCGTCCGGGTCGTGGGTCATGGCGTCGGCGCGGGTGACGAGCACCGCGCCGCCGTAGTCGGTGACCAGCGCGCACTCGAGCAGGTGCAGCGGTGAGGAGGCCATCGGTGAGGCCAGCACGTCCTCGACGGTGATGGGCGTGCGGTACTTGGCGTTCGCGTTGAGCGCGGCGTGCCGGCGAAATTGCACGGCCACACCGGCCAGGTCCTCGGAGTCGGCATTCCAGCGCGCCATGTACGAGCGGGCGATGAGCGCGTACTGCGTCGCGATCAGCGGGCCGTTGGCCGCCTCGAACCCGCTCAGCTGCGAGGCGAGCACGCCGGCGATGTCGGCCGGCCGACCCGACGCCCGGTTGTCGGCCCAGGTGGCCAACGCCGTCGTGCACGCACCGCCGAGCACGGCGAGGATCGCGCTCACGACGATCGACGCGCCGGTGGCGCCGCTGCGCGAATTGGTCTGCGACCACTGTGGGCGGATGCCGAGGCTCTCGGCCAGGTCGGCGCTGAAGTCGAGGTGCTGCTCGGCCAGCGAATAGCCGGTGACCACGCCGTCGATGTCGCCGATCTCGATGCCGGCGTCGGCGATCGCGGCGAGGCTGGCCTCGGCCGCGAGGTCCATCGCCGTGCGTCCTGGCGTCGGCTTGCGCGCCGCCTCGCCGGCCCCGAGCAGCACCGCGGTCACCGCGCTCATCGTGGCTCCCGCGCCACGACCACGGCGTCGGCAACGACCGCGCGCGTCGTAGCGCCCTCGCGCACGAGCAGTACCGGGTTCGCGTCCAGGCTCTCGACGACCGAGTCGGCGGCGGTCATCAGTTCGCCGACGGCCACGGCGAGATCGGCCCAGGCGGTGACGTCGACCGGCGGCTCGCCGCGCACGCCCGCGAACAGTGGCGCCATGCGCAGGCTCTCGATCGCCGCCACCGCCTCGGCCCGACCGAACGGCGGCAGGAGGGTGGCGAAGTCGGGCACCGCCTCGACGTACTTCCCGCCAGCGCCGACCATGACGATCGCGCCGAGCTTGGTGTCGCGGTGCCCGCCGACCATGACCTCGAAGACGCCGTCGAGCATCGGTTCGACCAGCAGGCCGTCGTTGACGAAACCGTGGCCCTGCATGGCGTCGAGGATTCGGGCGCCGGCGACCGCTGTGTCGTCCACGGTGGCGCAGCCGAGCTCGACCAGCCCGTAGTCCGACTTGTGCGTGACGCTGGCGGTGCAGCCCTTGACGACGACCCGCGTGCCGCCGAACGAGGCGAAGGCCAAACCCGCGGCGGTGGGGTCAGCGGCCAGGACATGGTCGACGACATCGGCCCGCCCACCCAGGACGGCGAGACTGTCGGCCTCGTTGAGCGTCGACGTCGGGCCGGCAGAGGGTCGGCGCAGGTCGAGCCCGCCGGTCGTCGCCGAGCGGGCCCGCAGGCCGTGGTGGCGCAGGTAGCCGGCCAGCGAGCGCACGGCCGCGGCCTCGTCGGCATAGACGGCCAGGCCCGCCGCGCGGTACAGCGACGCCGCGCGCGGCTGCGGTGTCACCAGCGCGACCGGCCGGTCGACCCGGGCGGCGAAGTCGGCGACAGCCGAGGCGAACTCCGGTACGTCGTAGCCGCGCCCGCTCACCGGCAGGCTCACCACGAACGCGTCGGCGCCGGAGTCGGCGTCGATGCGGTCGAGCGCGCGGCGCACCAGCAAGCTGTCGGTCAGCAGCGCGCCGGTGATGTCGACCGGGTTGCGGGCCGACGCGAACGTCGGCAGCACCGCGCGCACGGCGTCCTCGGTGCGCGCATCCCACGCCGCCATCGTCAGGCCGTTCTCGCTGACGTAGTCCGACGCGAGCACGCAGGAGCCGCCGGAGTTCGACACGATGGCCACCCGTTCGCCGGTGACCTGCGCGCCGGCGAGGTAGAGCTCCACGGCCTCGACGAGCTCGGTCATCGACGCGACGCGGCGCACTCCGAGCCGGGCCAGGAACGCGTCGACCACCACGCCCTCGCTGGCCAGCGAGCCGGTGTGCGAGGCGGCCGCGCGGGCGCCGGCCGACGTCCGGCCGCCCATCAGCGCGACGATCGGCACGCCCAGTTCGAGCGATCGGCGGGCCGCGGACTCGAAGGCGCCAGGGTCGGCGATGCCTTCGAGGTAGGTGCCGACAACCTTGATCGCCGGGTCCTCGATCACCGCGGTGAGCAGCTCGGCCACGCTCACGTCGCTGTCGTTGCCGGTGCCGTGGAAGTAGCGGACGCCGACGCCGCGATCGCGCAGCAACCCGTACGGAATGGCCGACATCCCCCCGCTCTGGCTGACCAGCGCCACCGGGCCGTCCTGCGGCGGCGCCTCGATCACCATCGTCGAGAACGTCAACACGGTGCCGGTGCCGAAGTTGGCCAGCCCCTGCGCGTTCGGCCCGACCAGGCGCATCCCGGCCGTGCGGGCGATGCGCACCATCTCGGCCTGCAGTTGCGCGCCGGCCGGGTCGCTGGTTTCGGCGAATCCGGAGGTAATGATCATGCAACCCTTGACGCCGGCGTCAGCGCACTGCCGCACGGCGTCGACCGTCATGGCGCCCGACACCGCGATCACCGCGACGTCGGGCACCTCGGGCAGCGCGGCCACGCTCGGGTAGGCCGGCAGCCCCTGGACGGTCTCCCGCGCGGGGTTCACCGGGTAGATCCGGCCGGCGTAACCGAGCGTGCGCAGGTAGTACAGCGGCCGCCCACCGTGCTTGTCGGTGTTGTCCGACGCGCCGATGACCGCGACGCTGGCCGGGTCGTGGAAGACCGCGGCGCTGATCGACGGCGGCGCGGACACCTGGGCCGTCACGGGCGGCGCAGTCAGTGGACCTGTCCGATCGACACGTACTTCGTCTCGAGGTACTCCTCCATGCCCAGCGGGCCACCCTCGCGGCCGACGCCGCTCTCCTTCATGCCACCGAACGGTGCCTGCACGGCCGAGATCATCGCGTCGTTGATGCCGACGGTGCCGTACTCGAGGCCCTCGCTCATCCGGATCGCGCGGTTGAGGTCGTTGGTGAAGCAGTAGGCCGACAGCCCGTAGGGCGTCGCGTTGGCGCGGGCGAGCACGTCGGTCTCGTCGGTGAAGGTCAGGATGGGCGCGACCGGCCCGAACGTCTCCTCCTGCGTGATCAGCATCGAGTCGTCCACGTCGACGAGCAGCGTGGGCTCGTAGAACTGGTCGGAATGCAGATCCGAACCGTTCGCGCGGTTGCCGCCGAGCAACACCTTGGCGCCCTTGGCCACGGCGTCGGCGACATGCCGTTCGACCTTGTCGAGCGCGGCCGGTTCGACCAGCGGACCGACCTCGGTCTTCTCGTCCAGGCCGTTGCCGAGCGTGAGTACCGACATCGCGTGCTCGAGCCGCTCGCGGAACTCGTCGGCCACTGCCTCGTGGACGAAGATGCGGTTGACCGACACGCAGGTCTGGCCCATGTTGCGGAACTTCGAGGCCATCGTCTCGGTCACCGCGGCTTCGAGGTCGGCGTCGTCGAAGACGATGAGCGGCGCGTGCCCGCCCAACTCCAGCGACACCCTCTTCATCGTGTCGGCCGAGGAACGCATGAGGATCTTGCCGACCTCGGTCGAGCCGGTGAACGAGATGGCCCGCACCCGCGGGTCGGCCATGACTACGTCGGTGAACTCGTAGGGCTCCTGCGCGCACAGCACCGACAACACCCCAGCCGGCAACCCGGCCTCGTCGAAGGCCCGGGCGATCTCGAGGGCCGAGAGCGGGGTCAGCTCGGCCGGCTTGGCGATCATGGTGCAGCCGGCGGCCAACGCCGCGCCCAGCTTGCGCAGTAACTGGACCGACGGGAAGTTCCACGGCGTGATCGCCGCGGTCACGCCGATCGGCTGCTTGAGCACGGCGATGCGCTTGCTGGCCGTCCCCGCCGGGATGGTCATGCCGTGGGCGCGGCGCCCCTCCTCGGCGAACCATTCCAAGAACGCGATGCCGTACTGGATCTCGCCGATCGCCTGCGCCAGCGGCTTGCCCTGCTCGCGGACCAGCAGCCGGCCCAAGTCGTCGATCCGCTCGGTCATGATGGCGCAGGCCCGGCGGATGATCACCTGGCGTTCGACCGGCGGCATCGCGCCCCACGTCGGCTGCACTGCGGCCGCGCCGTTGATCGCATGCTTGACGTCGTGCGCGGTGGCTGTCGCGACCTCGGCCACGACCGCGCCGGTGGCCGGCTCGTAGACCGGGAACGTCCCGGCGTCGGTCGGGCCCTGCCATTGGCCCACGATGTAGTTGCCGTAGATCTCGTCAGTCACTGCTCGGTCCTCTCGAGGGGCGTTCGGCGAAATGCAGCTGTCGTCACGCCGGGACGACGGCGGCCCGGGCGACCTGGCGCGACTCGCTGCGCGCGATGGCCTCGTCGATCTCGTCGATCGTGTAGACGCGGTCGCTGAGCGACTCGAACGGGAAGCGAGCACGGTTCGCGGCGATGAACTCGAGGCAGTAGCGCAGGTACCACGGGTCGTAGCGCAGGTAGCCGTGCACGCGCAGCTGCTTGCGGGTGAACATCGCCGGCGCGATCGTGAGCTCGAACTTCGGGCCGACGTTGAGGTTGCCGACCGAGGCGATGCTGCCGCCGATGCGGGCGAACTCGATGGCTTCCAGGAACGCTTCGGAGCGGCCGGTGACCTCGATGACGATGTCGGCGCCCTGGCCGTTCGTCAGATCGAGCAGCTGCTTGGCCCGCTCCTCGGGGGTGGTGTGGACGGACATGTCGATGATGTCATCTGCGCCGAAGGACCGCGCCGCCTCGATGCGGTTGGCCTCGCGCTCGACCACGATCACCCGGGCGCCGCTGGTGCTCGCCACCGCGGCGGCGTAGAGCCCGAGACCGCCCGCGCCCTGCACGACGACGTTCTGGCCGCGGTGCAGCCCGATCTTGTCCAGCGCGAACATCACCTGGGCCAGGCCGCAGTTCGCGCCGGCGACCTCGGCGTCGGTGATCGCGTCGGGCACCTTGTAGAAGTACTGGCCGGGGCTGAGGTAGAAGTGCGTCGCGAACGCGCCGTGGAAGTGTGGTGCGGCGTCCGGCGGCAGCGCCATCGACTCGATCGCGTTGAAGCACATGCTGAACTCGCCGCGGTCGCAGGCGGCGCAGCGGTGACAGGTGTGGAAGTACACGACCACGACGCGGTCGCCCACACTGAGTGGTGATCCCGACGAGTCGGTGGTCAGACCCTCGCCCAGCGTCTCGACCTCGGCGACGAACTCATGGCCCATGACGATGTCACGCAGCGCCACGCTCAGGTGGTGATAGATGTGCAGGTCGGAGCCGCAGACGTTAGCCCGCCGCACCTTCAACAGCGCGGCGCCGGGCTCGGGGACGGGCAGCTCGTACTCCTGGATCTCCGTCTTCTCGAGTCCGACGAGCGCGACGACACGTCCTTTCACGGTTGCTCCTGATCGCTAGAAGGTCGGGCCGTAATCCCATCCCACGGCGGTCCGACCGCGATGAGTCACTTTGAAACACAGGCGGACCTGAAGCTCAGGTCGCCAACAGCGCGCCCGAGCCGAGCTCCAACCCGTCCTCGTACCCACCCTCGGCGATGCGGTTCAGCTCATCGACGTAGGGCCCCATGCCACCCATGTAGACCATGGTGACCTTGGGTTTGCCGGGAATGTTGGCGCCGTTGATCCACGAGTCGGTCTCTTTGAACAGCGTGTGCTCGGCCAGCTCGTCGCACAGGTCCATCCACCGCTGCTCCCCCGCGGCGGTGACCTCGATCGTCTGCGCCCCGGTGTCGCGCACGCGTTGGATGGCGCCGGCGATCCAGTCGACCTCGACCTCGTGCGCCGGCGGCTGGTTGGTGAACGGGCACATCGGCCCGTAGATCATGAACCAGTTGGGGAACTCCGCCGTCATCATGGCCATGAACGTGTGCGGGCGGTCGGCCCAGCGCTCGCGCAGGCTCACCCCGTTCTTGCCGTGCTGGTCGATTTTGAGGTAGTTGCCGGTGAACGCGTCGAACCCGGTCGCGAACACGAGCACGTCGAGTTCGACCTCGCCGAGCTCGGTGCGCACGCCCTTCTCGGTGATCGCCAGGATCGGGTGGGCCTTGACGTCGACGAGCGTGACGTTGTCGCGGTTGAACGTCGCGTAGTAGCCGTCGTCGCACAGCGGCCGCTTGGCGTACAGGTCGGTCGGTGTCAGCGCGGCGGCAGTCTCCGGGTCTCTGACGATCTCGCGGATCTTGCCCGCGATGAAGTCGGTGGCCGCCTTGTTGGCGTCCCGGCTGGCGATGACGTCGGCGTAGACGCCGAGCATGAACTGGAAGCCGCCGCCGCTGTTCCACTGCTTCTCGAACGCGGCCTGCTGCTCCTCCGGCGTCGCGGTGTCGAACGTGATCGCACTCTCGTCGAACCCGAACGCGGCTCCGGAGCTGCGCACGCTGTTCCAGAAGCCCTCGTAGTCGCTGCGGATGTCGTTGAGGAAGTGCGGGTCGATGGGCCGGTGCATGGCCGGCACCGTCCACTGCGGGGTGCGCTGGAAGACGGTCAGGTGGCTGACCTCGGGCGCGATGGCCGTGATGATCTGGACGCCGGTCGAGCCGGTACCGATGACCGCGACCCGCTTGCCGGTGAGGTCGACGCCGCCCTGCGGCCAGCGTGAGCTGTGATAGCACTCGCCGCCGAAGTTCTCCTGGCCCGGGAAATTGGGGAAGTTCGTCGACGACAGCAGTCCGACGCCCTCGACGATGAACTGGGCCGACCAGGTCTGGCCGGTGTCGGTGCCGACGAGCCAGCGGCCGGTCGCGTCGTCGAAGTCGGTCGACACCACCTGGGTCTCGAACTGGATGCTGCGCTTGAGGTCGTAGCGCTCGGCGAAGTGGTTCAGATAGGCCAGGATCTCGGGCTGGCGCGGGTAGCGCTCGGTCCAGTTCCACTCGTCGTAGAGCGCGCGGTCGAAGGAGTAGCAGTACGCGGTGACCTCGGTGTCGGAGCGGGCGCCCGGATAGGTGTTCCAGTACCAGGTGCCCCCGACGCCGGCAGCGTTGTCGAACGCCTGCACGTCGAGCCCGAGATCGTTGCGCAACTTGTGGAGTGCGTACAGCCCGCCGAAGCCGCTGCCGATCACCACGGCGTCCACCTGCTTCGCCTCGGTCGCCGTTTCGGTCGCGGGCACGTCACTCATTCGCTGGTCCTCTCGATGGGCTGACGGCTCATGCAAACACGCGTGATCGCGCCGCCGATGTGCCATTTCGAGACGGCGTGGGCGGGCGGTGGGGCAGCTGGCCGCCGCGGCGGCGCCGAGTCCTCCCAGCCAGAAATGGTGTAATGCTCACCACACGGCCAAACCCCACTGGCCGGGCAACTGGAGCGATTCTTGGTCGACGTCAGGTCTGTCTTCGCAGCGCGCGACGCGCTGCTGACTGACGGCGCCGTGCCCCGCCTGCTGCGCCCACGGGTCCGGCCGATGATCCTGCAGTCGTGGCAGCGCTCGGTCGCCTCCGGCGCGTCACTTCCGATTCCGGCCAAGGAGCTCGACGAACGCTGGTTGACGCGGGCCGCGTTGCGCCGCGCGGCCGACCCGGTGTTGGCCGGCCTGGCCGAACGTCTGGTCGACCTCGAGACCGGTCTGCTGCTCGCCGACCAGAACGCCGTCATCCTCCGGCGTTGGATCCCCGACCGCTCGATCGAGGCGCTGCTCGACAGCGTGAACTCCGACGTCGGCTACAACGTGGCCGAGGACCTCGTCGGGACGAACGGCGTCGGCACCGTGATCGAGACCGGTCACGCCACGCAGATCACCCGACCCGAACACCTGTCGACGGTGCTGTCGACGTTCACCTGCGTCGGCGCGCCGATCCACAACCCACTGACCCGACGGCTCGAGGGCGTCATCACGCTCTCGTGCCTGTCCGACGCCAGCAACGTCCTGCTGACCCCGCTGCTGACCAGTACCGCCCGCGAGATCGAACACCGCATGCTCGAGCTCGCCTCGACGCACGAGCGCCTGTTGCTCGACGCCTTCATGCGGGCGTCCAAGTCGCGGCGCGCGCCGGTCGCCGCGGTCGGCAGCAACCTGTTCCTGGCCGGCCCGCAGGTCACTGAACTGCTCGCGACATCGATCACGCCATGCTCTGGGAGTACGTGCGCTCGGTCGCCGCCGGCTCGCGCGCCCGCAGTGGTGATCTGGAATCGATCGCCGAGCGGCTGCACGTCGCCCACTGCGAGACGATCGAGTCCGACGGCGCCGTCATCGGCACGATCGTGGAGTTCGACCTCGGCCGCCGCGACGGCGCTCCCCCCGCCCGCGCCGCCGCGCGGACCGACCGCACCGCCCGCAGCCATCGCGCCGCGGCGTTGCCGGGCAGGAGCGCGTCACTGGCCGACGCGCTGGCCCACGGCGCGCGCCTGGCCGCACTCGGCACCTCGATCCTGATCGAGGGCGAACCCGGTGTCGGCAAGCTGACCCTGGCCGAGGCCATCATCGACAGCATCGGCGCCACCGCGGACGACGTCGCCAAGATCGACGTCGCCGCATTGCGCACTGCCACAAGCTTCGCCGAGGAGTTGACCCGCGCACTGGATTGTCGTCCCTCGGTCGTCCTGGTCACCCACGTCGAGTCGTTGCCCGCGCCCGCCGCCGCGGCCGCCGCGTCCCTGCTGGCCGAAGCCGCCGCCGACGGCACGCCGCCGCGGGTCATCGGCACGCTGACCTGTGGTCGCGACGGCCAGTACCCGGCCGGACTGCAGCGCCTCGTCGACGTCATCGGGGTCGGGCGGGTCGTGATCCCACCGCTGCGTGACCGGCGCGAGGACATCCCCGAAGCGGCGACCACGTTCCTGCGGGCCCACAACGGCGGCCGCTCCCTGACGCTGTCGTCGGCGGCGTTGCGCGTGCTCATGTGCGCACCGTGGCCGGGCAACCTGCGCCAGCTCGACACCACGATCCGTGGGCTCGTCTCGACGACGACACGCTTCGAGATCCTGCCCGAGGACCTACCGGCCGACCTACGCGCCCATGCCCGGCGCCGACAGCTGAGCACCATGGAGGAGCTCGAGCTCAGCGCCATCCTCGATGCCCTGCAGCGTCACCACGGCAACAAGTTCGCCGCGGCCAACGCGATCGGGATCTCGCGCTCGACGCTGTACCGCAAGCTGCGCTCGTACCACGTCGACCCCGACCGGATGTACTTCTAACCGGCCGGCAACTCACGCTGGCTCAGCCCGGCCGGCAGTTCCGGGGCCGAGAAGGTGCCGTCGATAGTGATGCCGCCGTCGACCTTGAGCACGACACCGGTGATGAACGCCGCGTCAGCGGACGTCAGGAACGCGACGGCCCCGGCGATGTCGTCGACCGTGCCGAACCGGGTCAGCGGCGTGCGGCTGAGCAACACGTCGCGATCGAGTGCGCCGCTCGCGAACCCGGACACCATCATCGGGGTCTCGACGTAGCCGGGCGCCACGGCGTTCACCCGGATGCCGCTACGTCCCCATTCCGCGGCCAGCGTGCGCGTCAGGCCGAGAACGCCAGATTTCGCGGTGCTGTAGCCGACCCGACCGGGCAGCCCGAAGGTGGAGCCCACCGAGGCCAGGTTCACGATGCTCGGCGCGGACGAGCGAAGCAGCAAGGGATACGCACTGCGGCTGCACCGCATCGTGCCACCGAGGTTGACCGCCATCTCGCGGTCCCAGGCGGCCGAGCTGAACTCGGCGGCGGGCGCGCGCGACAGGATGCCGGCGTTGTTCACCAGGACGTCCAGCGCGCCGAGACCGTCGAAGGCGGCCGCCACCGAGTCCTCGTCGGTGACGTCCATCGCGCAGCCGCGCACATCGAGGCCCTCGCCCGCCAGCTCGGCCGCGGCGGCCGCGACCCGGTCGGCCACGACGTCGCCCATCGTCACGCGGAAGCCGTCGCGGGCCAGGCGGGCGCTGATGGCGAGCCCGAGCCCCTGGCCGGCCCCGGTGACCAGCGCCGACCGCGTGGTCATGTGGTCGGCGCTGGCTTCGCCGGCTCGGTGTAGTGGTGATGGGTTATCGCGTCGGCCATCGTCGGCGCCTGCACCGTGGCCGCCGCCTCCTGCCGGGCCAGCTCGCGATCCAGCCGGCGGTTGTCCTTGAGGTAGGTCGCGACCCAGCGCCGCCCGGCGCTCTCGGACATGTGGCACAGGCCCGGCACCTGCGGGTACGCGCCGCACAACGGAGTTTGTTTTGGTTTCGGGTTCGGGGCGGCGGGCCGGTCGGCCCCGCGGCTCAGCCCGATCGGCGCGAACTGCCGGCGCGCCGGCGCGCCGCAGCCACACGGCACGCTCGACGCCGGGGGGCTCGACGTCCAACGCTCGTGCACCGTGCGGCACGAGCCGCACACGTAGTCGACGAGGATCACCGGCCGATCCCCACTAGTCGCATGCGGGTCCTCACTCGTAGCACGCGGGCGCGTGCTTGTACTCGGCCCAGTCGTCCGGATCGTGGGTGATCCAGATCGACGCCTCCTCACCTTCGGCGATGCGCTTGATGCGGCGCAGCGTTTGCAGCGAGGCCTTGGTGTCGCAGTCGAGCGGGAACGGGAACTCGACCTCGAGCGCGGCCCGCAGGTGTACCGCGTCGCCGGTGAGGATGAAGGTGCGGTCCGCCAGCCGGACCTTCAGGCTCAGCTCGCCCGGCGTGTGCCCGGGCATGAACAAGATGATCATGCTGCCATCGCCGAAGAGGTCGACGTCAACGCCGGGGACCTCGCGCCAGGTGAAGTTGCGCATGACAGCCAGCTCGTCGGGCATGAAGCAGAACGCCCCGAGCGGGTCGGGGAAGTTCGCGAACCGCAGCTCCCCCTGGCCGGCGTAGAACGTCGCCTGTGGGAAGAAGTGATGACCGCCCGAGTGGTCGAAGTGCAGGTGAGAGGAGATGACGTGGGTGATGTCGCTGAGCTGGTAGCCCAGCGCTTCGATCTGGCGGTCCAGCCGCTGGTCGGGCGTCGAGGTGATGCCGAGCGCGTCGGCCATCTCCTGCCCGTACAGCCCGACCGGGTCGTCGATCGCCCGCGGCGCGATGCCGGTGTCGAACAGCACCAGGCCCTTCGGGTGCTCGATCAGGAACGACGGCATCGGGATCGTCACCATGCCGCTCAGGCCGTACATGAGCGTGACCGCCTCCACAGTGAGGCTGGGACAGTCGAGCGCCCACATCCGCCGGGCGAATGCCAAGGTCATCTGCGGTTCCTTCCGAGGTCGTGATCGAGGTTCGTTCTTACGTGCGGGCGCGTCGGCGCCAGAGGTTGCTGTAGACGATGAGCCCGACGAGCGTGAGACCGCCGGTGAACAGGAAGCTCGTCGCGTCACTGATGCCGAGGACCGGCACGAGTGACTGCGCCAATGCCAGCAGCACCGCCCCGAGCGCGGTGCCGATGAGCGAGCCCCGGCCGCCGAGCAGACTGGCGCCGCCGAGCACCGGGGCGGCGATGGCGAGCAGCGTGTAGCCGTTGCCGGTCGAGGCGTCACCGACGCCGACCTGTGCGGCGAGCAGCACTCCCGCGACGGCCGCGAGCAGCGAGCACACCAGGTAGGCGCAGGAGCGCACCAGCACGGTGTTCGTGCCCAGCCGGTAGGCGAAGACCCCGTTCAGGCCGACCGCCCGGATCCGCAGCCCCAGCCCGGTGCGGCGCAGCGCCGCGTCGCCGAGCACGAACAGCACGATGATCGCGAAGACGGGCGCCGGCAGGTAACCGACCTGCTTAGTCAGGTAGTTGGTGAGGTCGAGGCTGACTGTCCCGGCCGCGGTCGGACGCAGGACGAGCGCGACCCCCGCGGCCAGGCCGAGCGAGGCGATGGTCGCGATCACCGGCGAGAGCCCCTGCCGCTCGATGAGCCAGGCGTTCACCAGCCCGACGGCCAGCCCGCAGACGAGCACGCTCAGCACCGCGCCACCGATCGCGACGGCCGCGCTCGAACTCGACGCCCAGAACGAGACCATGACGACCGTCAGGCTCATCACCGAACCGATCGAGACGTCGATACCGCCGACGAGCAGGACGCAGTACTCCGCCGCCGCGACGACCACCATCGGCATCGCCAGGAGCAGCACGTTGTAGACGCTGAGCGTGCTCAGGAACGTCGCGCTCTGACTGCGGGCGTACAGGCTCACTGCGACGATGATCACGACGAGGGCGAGCAGCCGCGCCGCGTCGGCACCGACCCGGAAGCGACGAGGATTGCGCACCCGGGCCACGGTCGTCGGGTCCGGCGTCACCGTCGGTGTCGTCGCCTTGCGCAGTGCGACGGGCTCACCGGCCGCCGTCGCGTCCCTATCGGCCGCCGGCTCGGTGGTCTCATCGGTGCTGATCAGTTCAACGGCGAACGCATGGACGATCTTGTCCTCCGACGCGTCCAGCCCGGCGATCTCGGCCGTGATCTCACCGCGCGAGAGCACCACGATCCGATCGCAGAAGCCGGCCAGTTCCGACGCGTCGGAACTCACGATCACTACGCAGCTGCCGGCGTCGGCGATGCTGCGCAGCAGTCGGTAGATGTCCAGACGCGAGCGGACATCGACGCCCTGGGTGGGCTCGTCGATGAGCACGACGCGCGGCTCGGTGGCCAGCACCCGGCTCAGCGCGACCTTTTGCTGGTTGCCGCCGGACAGCTCCCCCGGCAACTGCGCCGGGCTGGCCAGCCGCACGCCGAAGTGTGCGATGCGGTCGGCCACGAAGCGCCGCTCCTGCACCGGCCGCATGACGCCGAGCCGAGAGACCTTGGGCAGCGTGGACGCGACGATGTTCTCGCGGATCGCCAGGGCCTGGAACAGCGATTCGGTCCGCCGATCGCTGCTGAGCAGGATCGCGCCGCGATCGACCGCGCTGCGGTAGCCCCGCAGCTGGGCGTTCTCCAGCGACACCGTTCCGGACGGGCTGTCGAGCTTGGCCAGGGCCCGCAGCAATTGCGGCTGCCCGTTGCCGCCGGCGCCGGCGATGCCGACGATCTGCCCGGCCCGCAACTGCAGGTCGACGGGGCCGAAGCCGGCGCCGCGCAGCGCGCGCGCCTCGAGCACGACAGCGGCGTCAGGATCGAGCGGACGCCGGTCGGGGAACTCCATGTCGACCCGCGCGCCGGCCATCAACTCGACCAGTGCCTTCGCGTCGACGTCGCGGGCCGACATCGTCGCCTGCAACACACCATCGCGCAGGACGCTGACCCGGTGCGCGACCCGAAAGACCTCCGACAGCCGGTGCGTCACGAACAGCACCGCCGTCCCGCCGGCCGCTACGTCGCGCACCAGGGCCAGCACGCGGTCGACGCCGTCGCTGTCCAGCGCCGACGTCGCCTCGTCCAGCAACAACAGCTCGGGCGACGAGGCGACCGCCCGGACGATCTCGAGCAGCTGCCGGTCGCCGGCCGGCAGGGTCGACACGAGCGTTCGCGGGCTGATGTTGAGCTGGTAGTCGTCGAGCATCTTCGCGGCCCACGAGTCGATCGCGCCGTAGCGCGGCCGGCGCGCGCGTGGCGTTCCCGTGTACAGGTTCTGGGCGACCGTCAGTTCCGGGATCAACGAGCCGTCCTGGAAGACGGTGAGCACGCCCGCGGCTTGCGAGGCGGCCGGCCGCGCCTTGACCAGCGACCGCCCCGCAACCGCGATGGTGCCGGTGTCGGGACTGACGACACCGCTGACGACGGAGACGAAGGTCGACTTGCCGGAGCCGTTCTCCCCGACCAGCGCATGGATCTCGCCGCGCTGCACCTGCAGATCTGTCGTCGCGAGTGCTTGGACCGGCCCGTAGCGCTTGCTGACCCCGGTGGCCTGCAGGGCCGGTCGGGCGCCTCCGGCAGCGTCGCTGCTGCCGGAGTCGCCCTCGCGGGTCGAGGTCTGGTCGACCGCCGTCATCGGATATCCCCTAGCTCAGCATCTTGGTGAGCAGGGCGGTGGGGATGAGCACGCTCGAGCCCGGGTAGGTACCCGGCAGCGACGGGGAGTAGATGCCCTTGGTCGCCTTGACGAACGGCATCGGCACGATCGACTGAGCCGGCACGCTCTTACCGTCGAGCAGCTCCATCACGGCGGTGACCGACACGCGGGCCTGGTAGTTCAGCCCGCTCGTGTAGTAGAGGTCGAACGCCTTGGGGGTGCCCTGCGCCTTCTCCCACACTCCGAACAGATCGTTGTTCGAGGTGAACGTGATCAGTGCGGGCGTGACCTTGCCGGCCTGCTCGTAGGCCTTGACGACCTGTGGCAGCGGGTCGGCGTAGTCATAGAGGATCGCCTTGATCGGCTTGCCGGTCGAGACGAGACCGGACGCCGCCTTGAAGGTGCCGGCCGGGGTCCAGTTGGTGTCGGCCTTGTAGGCGACGCTGATGCCGCCGCCCTTGGCCTTCAGCTCGTCCTGGGCGCACTTGTTCCACGTAGCGCCCTGCGGGTTGCCGGGTGTGCCGTTGAAGAACGCGATCTGGCCCTTGTTGTTGAGCAACTTGCCGACGGTGTCGGCCATATGCTTGCCCGCGGTGCAGATGTCCTCATGGACCTGGTTGGCCACCGCGCTGGTCGGCGCGTTGGGGATTCCGCCGACGAAGGCCGACACCTTCGCCCCGGTCCGCTGCGCGGCGCTGTACGCCGGTAGTACCGCGGAACCGAAGTCGTCGTAGGTGACGATCGCCTTCACACCCTGCGCCGTCAGGCTGCGGATGTTGGCGTTCATCTGCGAGAGATCACCGTGCGCGTTCGTGTAGGTGATCTTGCCGATCTTCTTGTACTCCAGGGCCTGGAGGATGATCTCCATCTTCGAGATCTTGCGCCAGGTGTTGTCGCCGAATCCGTCGGCTATCCCGAGCGTCGTCGTACCACCCGTGCCGGTCTCGCACGTTGCCGCCTGCCAGCATTTCAACGCGGTGTCAAGCTGGGCCTGCGACAGCGGGCCGGCCGCGACCTGGAACGCCTTCTGCACAACCGCGGGCAGCGACGACAACGGGACGTGCTCGAGGAAGGCCTTGTCGACCACCTTCTGCACGGTCGCGGTGTCGGCCGTGCTGCCGCCGCTCGACGTGCTGCCGCCCGCGGTCTTGGTCGCACCGCCGCTGCTGCCGCCCGATCCGGAGGACGAACAGGCGCCGAGTACCAGCGCGATCGCAGCGGCGCCGGCGACAGTCCCGGCCAGCCGCCTGCGCTTGGCGCGGGCAACCCTGCGCCGCACCTCGTCGTTGTCGTTCATTGTGTCGGTTCCTCTCTCATACCTTCGGCTCCCGTTGCCAAATGGCGGGCGGGACGATGCGGACCTGCGTGGTCGTGCGAAGCGCAAGCGAGCTATTTCTTGCGCGAGAACAAATGGCCGGTGCGCCGACCGCGGAGGTAGCCGAGGAAGGCCAGGCCGAGGCCGAGCACGAGGCCCTGCGCTATCTGGGCTACTCCGGTCGAATAGCCGCGCACCTGCAGGTCCTGGTTCAGGACTGCGATGAAGATCGCGCCGAGGGCGATGCCGACCGGGCTGACGCGGCCGCCGGACAGCACCGCACCGCCGAGGACGACCGCGACGACCGTCGAGAGCAGATACGGATCGCCGAGGGTCAGGTCGGGGCTACCGATCTGACCGGCCAGCAACAGCGCGCCGAGGCCGCACACCACCGTCGCCAACACCCAAGCCCCGATGCGGTAACGCTTCGCCGCGAGCCCGGCCAGGCTGGCCGCCCGGACCGACGCGCTGCTGGCGACCAGCTTGCGGCCCACCGTGCTCAGGTTGAGCACGAGGTAGAGCCCCAGCACGAAGGCCACGGCGATGATGAGCAGCAGGCTTACCCCGCCGAAGTTCTTCGACGAGAAGTCGTCGAGGGCCGGCGGCACGTTCGACACCGTCGGAACCGGCCCGCGGTAGAGGCGGGTGATGCCCCCGATCAGTTGCCCGGTGGCCAGGGTGACCACGAGCGCGTTCAGACCGAAGACCTCGACGAGCAAGCCGTTGACGATGCCGATGACGACGCAGGCGACGAGGATGGTGACGATCGCTTCGGCCAAGCCGCCGTTCTTGCCGTCGGAGGCCTTCAGGGTGATCGTGCCGACCAGCGTGATGGTCGCCGGGATGCTGAGGTCGATGCCGCCGGTCCCGATCACCACACCCTGCGCGAGCGACATGAGGATCAGCACGCCCAGCACCGGCGTGACGGTCGACAGCGAACTGCGCCCGAGCAGGTGCGTCCCGAGACCGAACTCGGAGACGAGCACGAACGCGACGTCGACGACCAAGATGATCACGAGGATGTTGGACGCCCACCGCCGACGACTCGTCGGCGGCGACACCGGCAGCGCGGCGGTGCCGTACGCGGCGTCGTCGTCCACCGGTGTGTGACCGGCCGACCGGTCGCGCTCCGAGACGTCCACCGCTGAGCTCCTTTGCTGCGACCGGCATGCGACCCGGGTCACCTGCGGATGAGTGGTGGCGCAACGGTAGGCATCAGGTCTTCGGCAACCCTGTCCCAATCTGGAACAGGTGCGCGGCCGTCGTTGCGCGTGCCGTTGTGACACAGCCGCGCTCGTGCGCCCGGCCCTACGCTGCGAGTCGCAACCGTGCCGCCGCCTGCAGGAGGAAGCCATGCGACTAGGAATCTTCACGTTCTCGACCGACCGCGACATGTCGCCTGCGCGCCTGGCTCGCGAGGTCGAGGACCGCGGCCTGGACGACCTGATGTTCACCGAGCACTCCCACATCCCGGTCGCGCGCGAGACGGCCTACCCGGACGTGTACGGCGGTGGCGCGCTGCCCGACTTCTACCAGCGCACCTATGACCCGTTCGTGGCCTGCTCGTTCGCCGCGGCCGCCACGTCCCGCATCCAGATCGGGACCGGCATCTGCTTGCTCGCGTTACGCGATCCGGTGCACGCCGCGAAGGAGATCGCGTCCGTGGATCACTTGTCGGGTGGGCGTTTCGTGTTCGGCGTCGGCTTCGGGTGGAACGTCGACGAGTTCGCTACGCACGGTGTGTCGTTCCCCGAGCGGCACGCGATCGTT
>CAXTHY010000023.1:0-10329 GCA_964244175.1 uncultured Jatrophihabitans sp. | reverse complement strand
TGAATACAAAGTTGCTCTGATGCGCCGACTGTGGAGCGAGGACGTCGCGTCCTACGAGGGCACGCACGTGCGCCTGCAGCCGAGCTGGGCCTGGCCCAAACCGGCGCAGCCGAACGTGCCGGTACTGGTTGGCGGGAACGGCCCGCGCAGCATGCGGCACGCCGCGAGATGGGCCGACGGTTGGTACCCGACGACGCTGGCGGGTTATTCGTCACCGGCGGCGGCCGTGGCGCAGTTTCACGAGTTACTCGAGCGCAATGGGCGCGATCCTGCCGGCGTGCCGGTCGGCGTTGCCATCGGTGCGATCGACGAGGCCACGCTGCGCGCATACCGCGACGCCGGCCTCGAGCGCGTCGACGTCGCGTGCGTCACCGGCAGCGACGACGAGATGCTCAGCCGCCTCGACGACCTCGTCAAGCTCCAGCAGTCACTGGCCTGAGTCACGCCTGGGCCGTCGGCGCGATCGGCTCACTGGTGGCATGGACGACGGTTACCCGCAGTGCGTCCATCGACTCGACGTAGCGGAACCCGTCGGTGCCGCCCTGCAGGCGCACCTCGAACTGCACGGCCCAGTCGGCTGGCCGGTCCACCGCGCCGTCCCTGGCCGCGCCTCGCCGCAGCCAGTCGTTTGAGATCAGGTAGTCCGCGCCGACCTGCTGAACCGCCGCGCCCGAGTCGAACAGCGCGAAGATGCTCTCGCCCGCCGAGACGTCCGCACCGACGTGGATGTGCGGTGGAGTGGGGTCGTCGCAGTCCTCCAACCGGACGGACACCGACCGATCGGGCTCGCGCCGCACGGTGATGATCAACGGGTATTCCTCTCGACCCACACTCGTCGTGCGGACATCGTGGAGGACTGCGCCGCCCGGCTGGTGTCCCATTCCTGCACGACTCGCGAGCCGGCGCCGACTCCCTCGCGCGGCTAGGTGCCCGATGGTTCGAGATCGACGCGGTAATGGCGCATCTTGCGGTACAGCGTCGAGCGTGAGATGCCGAGCTGCTTGGCCATCTCGACCTTGTTGCCGCGCGTCGCGGTCACCATCTCCATGATCGCGTTCATCTCGAGCTGTTCCATCCGCGTCAGGCTGCGTCCGGTCGCGAACGCGCCGAGACCGTCCGGCAGCAGGTCCGGCGTGATCTCATGGGCGTGCCCGGTCGCCGCCAGGCCACGCACGACGTTCTCCAGCTGTCGGACGTTGCCCGGCCACGGAGCCCGGGTCAACGCGTGCAGGGCGCCGTGCGTGAAGCGCAGCGGCGTCAGCCCGGCATAGCGGTCATTGAGCTGACGCACCAGTTCCGGGATGTCGTCGGCCCGGTCGCGCAGCGGCGGGAGTTCGAGGGTCACCACGCCCAGCCGGTCGTGCAGGCGGCGCCGGTTGCCGTCGTCGACCCACGCCGTGGTCGGCAGCGCGGTCGCGACGACGCGCAGCGCGGGCCGCTCGGCCGTCAGGGTCTCGACCTGGGCCGACAACGCGGCGGCTACGGCCGGGCTCAGCGTGTCGACGTGGCGCAGGATCACGACGGCGGCGCCGGCCGGGGGCGCAGTGTCGGCGATCGACCCTGGCCAGCCGACGTCATCGGCCGGCACGGCGAGGCAATCGATGACGACGTGCGGCCGGTCGTCGAACATCGCCTTCGCCAGCTCCAGCTTGCCGGTGCCGGCCTCGCCGAGCAGCAGCAGCGGGACGTCGATGTCACGGTGCGCACCGGCCCGTTGCCGCACCGCCTGCCAGACCGAACTCGACCCGGGCAGGCGCGCCTCACCGGCCGCCCATCGCGGCTGGACCACGCGCAGCGGCGCCGGCGAACGAATCGCCGTCGGCTGCGGCGCACCTACCTCCAGCAGCGCGCCGACGAGCTTGTCGTCGAGCCGAATCGGCGTGTACGTGAACGAGCCGGAGTCGTGCGGCGTGCTCAGCGCGACGGGACGGTCACTGCGATTGGCCGCCGCTCCCTCGCGGATCTGCTCCCAGATGTCGCGGTGGTCGAGCGCGCGCAGGACCGGGCTCACCTGCGAGCCGGCGAGCAGCACCTCATCGCCCAGGACGGCGATCGCGCGGCCAGCCCGGGTGGCCATCAGGAACGCGTCGAGCAGCGCCCGCTCACGGCGCGAGGACTGGTCCAGCAACCGACCCTCGATCTCCTGCGCCGTCGTGGCGATGAGCGACGTGAGCAGCGGGCTGGCCTCGGTCGCATCCGAGTTCAGCGTGACCACGCCCTCGAACTTGCGCGAGAGCGGATTGAAGATCGGCGCGCCGACGCAGGTGAAGCCGACCAGCACCTCGGCGAAGTGCTCCGGGCCGACGACCAGGTGGGGCTTGCGGTCCTCGACGATCGAGCCGATGCCGTTGGTCCCGACCAGCTCCTCGGAGCCGGACGATCCGGAGTCGGACGCGATGCGGTCCATCATCGGGAGGATGCTCGTCTCCGGCGCCCACCGACGCAGGATGCGGGCATTGCGGTCGGCCACGAGCACGCCGGCCTGCAGGCCGGACAGCTGCTGGGCCAGCCGCGACAGAACCGGCTCGGCCGCCCGGCACAGCGCGCTGCCCGTGTTGACCTCAGCCTGGTACGGCAGGGCGTCGACCGAGGTCGAGGCCCCGCTCAGCCGCGAGCGCCGCCACGACACCAGGATCTCGGGCCGGACCACGTGCGCGAATCTGCGTTCCAGGTAACCGTCGGCCAGGAACTGGTCCCGCGCGTCGTGCACAAGACGCGCCGTCGGCCCGTCCATCACGCCTCCAAGTGGTGAGTTCGTCAGTGAACAAACCTCCCGGCCGAAGTGTGAGCCGCGCCTCACCCCGTCCTGTGTGTCATTGTGGGACACCTTGACGGGGGATAAAATCACGATTCCGCCGCATATCCGGCTATGCGGTCAGGCGACGATCCAGCCGCCGTCCATGACGTACACGCCGCCGTGCGCGAACTTGGCTTTGTCGCTGGCGAGGAACACGGCCAGATTCGCGATCTCATTCGGCTCGGCCCACCGGCCCGCGGGAGTGTTCGCGATCATGCCCTGGACGTGCTCGTCGTCCTCCAGCCCGGCGGTCATGCCCGTCTTGGTCGCGCCGGGGCAGATCGCGTTCACCCGCACTCCGCGCCCGCCGAAGTTGAAGGCCAGCTGTTTGGTCAGCCCGACGAGGCCGTGCTTGGACGCGGTGTAGGCCGAGCCGCCGCCACCGGCAACGAACGCCGAGATCGACGCGGTGTTGACGATCGCGCCGCTGCCTCGCTCGATCATGTTCGGCAGCACCGCGCGGGCCATCCTGAACGGCCCGGTCAGGTTCGTGGCGATGATGTCGTCCCACAGCTCGTCCGACGTGTTCAGCGCGTCGGCGTAGTCGTCGAGGATGCCGGCGTTGTTGCAGAGCACGTCGACGCGGCCGTGGCGTTCGAGCACCTCGGCCACCGCCCGGTCGACGTCGGCCCGGCGGCGCACGTCGGCGACGACCGCCGACGCGGCACCGCCCAGCGACTCTGCGGTCTGCTTGGCCGCGTCGGCGTCCATGTCGAGTGCGGCGACGGTAGCGCCGGCGGCGGCGAATTCCTGCGCCATCGCGCGGCCGATGCCCGAACCGGCGCCGGTGATCAGTACGACCTCGTCGGTAAAAGTCACGTCCCACCTCCAGGACCCCGACGTTAGGTGCGCGCCGCGGCCGTGACCCGTGCCGAAATGACACACCGGCCGCGCACCGGTTCGGGCCTCAGCGCCCGCCGGGCGGTCCGCCGCCCCCGAACGCCGGGCCGCCGCCGGTCCCGGTTCCGCCGGTGAGACCGGTGAGCGAGCCGCTGCCGCTGCGATTGCGGCCGAAGTTGGTCGTCGAGGTCGGGATCGCCGCCGACAGGTCGGCGAGGACGACCCGCTGCCCGGCCCGCAGCCCGGACTTGATCTGCACCAGGTCCTGACCCACCACCCCGAGCGTGACCAGTGTCGTCGTGGCCTTGCCCCCGGAGTAGACGTCGACGGCGTGCTGGGTACCGGTGGTGTGCACGGCCGAGATCGGCACCGCCACCACGCCGGGCGCGGTCCCCACCTCGATGGCGACGCTCGCGCCCATGCCGTCGTACAGCGAGTCGGAGGTGCGGGCGAGCTGCACGGTCACCGGGTAGGTCGACGACGACCCGGTACTGCTCGCGGAATTCGTCAGCCCGACGTAGGTGACCTTGGCCGGCAGCGCGTCCGAGTGGCCGTCAACGGTCACCCGCGCGGTCTGTCCGACCTTGACCAGGTCGATGTCGGACAGCCCGATGTTGAGGTCGACCGACAGCGCGCCGGTGCCCACGACGGTGATCGTGCTCGACGTCGATCGGGCGCTCACCGTGTCGCCCTTCGCCAGGGCGACCGCCGCCACCTTGCCAGCGATCGGCGCGGCCAGCGTGGCATTCGCGCGGTTGGCCTGCGCCAGCGCCAGCGCTGCGTTCGCGGCGTCGATCGACTTGGTGTCGGCGGCAATCAGCTCGGCCGTCACCGTGACTCCAGCGGAGTTGCCGCTGCCGCCGCTACCAGTGGTGCCCGAGCCCGATGTCCCCGAACCCGATGTGGTCGAGCCCGACGTGCCCGAGCCCGACGTGCCCGACGTGGTCGTGCTGCGCGTCCCCGAGCCCGATGTCCCCGAACCCGATGTGGTCGTGCTGCGCGTCGACGACCCGGTGCCGCCCGACGGCGTGGTGGTCGAAGTGTTGCTGCCGCCGGTCGAGCTGCCGCTACCCGTGCCGGCCACCGCGCGGGTCAGGGCAGCGAGCGCACGATCGAGCTTGGCCAGCGCCGCGTCGACCGCCCGCTGTCCGGTGCTCACGGTGGTGACCGCGTCCGTGCATTCGGCCGTGTTCAACCCGGCCGAACGGACGAGCGCGACGGTGTAGGAGTTGCCGGCGGTGAGCCCGTTGAAGGCGTAGGTGCCACCTGCCGGCACCCGCTGCGGGTTGGCCGAGGTGGTGGTTGCGACGTCGCCGTTGGCATCGCGCAGCGTCACGACTACCGCTTGCGGGCCGGCCGCGCCGGACAGGGTCCCGCCGCTGCCTGCGGTCGCCCGCGCGGTCGCCGGTGTCGGGTTGTCGCCGGCTGCGCACTGCTTCACGAGCGCCCGCACCGCGCTGTCCTGCGTGGCCACCGCTGCGTCGAGTGCCCGCTGGGCCGACACCACCGCCCGCTGCGCCTTCGTGACGTCGCTACTGCTCGTGCTCGTCGGGGCAGCGGGGGCGCTGGTCAGCCGGACGTAGCCGGCACTCGACGTGCCCGTGCCGTTCGACGTGCCCGTGCCGGACGTCGTCGAGCTGACCGTCGTCCCCGCGGCCTGGGCCGCTTCGTCGTCGGCCAGCTTCTGCTCGGCCTTCGCGCGCGTCGCCTGGGCCGACGTGACCGCGGCCCGCAGATTGCTGTCGTCGATCGTCGCGACCGACTCCCCGGCGCGCACGGTGTCGCCGACCGCGACATCGACCGTGTCGACCGTCCCGGCCGAGGCGAACGCCAGCACCGCGGTCTTGCGCGCGGCCAGCGCACCGTCGGAATCGACGCTCTGGCTGACGTTCGCGTGACCCACGGTCGCCAGTCGGTACGCCGGTCCGTCACTGCCGCGCATCGCCCAGGCCGTGCCGGCGCCGGCCAGCACGAGGATGACGACGAGACCGGTGACGATCGTTCGCCGACGGCGCCGCAGCCGTTTGCGGCGCCGGGTGATCGCGGCGCTCTCGTCAGCCACCGTTGCCGCCCGCCGGTGGCGCGCCGGCACCGCCACCGCCGCCGCCCAGACCGCCACCGCCGGGGCCACCACCGCGGGGGAAGGCGCCGGTTGTGGCCGTGCAGCTGCCGCTCACCTTGCTGCTCAGCTCGATGGACGACG
Source organism: uncultured Jatrophihabitans sp. (assembly GCA_964244175.1). Taxonomy (GTDB): domain Bacteria; phylum Actinomycetota; class Actinomycetes; order Mycobacteriales; family Jatrophihabitantaceae; genus Jatrophihabitans. Next base: position 4,489 of record CAXTHY010000023.1, on the reverse strand, counting down.
CTGCAACCGTTCCTTGGGTATTGGCCTTGCCCTGCACGAGTGCGCATAGACCGACCTTCGCGGCGGCACTCGTCGTGGCCGCGCTGGTCGTGTATTTCGTCGACGACGTGACGGTGATCGTGCGGCTCGTGGTCGTGGTCGACGACGAGCTCGACGACGCCCGCGCGATCTCGGCGACCGTGATCGTCGATCCGTTCACTGCGGTGACCTTGCCCGCGGCAAAGCCGCCGAAGTAGCGGCCGGCCCGGCCGGACGGCGCGCCGGAGGGCCGATCGCTGGGTCGGCCGCTCGGCTGATACGTGCCGCTGGGACGCGCCCGCCCGACCCCGCCCAGGCCACTCCCGGTGCACGATCCGCTGCGTGCGGGCGAGATCCGGACCGCCGTCGCGGTGATCGGGGCCGTCGTCGATGTCGACGACGAGGACGCCGCAGTCGCGACCACGCACACGCCGATCTGCACCGCCGCCAGCGTCGTCGACTTCGTGATGCTGAACCGCGTCGACGACGAGTAGTTGACGGCGGTCTGCGCGCTGGTGCTCTGCACCTGCAACGTCTTGCCGGCGATCTGGGCGATCTCGCCGGAGGCGGCCGCACCGGCGCCGAAGCCCGTGCCCCCGCCGGCCCGGCCGGTGCCGGCGGCCTGGCTCTGGTTGCCCCCAGCTGCAGCGGCGGCGCTCTTGGTGCCGCCGCTGCTGGAGCAGCCGGCCACCAGCGCTGCGGCGCTGACGAAGGCGAGGGCACCGAAGACGATGCCGAACGGAGCCCGGCGGGATGACGTGATGATCATCTGTTTCCTTTGTTCCTCGGACGGGCGGGCCACGCGCTCATTCGCTGCGCAGCGCGTCGATGGGGGCGAGCCGGGCGGCGCGGGTCGCGGGATAGACGCCGAACACGAGACCGATGGCCACAGCGACGGCGATCGCGCCGATCACCGCCGTGTTCGACACGGTGATCTCGTTGGAGATGAAGTGCGGGATGACGTGTGCGCCGCCGATCCCAAGCGCCGCGCCGGCCACACCACCGACGAGTCCGAGCACCGAGGCCTCAACCAGGAACTGGCGCCGGATCAGCACCGGAGTCGCACCAAGGGCCTTGCGCAGGCCGATCTCACGGGTCCGCTCGGATACCGAGACCAGCATGATGTTCATGACGCCGATGCCGCCGACCAGCAGCGAGAGCGCGGCGATGCCGCCGAGCAGCACGGTGAGCGTGCTGCTCACCGATGTCGCCGTCGACAGCAACGAGTCCTGCGTCGTGATCGTGAAGTCGGCCGACGCGCTGGCCGTGATCGAGTGGCGAGCCAGCAGGATCGCGTCGATCTCCTGGTACGCGGCCGAGATGGCGGCGTTGGACCGCGCCGCCACGTACAGCGACGACAGCGAGCTGCGCGATGAGCTGGTCGACAGCCGCTGCACCTCGGTCGAGAGCGGGACGATCGCGGTGTCGTCGAGGTTGCTCGAGGAGTCCGAGCCGGCCGAGGCGAGCACGCCCTTCACGGTGAACGTGATGCTGTTGATCGTGACCGTCTGCCCGACCGGGTCGATGCGGCCGAACAGCTCCTGCGCCGTCGTCGGCCCGAGCACCACCACGGCCTTCGTCGCGGTGTCGTCGGCCGCGGTGAGGAAGCTGCCGGACGAGAGTTTGCGCGCGCGCACGCTCAGCCACGACGGGGTCGAGCCCACCACCGACGTTGTCCAGTTGGTGCTGCCGTTGTCGAGTTCGAGCGACGTGCTCTGCGTCGGCGCGACCGCGCGGATGTCGGGTGCCGCCGTCGTCGACTCCAGTGCTTTCGCGTCGCCGATCGTCAGTGTCGAGGCCGACCCGAGGCCGCCGCGCACGCCGCTCGAGCTGGTCGTGCTGCCGGGCGAGACGATGAGCAGGTTGCTGCCCAACGCGCTGATCTGCTTGCTCACCGAGGTTTTGGTGCCCTCGCCGAGACCGACCGACAGCACGACGGTGGCGATGCCGATCAGGATGCCGAGCACGGTCAGGCTCGAGCGCAGCCGGTGCGCGCGCACGGCCTGCAGGCCGGTGCGCAGCGTCTCCGCCCAGTTCACGCCACGACCTCGAGCTCGTCGCGGATGAGCCCGTCGAGCACCCGGATCGTGCGCTGCGAGCGGCGCGCGACGTCAGCCTCGTGGGTGATGAGCACGATTGTGCGGCCGCTCGCGCAGAGCTCGTCGAGCAGATCGAGGACATCGGCGGTGGCGTGCGAGTCGAGGTTGCCGGTCGGCTCGTCGGCCAGGATCATCGCCGGATCGGTGACCAGCGCGCGGGCCACCGCGACGCGTTGCTGTTGACCGCCGGACAGCTCGCCCGGACGGTGGTCGAGACGATCGTCGAGGCCCACCCGCGCCAGGGCCGCCGTCGCGCGGGCCCGGCGCTCGTCGCGCGACGCACCGGCGTAGACCAGCGGCAGCTCGACGTTGCGCAACGCGGTCAGGGCCGGCAGCAGGTTGAACTGCTGGAAGACGAAGCCGATGCGCCGGTTGCGGATCTCGGCGAGTTCCTCTTCGCTGAGTTCGCCGACGTCCTCGCCGGCGAGGCGGTACGAGCCTTCGGTCAACACATCGAGGCAGCCGAGGATGTGCATGAGCGTCGACTTCCCGGAGCCGGACGGGCCGGTGACGGCCACGTACTCGCCGGCCCGGATGTCGAGCGAGACGCCGCGCAGCGCGGCGACCTCGAGCAGGCCGCTGCGGTAGACCTTGGTCAGGTCGCGAACGGCGATGATCGGCTCGTCGGCCACCAGGACATCGGCGAGTTCGGGCTCGACGGCGGTCACGGGTTGCCCCCGGCGGCGCCGGCGCCGTTGCGAGCGGGGAAGTTGCCGCCGCCGCCGTACCCGCCCGGGTAGTTGCCGCCGCCGCCGGGGTAGTAGCCGGTGCGGCCGGTGCGGGTGGTCTGCGTGCCCGTCCCGGTGCGGTTGGTAGCCGCGGCCGGCACGTCGACGTAGACCTGCTGGCCCGAGGTCAGCCCGGAGGTGATCTGGGTCGTGCCGCCGGACGCCAGGCCGGTCTTGATCGTCGTCTTGGTCTTCGTGCCGTTCTTCGCGACGTAGACGTAGGACGAGTTCGTGTCGCGGTGCACGGCCAGCGTCGGGACGGTCAGCACGTTGGTGGCCTGCTTGTAGGTGATCGCCACCGTGGCCGAGGCGCCGTCGTGCAGGCCGCTCGGCGTGCCTGTCACCGCGATCTCGACGGGGTAGCTCGCCGAGCCCGACGAGCTGGAGGAGAGCACCGACACCGACGACACCACGCCGAAGACGGTTCCGGTGACGTTGTCGGTGGTGATCTGTGCCTGGTCGCCCTTGGTGATCAGGCCGACCTCGGTGTCGTCGACCGTCGCGGCGACCGTCCACTTCTTCATGCCGACGACGACGAAGTCGCCGGACGAGGACGACGAGGTGGTCGTCGACCCGCCGGTGGACCCCGTGCCGGAGCCGGAGTTCGCGCCGCCGGCTGAGCCGGCGCCGGAGCCGCCGGCGGACCCGGTCGTCGATCCCGTTGCGCCGGTGCCCGAGGTGCTGGTCGAGCTACCCGACGAGCCCGACGACTGGTCACCCTTCGTGACGTTGACCTCGGCCACTGTGCCGCTGATGGGCGAGCGCAGGGTGGCGTCGGTCAGAGCGGTCTTGGCGTCGGTCACCGAGCTGCTGGCGGTCGAGACGGCGGCCTTGTCGGCGGTGAGCTGGGCCGAGGTCGTGCTGGTGCTGTCCTCGTCGGATGCCAGCGTCGCCTTCGTACTGGCCAGCTGGGCCTTGGCCTGGGCCAGCGTGCTCTTCAGCGCGAGCGTGGCGATCGTGCCGAGCACCTGTCCCTTGGTCACCTTGTCGCCCTGAGTGACCCGCACCGAAGTGATCTCGGCGGCCGAGCCGAAGCTGACGTCCTCCTCGTCGGCCGGGGTCAGGGTGCCGGTCGTCGAGACCGATTGGCGCACGGTGCCGCTGGTGACGCTGACCAGACGGGTCGTGGCCTGCGCACTCGCCGCCGTCCCGCTCGAACCGCCCGTCCAGACGTAGGCGGCGATTCCCCCACCGATCAGTACGACTGCCACCGCCCCGCTGAGCCAGGGCCGGGCCGTCACCAGACGCCGCGTGCCCCTCGTCCAAGCCGTCATCCAGACCCAATCTCTGCCGAAGGGCGCAGCTGCGCCCCCACGGGTTGAAGGGTCGTCGGGTTTGGGTCAGGGGGGCGTCACCGGAACATCAAGAGATCGTCAAGCTCGGCTGAGAACTGCTTATGCGGCCACGATCCTGGGGTGTTCAGGGTCGATTCGGTCAGAAGGGAGGCGGTTGGTCGTGGTCGATCGGGTCGATTTTGGTGCCGGTGCCGGTGCCGGTGCCGGTGCCGGGTTGGCCGGTGTCTCCGGTGATGGTGGTGTCTCGGGGTAGCGGTTCGGGTGGTTTGTCGTAGGTGTGTCCGGTGGGGGTGCTCCAGCGCACGGTGCCGTCTTCGAGGCGCCGCAGCCGCCACCCGCCGTCGTGCTT
>CAXTHY010000022.1:24715-46802 GCA_964244175.1 uncultured Jatrophihabitans sp. | reverse complement strand
GCCACGACGACGCTCGCCGATGTCACGCACGCCGATGTGCAGACGTGGGTCACCAAACTCAGCCGCAACGCCGAGCCCGCGACCGTCCGCAAGATCCACCGGGTGCTTTCTCTCATCCTCGCGCTCGCCGTCCGCGACGGGCGACTGCTGCGCAATCCGGCCACGGACATCAAGCTGCCGCGGCCGCAGTCGCGCGAGCAGCGGTACCTGACCCACGAGCAGGTACACGAGCTCGCCCGCGCGCCGCCGGCCCGGCCAGCCCGAGCAAGCACCGACGTCTCGACGAGCGGCAGAACGATCAGTACCGGCTCATCGTGCTGTTCCTCGCCTACACCGGCGTCCGCTTCGGCGAGATGGCGGCCCTGCGCGTACGCCGCATCGACTTCCTGCGCCGCCGCGCCATGATCGCCGAGTCAGTGACGCTGGTGGGCGCTACCCAAGTGTGGGGGACGCCCAAGGGTCACGAAAAGCGAGAGGTTCCTATCCCGCGGTTCCTCGTCGACCAGCTCGCCGAGCACGTGCGCGGCAAGGCACCCGACGACCTCGTCTTCGCTGGCGTCCGCGGCGGAGGAGCGCTGCGCGGACCGATCTTCCGTCACGCCGCGTTCGACCGCGCGGCCGAGGAGATCGGGATTCCCGGCCTGCACCCGCACGAGCTACGTCACACCGCCGCGAGCCTGGCCATCGCCGCCGGAGCTGACATCAAGGTTGTCCAGAAAATGCTCGGCCACAAGTCGGCGACGATGACCCTCGACCAGTACGGCCACCTCTTTGACGACCGCCTCGATGACGTGGCCGACCGGCTTGACGCAGCGGCCGACGCCTTCGTCGTGTTGAACAGCCAGGTTCGGGACAACGTCAGGTCGCTACCGACGTGATACGCAAGAACCGTCTGCGCGGTGCCGGAACCAAGAAGCAAACGCGCATATGAGTGCCTACGACCGTCTGATGAAGGGCCGCTTTCTGCCGCCCGGCACCGAACACCCGATACCGTCTTCCCCCGATTAACCGGTCGCAGGCAGCAGGCCGGTCAACGCGGATGATGAAGGATGCTTGCCGACGAGCTGGATGAGTCGCTGCCGGTCAAGGAAGTGCCACGTCTGCGGGGGGTGGAAACTGCGCCCTTGAGCGCGCAGCTGCGCCAAGCTGATCTCTCCAACCAGCGCGGTGACCGTGTCCAGTCGCAGCGCGACCGCGGAGTCAGCCCCCTCGAAGTAGGCATCGAACTCCGCGCGCGTCACCCCGGTGTCGCCTCCCACCAATCTCCAAAGCGTGGCGGGATTGCCAGCGTGCACCTCGCCGATCCGGCAGGTCGCGACGAGAGCGCCGGAGGGCAGCGTCGCGTAGATGGCCACCGGCTGCCCCGGCGTGACTAGTGGCCTAGTTCGCCGCAGCTCCACGGACTTCGTGCCCTCAAGGATTTTCTGCACATGACGGGGGTGTATCGAAAGCATCATGACCCGATCAGCTGAACCCGACACCCCTCCCGTCATCTGCGTACCTCCGTCACGATCTTGGCGAAAAGTTCGGCGGTGATCCGCATGGGCGAGACTAACTGCAGGGTCTGACCTTCCTCGGCGGCGAGCTGACGAAGCCGCGCCAAGGGCATGCCCGACGCGAAAAGCTCGGTGTTGATGACCCGCAAGGCTCGGACCTGACCGTTGCGGCCAGTTGCCGCACGCACCTCTTTGAAGCCGTATACGCCGAGACGCCGGTAGGTGCGATGCAGCTCTCTCGGTGTGCCGTCACGGACTTCGATCAACTCACTGCACCCAATCACGATCATGTGGCCGGCGCCGCTGACGTACCAGAGGACGCGTGCGGGGGCGGCTTCGCCGGAGCGACCTCCGCGGTAGTAGACGTGTTCGACGCTGATGCCGAGATGGTCGTCCTGCCCGTAGATATCCCGGGGGATGCCGAACAGCTGGCTTGCCCACGGTGCCTTGATTGGCACGATCCACGTATCGAGGTTCGCGTCCACAAGGCGAAGCGGGCGAAGCTGCCGTTCGACGGCGGCCGCCACCGCCGGCTCGTTCTGCGCCTGGATTGAACCGGCCAGGCTCAGTACGCCCGCGAGGGCAGCCTGCTCGTCTTCGTCGAACGCCTGAGCTGCGGATGCGACGCGTGCAGCAACCTCGGTGACTGTGCACGTCGCGGCGATGGAGAGCCCAATGGCCCCCAGTGGCGCCGCGCCGAAACCGTCCGCGAGCAACGCTTCGATCAATAGAGCATGGGGGTGAGGATCGCTGGCACGGATGGCGCAGACCCCAGCTTCCTGAGCCAGTGGGCGCAAGCGTGACGCGAGTTGGGCCGCCATCGTGCCGGTCAGCGGGAAGGTCTTCATCCGCAGTAGAGACACGTCGAGTACGCCGTCGACCAGATCTGTGCCGAGTAGCGCGACCGGTTCGCCGGTCGGTGCTGTGAAGAGGAGTCGATGTGCGCCAGCGGCCCGGTGCTCGGCTAGCGCCCTGACCCTGCGGTTGAACTCTGCGCGGCGCTCGCCAGCCCCGGTGTCGAGGAAGCCGTCGATCAGTGGCTGATCGGTAGTCGCGGCCTCCCGCACCTGAAAGCCCGTTCCCAGCAGCGCGAATGGGCTGTACGACTCGGCCGTGTCCGCCTCGTCCAACAGCACGACCAGTTCCTGCGGGCTGACTAGTGCCATACCCAGCACGTCGCTCGCTGCGGTCCTGAGCTTGCGCTGCGCCTTATCGTCCCGAGTCACGACAACCTGCACCCCGACGCTGGCCGCATAGACCACGTGTGCAACATCGCTCTTGTCCTGCCGCCCGCGCGGCTCGCGATCAAGTTCGGCGATGAGTGCAGCACGGTTCTGTGCGACCAGGTCTGCGGTGGCTGGAATCGTCGGATACGACTGTCGGATGGCTTGAAGCCGCGCCCGCTCGGCATCGTCTACCTGCCGGTTGATCTCATTGCCGAGCTCGGGGGTGACTAGCAACTCCACCCGCCCGGCAAGGACGTCTAGTAGGAGCTCTCGGCTGTGCTGGTGATGGTCGCCCGCGTCGTCGCAGTGCAGGTCGATGAACACGTTCGCGTCCATCACCACCGGCGTAACGGAGGCTGGTGCGCCGGCCCACGTCATGAGATCCGGGTGGCCGTGGTCGCGCCACCAGACGGTCAGACGATCTCTTGCTCCCCCTCGGCCCGGCAGATCACCTTGCGCAACGAAGCCCAGCTCGGGCCATATCGAGCTCGCCGGATAATCCCTTCGGCACTTCGCCCGAATTCCGCGGCGGTGCCCGTACTGCTCGGAGAGCTCATCGACCAGCCGCCTGGCGATGCCTCTTCCTCGGGCCTCGGGATCCACTACGAGATGAGCCAGGGCAACCTCCTGTCGGGGAAGCCGAAAGGCTGCGTAACCGACCACTCTCGGATTCGCCGCCCCCGAAGGTTGCTCTACTGCTGCTAGCAGGCGCCCGTCATCGGCGTATTCCTGCCACGCCTGAGGGCGCAGCATGCCTACGGTCTGCTTCTGAGACTCGCCCAGGGCGAAGACGTCCTCGAAGAGCGGATCGGTGGCAGCCACTGATACGAGCTCGAAGGCGGTCGTTTCCGCCGCGACCTTCGCGCGCGTCATGTTGCATGTATAGCCGCTATGGCCGAACAACGGCACAGACCGAGCTCTAGCCGGCGGCTTCGCGGTCATATGCAATCCGAGCTACGTAGGCGCGATGGCTTCCGACTCAACACAGGTAGCAGCTCAAGGTCGTTTCGCAGTTTGCGTACGAGTGCGTGTGATCAGGCAGATTCCAGCGAACGTCGCAACGGATGGGTCCATCTGAGAGTAGTTGCTGCCCAGGTTGCGATGCGTGAGACCCGATCTCATCGTCGGTCGCGGCGCTACACAGTTGGTTGTAGGTCGGGTGGGACTGGCAGCCCGAGCAGAGCGACTAGCTGCACGACGGTCTCTTCGACGAATATGTTGTCTGGATCCGCGCCGTCGGGGTCAGCGACGAGTTCTCGGAGGTCGCTGATCGCCAGCTGCACACCGAGGGTTGCTTTCGCCCATTCGAGGAACCCTTCGAGTTCGCCATTCAGGTCGACGGGCTCACTGGCGGTGTCATCGTCAAAGTAGTGGCGTGGCTCGAAGCCGAGGTAGAAGCGTCCTGTGTGCGGCTTGTTCGGCTCCCACTCGACGGTGGCGAAGTCGCTGTCGTGGATGTCAATGGTCAGTCGCTGGCGCGCGGCCGACTGCTCAGACCACTGGCCGTCGCTGAAGATGAATTTCCCGAAGAATCCCACCGCGTGAAGGTATCCAGGTCGGGCGTCCCCAAGCGAGCAGACTGGCGCCATGGTTGGTCTGCCGGAGACGGATGTCGCGCGGGTGCAGCGGTGGTGCCGCGCCCGCACTCCGGACTATGTCCGTGACGAGGTGCGTATCGAAGTCGAGGTGGCCGATCGGCACGTGACGATCGTGGAGCGCCGCCCGCCGTGGCGGGAAGACTTCGGTGCGGAGCGGACGCGATTCCCGATCGCGCGGCTGCGCTACGCGAAGACCACCGGCCTGTGGTCGTTGTTCTGGCGGGACCGCCACCTGAAGTTCCACACCTACGACCGGGTGCCGGCGTCGACGAACATTGAGGAGCTGCTGGCCGAGGTCGACCGCGACCCGACTGCGATCTTCTGGGGCTGAGCGTCAGGGTCAGCCCGTCGCTGGCGCGGCGGTGCCGGTCAGGTCGGCGACCAGGTCCGCCGGCCGGGCCCAGCAGAGGGTCTTTCGTGGCCGGTGGTTGACCTCGTCGGCAACCCGCGCCAGCTCCGCGGGGGTGACGTCGGAGAGGTCGATGCCCTTAGGGAAGTAGTCGCGCAGCAGCCCGTTCATGTTCTCGTTCGACCCGCGCTGCCAGGGAGAGTGCGCATCGCAGAAGAACACGTTGGTGCCGAGCTGCGCCGTGATGGACTGGTGCATCGCAAGCTCTTTGCCCTGATCCCAGGTCAGCGTCCGGCGCAATCCCATAGGCAGCCGGGCGAGGGCTTCGACGATGCCGGTGCTCATCGCGTCGGCGGTTGGTCGGCCGGAAGGGACATGAACAAGGATCAAGAAGCGTGTGGTGCGCTCGACCAGGGTGCCGATCGCGGAGCGGTTGCCGGCGCCCATGATGCAGTCGCCCTCCCAGTGCCCGACCTGCACGCGGTCCTCTACCTCGGCGGGGCGGTCGGCGATCATCGTCATCGCGGTCAACCGGCCGCGTCGCTCGAGGCCCTGCACGCGTCGTCTGCGGCGTCGGCGGCGACGCTTGGCCGGGCGGGTGACCGGCACGTCAGGGTCGTAGATCGCCTGGTAGATCGACTCGGTGCACAGCTGCCGGTCAGGCTGGTCGGGGAACCGGTCGGGCAGCTCGTGGGCGACCTGCTCCGGACTCCACCGCTTGTCCAGCAGCTTCATCACGACGGCCCGCAGCTCGGCGTCGACGGCGATCCGTCGGTCCCGCGGCCGGGCGATCCGCTCGAGCGCGGCTTTGTCAGCGGCGGCAGGCAGATACCGGCCGCGGTCGTCGGCGTTGCGACGAAGTTCCCGACTGATCGTCGACGGCGAACGGCCCAGCTCGTCGGCGATGTCGCGAACTGTCCACCGGGCGCGACGCAAGTCGGCGATCACCGTCCGCTCCTCCAGTGACAGATAGCGGGGATGCCGCGTCGGCGGCGTCACGGGGCGCACCGGCGCATAGTGCACGTCGACCCCGGCGGTGTTCTGCACCGTCCGCCCGAACCGCCACCGCGTCCCGGTCCGGCGGTTGATCCCCACCTGTCTGCACGCCTCGCTGTTGCTTACGCCCTGCGCGATCAATCGGACGAACCGGTCCTGCTTCTCCGTCGACGCACGCCCTGCATGCGTTGTCGCGGACCGTGCCACCGCAACCTCCCACTACCGTCGGGTGTTGCGACGTTCGCTGGAATCCGCCTGACGAAACGCATACGAGGTTCTCGGGGTGAGCGGCGCTGGGTTAATCGCACCCCATTAGCCACCCTTGAGCCCACGAACTCCGGTCGAGTCCGGCCAGCCACTGACGCCTGTGGCGACGCGCTGAGCCGACGATATCGAGCACGCCCAGGGACTTGACCCGGTCCGATTGGTTGTGGGCGCAGATGAGTCGTTAGGAACCCGGCCGAAGGCCAGAAGGGCAGCCGCGACCGAGCGGCAATCTGCATGAGTATCGGCTAGGCCCGCGGAGCAGTGAGGATGACCCCGGCGGCGGTCTGCTTGTCTTCTGGGCGACACGAACCGACGACGCCTAGGAGAAACGTCTTCGCTCCTGTGTCGCCTAGCTGCTCGACTGCAACTCTATGAAGGTTCCTAAGCACTCCTTCGAGGGGGTCCTCGGGCCCGTCAGGGCAGGCAGACATAGCCTCGCGGATGGCCGCCAAGACGAACGGGAGTGATACCCCGTTACACCACGCCTCGCTGACGCACCGGCCTAGGAAGGTCGCGAGGTTGTTAGAGCACATCGCTGAGTTGCCAGTGGCGACTGCAAGCAGGCCGCTCGACACGTAGAAGCACCACCGCTGTAGCTCGTCGGGCCTCGAGGCACCCAGGGTCCGAAGTGTGTCCTGTGCATGGCGGAACGTAGCTTCAGGGTCAGCCCAGACGGACGGACGGCTGAGCGCAGCAGCCGCGCCTCCCGCCCGGTACGAGTCGAGAGCAGTCGCCAGACGGTACGGCTCCAAGGAGTAGGGAATGTCGACGTAGTAGTTACTGAGCAACTTGGCGACGTTGACGGTCCGGTCCTGCGCGGTCAGGCGCCCGGTAGATTCGAGGTGATCTAGAAGCGCGAGGGTCCCGAATGGTTGGATGCCCATCGACGCTGCGACACCCCTTAGAACTCGATCGTCAGACCAGAGGACGTAGCCCTTTGCCTTGGCCAGGTCGACGGCACTGAGCCACGCAGCGGCTCGTGAGAACTCGGCTGGAAAGTGTGCGAGGTTCGGATACGTCTGGCGCCGCACGGCAGCCATCACCGCGAGCAGACCTTCTGAGCGTTTTGCTAGGTCGTCCGCCTGCTCTTCGGTGATCTCCGAAAAGATGGGCTTGGCCGTCGCGAGGTCCCAGCTGAGACTCATGGTGGAACGCGCTCGTAGAGCGTCCCTGGCCGCGAATGCGTCTCGGTACGCTCCGTCAGTCACGACGACTGACTGACAAGTGCCGAGCAGAACGGTTCGAGTGGTGTCATCCATCAGGGCGAGGGTGTGGGCGCTCGTCGCGTCCAACACGCAAATGGCTGTGGCGGCACACGCGGCCGCCGTATCTTCGTGCTCTGGCCGGAGTGGAAACTCGGCCAGAACGCCGTTTGCGGCGCGATGCAAGGACGCTTCTGCGTACGTGCGGTTGACTGCAAAGCTCAGAAGACCGAGCGGTATGGATCCAGCCCGCGCTTGCTTCGCGACCTCGGCGTGCCGCTCGGCTCCCTCCTTCAGCAGGTCGTGCATGGGCCGGAGCGGGTCGTCGTCCGGTCCGAGTGTGATCGCTCGGAGGTAGTCGCTTTCTGGATAGCGCTGCGTGAAATCCTCTATCGAACTGCGGATCAGCTCGGCCTGGTCTTCGGAAACCTCTACGCGGAGATGACCAGGGAAGATCATCACCTGCACGAAGGTCCCAAGTACGGCCTCGTCGTCCTGCCAGTTCGAGACGATCTCGAACGCGTCGTCGAGGAAGGCAGGGTCAGAGTTATATCGGCCGTTGAGCCTCAGCCACAGCACGACCTCAGGCCGAGTGCGCGGGCGTAGGGAATGACCCGTCCGCGTCAGGGTCTCCCAAGCCATCTCAGGCTCGGCCGAGTTGAACAGGGCTGCCGTGAGAGCCCACTCCGCGCTCTCGTCGCCGGGGTTGTCGGCTAGAAGCTGGCGTGCGGCGGCAGCCGCGTCGCCCCAGTGCAGGCGACTTCCCTCCGCGTCAATGATGAGAGCGAGCATGGTTCTGCGGGATGACCAGTTGGCGCCGCCAAGGTCCAACGCTTTGCGCGCCGCCGCGATGGCCTCGGGCTCGAATCCAGAATCTAGGAACTCACGTGCGGCCATTGCTGCGAGCAATGGGTCCGCCCAACGGCTGGCACCATCGTCGAGCGCCTCTGCCGCCTCGCGCTGCTGGCCCTCAGCGCGTAGTCGTCGTGCAAGCTCTACCAGGAAGATCGGGCTGGCACTGAGTCGAGCTCTTAGCTGGGTGATGGGGTCGGACGCGGACAAAGCCTCGGCTAGCGTGCCAAGTTCGTCAGCGACGTCTGGGAAGACATCCCTAGTTGTTCCGAGATCCGGAAATGGACCGCCCGCGTGCACCACGCCGCTGGCGGACTGGATGCGTTCAAGGTCCGTTGTTGCTTCGTTCCAGCAACGTGTCCAAGCCTGCAGGGCATGGGTGGTGTCATCGCCCCACTCGGCTATGACCGCCTCTACATGTGCTTTCGCAAATCCGGACAGCCGCTCTGATGCCAAGCGAAGAGCTACGTCGGTTCGACCCGTCAGCGCAGCGGCAAGGGCAGCGTGCGCCTCTATGCGTTGGTCGCTTGCCTCCTCGGCGGTTGCTTCGCCAATGGGCGGCACTTGCGTGAGAGACCATGCACGATCTGCGTCGTGCAAGAGGTGCAGGCCCACGAGCGCCAGCTCGACGGCCTCTCCGGCGTCTCCGCCCCATTGGCGTCGCTTTTCACGAGCGGCGACGGCAAGTTCGACGGCTTGTTGAGCGTCGGCCGTGCGGGCTATGGCGCCTAGCTTTTGGGCGCGCGAGAGCAGGCAACGCGCCGCCAATATCGCTGCTCCTGGCGACTCATACCTCTTCCACGCCGCTCGGGCTTCACTCAGCGCCCGGTCAACGTCGCCTGCGTCGAGGTAAGCGGCCGCGGTCATGACATCTCGCTGTGACTGATCTTGCGGCTCGGTCGGACTCCAGTCCTCGAGGGCGGCGATGACAGCGTGCGCGTCTTGGTTCAGTGCCGCGCGCGCCGCCCGGCTGAACGGGTGGTCGGTGCCGCCGGCGTCGAGGAGCGCTCGGGCCCGCCCTTCGTCCGTCAGCGCCAGCGAGAGAGCGGCATAGGCAATTGCCACTTCGCGCGGGTAAGCCCCTCGCGCGATGGCAAGCTCCCAAAGCGCGAAAGCTGTCGTGTCGTTGGCTTGCCTGCCAGCCATGAGTGCCAGCCAGACGAGCAGATCGGGGGGCGCATCGTCGAACCAGTCCGGATGGTTCGCGGACCATTGCCGAAGGAGACCATCGCGTGTCAGTGGGAGGGCTAAGTCCGCCGCTACCACTTCGATTCTTGGCCATTTGGCCTGAATGGACTTGGCTAGATCACGAAGCATCGGTAGGTAGCGCTGAAGAGTGTCATCGAACGAGACACGAGCATCGGCTCGACGGCGCTCCTCGACTGACGCCGCTGTAAGCTGATCGATCTTCCGGCTTACCGCCTGGTTGCTCTGCGCCGTAGCTGGATCAAGTGCCTTCAGGTAACTCCAGAACAACAGTTCGAGAGCAGTCGACGCGTTGCGCATCTTGTCTTCTCGCGTATCGCCGGGCATCGTCCAGGCGACGTGCTCAATCGCGTAGTCGACGTCCCCCTCAGTAGCCGGGCTTCGGAGCAACTGCTGTACGGCGGGATCCTTCTGGAGCTTTCTAAGTTGCCGCTTGGTCGAGGAGATTCCGCGCTTTTCCATCTCCTTCCTCGTCGCAGTCGCAACCTTGAATGGCAAGCGGAGCCGTTGCACCAAAGGTTTGGTGGCCGCCTGAATTAGAGGCCGAACAAGGCTGACTACTTGCGTTGTGGTTATGGCGACCAACACGCACCTCCTGCGACGGTGACTGGAGCAGCCCAAGAGATACCAGGTGCCGACGACAGCTCCATTTCTCGCCGCATTCGCTGTTCTGGGCGCCAATGCTCGAGGCTGCAGGAGCGAGCCCGGTTGAAAGGTCGAGCCGCGGCCGTGCTCAGGGTGGGAGCATATCGATCATGGCCACGATTGGAAGACAGAGCATCCTGGTTGGTTCGTCACGGATCGTCGGCGAAGCGTCAGTTGACGGCGGCGGCGTCCGAGGCGTGGGTGGGTTCGGCGACCCCCAGCTCGTTGTGCCGCTCACTCTCCAAGTGAACCCGCTGCCGGAGCAGAGTGCTATCGCGGTCTCCCACGTCACGGCCACACTCACGACCCACTCGGCGCCCGGCCAGGGGCTAAGACTGGGCGCGCCAATGTTGGAGTCGTTGATGCATGGGTTCCCGGCACGCTCGATCTCGTCCGGGCCGCTGGACCACACGGTTCAGTTATCTTTTGGGCTCTCTCAGCGACTTGTCTCGGCTGTCGAGTCATGGCGTCACGCATCACCCAGTGACGTGGTGACCTTCTATCTGCATGTTGTGCCGACCGTTGCAGCAATCACCGCGTTCGGAGAGGCGCTGCCGGGTTCGGCTCCAGACGATCGGTTTGGGGCAATCTTCGGCATGTACGCGAGGCTTGAGCCGTTCTGGTACGCCACGATTGCGCCGATCACCGTCTCAGTCGAAAGATCGGCGTGGGTGCGTGAGGTGTTGCCTGGGCTCGGGCACGATCGTACCCGGCTGCTAGAGGTACAACTTCCGCCAGATCTACCCGGCCATCAATCGGCGGCTGCGCAATTCGACAAGGCCCGACGGGCGCTTGATAGCCAGCGGTACGGCGATTGCATAGAGGCGTGTCGCGGCATCATCAATATGTGGGAAGCAGAATGGGGCGCGACGCGCAAAGAGCGGGTAGCTGAGAAGGTCGCCGCGGTTCGGATGTGGCCCCCAGACGACATCCGTCGAACGTTCCTGGACGAGCTGTGGCGACGTCTCGGCGACATAGCGAACGCGCCCCATCACCCAGAAGGCGAGACGGACGCTGAGCTGTTCGACGCACGTGACGCGCGGGCCGTGTTGATGTTGACGGCCGTACTTTCTCAGTACGTGGCACGCTGAGGACGGCGCTCAGCGGAGACTCTGAGGGCTTCCGAGGATCAGGTCGGCGTCGGCCATAGTGGGTTCTCAACTCGGCGGTTTTAAGTGTTTGCGCTCGCCTCTGACCGGAGGTGGGCCGGCTCGAACCGCTGCGGCGGGCTTTCACAGATGTCAGGAGCCTTTCCTTTGATGGTCCGGTACAAGTGGTACGTCCGGCTACTCGCATCTTGGCGTCTGGTGTAGATGGCATCGAACGCGCGCGGCGCTCCACGGTCACGTCCGGATGATGTACCTGACCCAGCAGCCTGACGGCACTCACACCTCAAAGCCGGTGCCTATGCATCCGGATGACCTCGCGCCGCAAGCGTGGCCCACCGTTGCATCGAGCGTGATTGCGGCCGGTGCGTTATTCGAGCAGGCGGGTTGGCCGACGGACGCTCTGGATGCGGCGCTGTCGCAGCTCGCCGCAGAATGGGACGCACCCCCGGACGATGCCTGATTCTGGGCTTCGTCGCGCTGGCATTGCCGTCGATCTTGCGTTTGCCGGATCGAGCGCGTTGGAGCCCTGGTGGATTCACGTGGGCCTCGAAATTTCGGGGCAGCGCCGGTGGCACAACGTACGGACCCGCCAGGAGTTGGACCTCGCCGTTACGGTAAATAGCACAAATGTCGGGCCATGACGGGCCCGTGCTGGAGAGGGCTAGGCATGCGGTTGGGTGAGTATCCCGAGCGGGAGCTTGAGGAGTTGCTCGCCCTCGGGCACGAGAGCCGCTCTTTTGAGGTCAAGGGCCCGGGAAACCCAGGCGATTTGGATGACAAACCGTACGTCGCCAAGATCGCCAAGGCCGTGATTGCAATGGGCAACCTGCGCGACGGCGGCCTGGTATGCCTGGGTATCGACGAGCCGCGGATGTGCGAGATGCAGCCAGGGCTCTCACCGGAGCAGGTTGCGGCATGGATCGACTACGACCTGGTGCAGGCAGCGATTGCCCGCTACGCGGACCCGCCGGTGTCCTTTGAGCCAGGCGCAGTCCACCTCTCCGCTGACGTCGACGTGGTCGTGCTGCAGGTCGACGAGTTCGACAGCGTTCCGCACTTGTGCCGGCGCGACTTCGACAGAGAACTTGCCGCCGGCGAGCTGTACATCCGACCCGCCGGAATGCCCCGCTCCGCGCGGGTGCCGGATTCGAGAGAGATGCGCGAGGTTCTCGAGCTCGCCATCGACAAGGGCGTGCGCGAGTTTCTGCGACGAACCCGTGCGGTCGGGCTCGGTTTGACGGACCTGCGGTCGTCTGAGGACGCCGACCGGGCCGCGTTCGAGGCAGAGGTGGCCGAGGCGTGGGAGACCGACTCGACGACGCTCGAGCGGCTGCGCAGCCTGGGACATACCGACATTGCCATCCGGGCGCTCCCCTACGAGCACGAACGGCTCGGCCCGGCGCCGCGGGAGGCGATGCTCGCTGAGCTGGCGGTCCGGATGCGCGGGTGGCCGCTGCCGTACATCGATCAGCGCGAGGGCATCATCCGCGCAGGGACGTTTATCGGGCAGGACATCACCCCGACGGTCGTGCCGCATCTGGAGGCCTGGCGGCTGACCACCAGCGGACAGTTCCTTCACCGTCGCGCCCTTTCGACCGACATGCGGGACTCGCCATTGCTTGAGCCGAACGACGACCGCGCTACTGGTGCCGTCGCACTCTGGGACATCGTCCTGTACCTCGTCGAGGTCGCGGAGCTTGCCGCCCGGATGGCGCGTGCGCTCGATGCCGAACTGGTCGAGGTGGTGGTCGAGCTCGCGGGCGTCGCTGGGCGGGAGCTAATCTCCGGCGACGAACGGGAACATGTCCGGCCCGGGCTCATCGTTCACCGCGACCGGCTGAGCTATCAGCGACAGTTCAAGACAGCGGCGCTGCTCGCGGACGCGCGCCATGCCGGCATCACGCTCGCTCAAGGAATCTTGCGGCAGTTCGGACTCGACTTACCCGACGCAGCCCTGAACGACATGCAGGCGCGCATCTTCGGCGCCTGAATGCGCGGAGAAGGGCAGGCCCCTCTTCTAGAAGGGAGAGAAGCCTGGCGGCGTTACCTAGCCTTCGGGAGAACCCGTCCCGGGGCCGCAGCTCTCGGCCAAACCGCGCGCATGCCGGCCACGACACAGAGGTCCAGAAACGCGCGACTGCCAACCAGTTAGTGCGTGCGGCCATAGGGCCTGCTCGCAGGGCCGTCTGCAACGGTGCCGAATAACGCGTTGAGTCGGTCTTGGCGCATAGCGTCGCATCGTGGAGGCGCATAACGACGCCCCAACGACCTCGCATGTCTTCGAGTTCCGCCGTGCCTATTCGGCGATCTCGCGGGGTCTCGACGCGACACGCAATCAAAACATCCGCCGGTTGCGAATCAAGCGACCCACGCGACGAGAAATCGAACGAAGACTGAAGTTGTCGCGAATCCGCAAAACAAGCGCGCGAGCCTGGACCTGATGTGTACCCGATGTGTACCCGCAACATAAATCTTGATCATGGACCAAGGCCCAGAACGACTACAGCCCCCGCGAATGCTGGGCTGTAGCGTGGTGCCCCCGGCAGGATTCGAACCTGCGCCACCGCCTCCGGAGGGCGGTGCTCTATCCCCTGAGCTACGGGGGCCAAACCCGGTCAGCCTAGCAGCGGCCATCGCCGCGTTGCTGACCACCGGAGCGACCTAAGACGGCGCCGGCAGCGGCGTCCCGCCCAGGCTGCGCAGCAGCTGTTCCATCTGGACGATCTCCGACGTCTGGGCCGCGAGCATGTGCCCGGCCAGCGTCCGTACGTAGTCCTCGGACGCATTGGCCTCGGCGTAGCTGGCCATGGCGACCCCGCCTTGGTGGTGCCGGATCATGAGCTGCAGGAAGAGGATGTCCATCGCCTTGCCGTGCAAGGTCTGCAGTTTGGTCATCTGCTCCGGTGTGGCCATGCCGGGCATCAGGCCGTCAGCGCTCACGTGCATGTGCATGCCGGCCATCCACGACATCGGCGTGCCCGACGTCCGCGAGATACCCCAGGTGTCGAGCCAGCCGGTCATCTCGCCGAGCTGGATCGACTGCGAGGTCTCGATGTCGTAGGCAACGTTCGCGACGAGCTTATTGCTGGGGTTGTCGCGAACGTAGCCGGCCATCGTTACGGCCTGCTGGTGGTGGGTCGCCATGTCGCGCGCGAAGCCGGCGTCGACGGAGTTCACGCCGGGCATCGACGACGAGGACGGGGAACTCTTCGACCCCCAGAAGAAGCCACCGGCAACGGCGATGGCGACGGCTGCCACCGCGATGATCACGACGAGGACGCGCGTGAGGGACGACGGTGGCGGCGCCGCAGACGGCGGTGTCCCGTCGACGCTCGCGGCCGGCACGGTATCGATGGCCATGGCTAGCCCTCGAACGGGTGGCCGGGCTTGCTCTCGTTGACCTTGAAGTACGGGTCGGAGCAGCTGGCGTTCTCGGGGGTGGTCTTCGAGTTGTAGCGCAGCGTCTTGATGAACTGCGCGATGCGGGGGTCGGACGGGCTGCTCAAGAACAGCTGGTAACCCCAGGCCTGCAAGGAGATCGGTGTCTTGAGCCCGGCATAGGGCGACATGGCCATCCGGTCGACCCCGGACACGTATTTCTTCAGTGCGGTCAGCTTCGCGCCGGTGATCTCCTTCGGGTTGTAGGTGATCCACACGGCCCCGTGCTCGAGCATGTGCACCGCGTTCTCGTTCGCGATCTGCGTGCCGTAGACGACGCCGGTGCAGTTCGCCCAGAACTGGCTGTGGTCGCCACCGATCGGCGGCGACTCGTCGTACTTGACGAGGCCCTGGACGTGGGTGTGATTTCCCTGGACGCGATAGGTCACGCCGTTGATGGCCATGGCCGCGGGTAGCGCCGCGCGCCGGTACGGGTCGTTGGCGTTAATGGCCTGCCCGCCCTTCGACACCGTGACGTTCTCGCCGCTGCTCGACGACGACTTGTGCGTAGCAACCACCACCACGACGATCGCCGCGGCGAACAACACAATCGCCACCGTGGCGGCGATCAGCCCCCAGGGCCGCTGCTTCTGGTTGACGATCGACTTGCCGGGCTTACCCGGCTTTCCGGGTTTGCGGGCCGGAGGCCGAACGGGCGGTGCTGGGGGCCGGCCGGCCACCTTTGTCGTGGAGACCTTCGCGGCCGGCTTGCTGCTCGTGCGGGGCGTCCCCGCCGTCCGGGGCGAGCCGCCCACCTTCGCCGGTCCCGCCTTGGCCGCGCCCGCCTTCGCCGGTCCCGCCTTCGCCGGTCCCGCCTTTGCCGGGCCCGAGCGAGCGGGAGCGGCCTTGCCGGGGGTCGACTTCCCGGGCGGGGCTGACTTGCGCTGGGCCATGGGCCTGCTTCCTGATGGCGTGCGGGGGACGGGGACCACAGGTCCCGATGGGTCGAGTCTAGGTCGCATCCCTAAGAGCGCGCCCGGCGACAGCGGCCATGGCGGGCCGCCCGGCCCCCACGGCATCGCAAATGCGGTGGGCAGGTGGCCACTACGATTGACCGGTGACCCCAGCCGATCTTGCCGCTGCTGTTGCCGCGGCCGTCGCGGCGGCGCTCGACGCGGGTGACTTCGAGGGATCGGTGCCCGACAACGTCGTCGTCGAACGGCCCAAGAACCCGGCCCACGGCGACTACGCCACCAGTGCGGCCCTGCGCCTGGCCAAGCCCGCGGGCAAGCCGGCGCGCGAGGTCGCCGAGCTGATCGCGACGCGGCTACGCGGGGCCACCGGCATCGCCCAGGTCGACGTCGCCGGCCCGGGCTTTCTGAACATCACCCTGGCCGCCGGTTCGCTGGGCGGACTGGCCCGCGACATCGTCACCGCAGGCGATAACTACGGACGCGGCGACGCGTTGTCGGGCCGCGCGCTGAACCTCGAGTTCGTCTCGGCCAACCCCACCGGCCCGGTCCACATCGGCGCCGTGCGGTGGGCGGCCGTAGGCGATGCGCTGGCCCGGCTGCTGCAGGCCAGCGGCGCCGACGTGGTCCGCGAGTACTACTTCAACGACGCCGGCAGCCAGATCGAGCGGTTCGCGCGCACCCTGCGCGACGTCGCGAATGGCCGGCCGGTGCCCGAGGACGGCTACCACGGCGACTACATCGACGAGATCGCCAAGGCGGTCGTCGCCGCGAACCCGGACATCCTCGACCGTCCCGACGGTGAGCAGCAGGCGGTGTTCCACCGGGACGGCGTGGCCCTGATGTTCGAGGAGATCAAGAGCTCGCTCGCCGGCTTCGGGGTCGCCTTCGACGTCTACTTCAACGAGCGCAGCTTGCACGACAGCGGGGCGATGGATGCAGCCCTCGAGCGGTTGCAGTCCGGCGGTCACATCTACGCGGCCGACGGCGCGACCTGGCTGCGTACCAGCACCTACGGCGACGACCGCGACCGCCCGCTCGTGCGCAGCAACGGTGAGTGGACCTACTTCGCCGCTGACTGCGCCTACTACCTGAACAAGCGCGAACGCGGATTCGACCGCGTCGTGCTGATGCTCGGCGCGGACCATCACGGCTACCTCGGCCGGATGCGAGCGATGGCCAGTTGCTTCGGCGACGACCCGGACGAGACGCTGGAGATCCTGCTCGGCCAGCTCGTCAACCTCGTCAAGAACGGCGAGCCCATCCGGATGAGCAAACGGGCCGGCGACGTTCTCGTGCTCGCCGATCTGGTCGACGCCATCGGCGCCGATGCCGCGCGCTACGCGCTGGTGCGGTACTCGGTCGAACAGACCATCGACCTCGATCTGGACGCGTGGGCCAAGCGCACGAGCGACAACCCCGTCTACTACGTGCAGTACGCGCATGCGCGGCTCGCGTCGCTGCAGCGCAACGCCGCCGAGCTCGACATCGCCCGCACGGCCGGGGCCGACCTGTCGCTGCTCGAACACCCGCGCGAGGTCGACCTGCTCGCCGCGCTCGCGGAATTCCCGCGCGTGGTGGCCGCCGCTGCCGACCTGCGCGCGCCGCACCGCATCGCGCACTACCTCGAATCGCTGGCCGGCACGTATCACCGTTTCTACGACGCCTGCCGCGTACTGCCGATGGGCGACGAGCCGGCCACCCCGACCACCGATGCGCGCCTGTGGCTGTGCGAGGCCACCCGCGTCGTCCTCGCGAACGGCCTGCGCCTGCTCGGCGTGAGCGCGCCGGAGCGGATGTAGATGTCGCGCAACGCGCACCCGGCCGGGCCGCGGCACGGCGACGTCATGCCTGACGCCCACCCGTCGCAGGCGCCGGCCGACCCGAACGCGATCGACCCGTCTATCTGGCCGATGTCGGCCCAGCGGATCGGCGGGGTACTGCACATCGGCGGCGCCCCTATCACCGCGCTGGCCGCCGAGCACGGCACACCGGCGCTGGTCGTCGATGAGAACGACCTGCGGACCCGAGCCCGCGCCTACACCGACGCCTTCGCCGGCGTGGACGTGTACTACGCGGGCAAGGCGTTCCTGTGCACGACGGTTGCGCGCTGGATCGCCGACGAAGGCCTCGGTCTGGACGTGTGCACCGGCGGCGAGCTCGCGGTGGCGCTCGCGGCAGGCTTCCCGGCCGAACGCATCGGCGTGCACGGCAACAACAAGTCGGGCGCGGAGCTCAGCCGCGCGGTCGAGGCCGGGGTCGGGCACGTCGTTCTCGACTCGTTCGGCGAGATCGACCGGCTGGCCGACATCGCCGCGGCGGCCGGGGTGCGGCAGCGCGTGCTCATCCGGGTGACCGTCGGCGTCGAGGCCCACACCCACGAGTTCATCGCGACCGCGCACGAGGACCAGAAGTTCGGGTTCTCGCTGCGCGACGGCTCGGCGTCGCGGGCCGCGGCCGCAGTGCTGGCCGCGCCGGCGCTGGTGCTCGGCGGCCTGCACTCGCACATCGGCTCGCAGATCTTCGAGACCGCCGGCTTCGAGGTCGCGGCGCACCGCGTCGTGAGCCTGGCCGCGACGATCCGTGACCGGCACGGCGTGCAGGTCGAGGAGATCAACCTCGGTGGCGGCTTTGGTATCGCCTACGTCGCCGGCGACGACCCGGAATCGCCGAAGCAGACCATCGAACGGCTCAGCGGCATCGTCGAGCGCGAATGCGCGTCGATCGGGCTCCGCGCGCCGCGGCTGTCGGTCGAACCGGGCCGGGCCATCGTCGGGCCCAGCGCCGTCACCGTGTACGAGGTCGGGACCGTCAAGGACGTCACCCTCGACGGCGGGCACACCCGTCGCTACCTCTCGGTCGACGGCGGGATGAGCGACAACATCCGCACCGCGCTCTACGACGCCGAGTACACCTGCGTGCTCGCGAACCGCGAGTCGTTCGCGCCGCCGCAGCTCAGCCGGGTCGTCGGAAAGCACTGCGAGAGCGGCGATGTGGTCGTGCGCGACACCTGGCTGCCCGGTGACATCCGCCCGGGCGACCTGCTGGCCGTGGCCGCCACCGGCGCCTACTGCCGCAGCATGGCCAGCAACTACAACCACGTCCCGCGCCCGCCCGTCGTGGCGGTGCGCGACTCGGTGGCGCAGGTGCTCGTACGCCGGGAGACCGAGGACGATCTGCTCCGCCTCGACATGGGGGTCGGCCGGTGAAACCGGTGCGAATCGCGTTGCTGGGCTGCGGCGTCGTCGGCTCGCAGGTCGTGCGGCTACTCGACGAGCAGGCCGGCGACCTCGCCGCACGGGTCGGTGCACCGCTCGAGCTCGCCGGGATTGCCGTGCGCCGACCGGCCCGGCACACCGACGTCCCACCCGAGCTGCTCACCACCGACGCCCAGGCCCTCGTCGAGCGCGACGACGTCGACGTCGTGGTCGAGGTCATCGGCGGGATCGAGCCCGCGCGCACCCTGCTGCTCACCGCGCTCAACCGCGGCAAGAGCGTGGTCAGCGCGAACAAGGCCCTACTCGCCGACGACGGTGCGACGCTGCACGACGCCGCTGCGCGCGCCGGGGCGGACCTGTACTACGAGGCCGCGGTCGCGGGGGCCATCCCGCTGCTGCGCCCGCTGCGCGAGTCGCTGGCCGGCGACCGGATCAACCGGGTCATGGGCATCGTCAACGGCACCACCAACTACATCCTGTCTCGCATGGACGCCACCGGCGCCGGGTTCGACGAGGCGCTGGCCGAGGCCACCGCGCTCGGCTACGCCGAGGCCGACCCGACCGCCGACGTCGACGGCTACGACGCGGCGGCCAAGGCGGCGATCCTGGCCAGTCTGTCGTTCCACACCCGCGTGACGATGTCCGATGTGCACCGCGAGGGCATCGGCGACGTCACCGCCGCCGACCTGGCCAGCGCCCGCGCGATGGCCTGCACGGTCAAGTTGTTGGCGATCTGCGAACGCACGGTGGACGCGGACGGCGTCGAACGGGTGGCGGTGCGCGCGCACCCGGCGATGATCCCGCGCGCGCACCCGCTGGCCGGGGTCGGCGACGCGTTCAACGCGGTGTTCGTCGAGGCCGAGGCCGCCGGGTCACTGATGTTCTACGGACGCGGGGCCGGGGGAGCGCCGACCGCCAGCGCCGTGCTCGGCGACCTCGTCGCGGTCGCTCGTAACAAGGTCAGCGGCAGTCGGGGTGCGGGCGACAGCACGTACGCCGAACTCCCCGTGCAGCCGATGGGCGAGGTCACCACGCGCTACCACGTGGCGCTTGACGTCAACGACGAGCCGGGCGTGCTCGCCGGCGCCGCCCAGGTCTTCGCCGAGCAGGGCGTCAGCATCCAGACCGTGCGCCAAGAGGGCCGTGGCGACGCGGCCACTCTCGTGCTCGTGACCCACTCGGCCACCGACGCGGCGCTGGATGCGACCGTGCAGAAGCTCGCGCAGATGCCGTTCGTACGCCGGGCCGCGAGCGTCATGCGCGTCGAGGGGATGACGGGTGACTGACGTGCGAGCCACGACGCATTGGCCCGGCCTCATCGAGGCCTATCGCGAGCGGTTGCCGGTCTCGGCCGCGACGCCGGTCGTGACGCTCTTCGAGGGCGGTACGCCGCTGCTGCCGGCCCCGACCCTGTCGGAGCAGACCGGCTGCGAGGTCTACCTCAAGGTCGAGGGCGCGAACCCAACGGGTTCGTTCAAGGACCGCGGCATGACGGTCGCGATCTCCAAGGCAGCCGAGGACGGTGCGCAGGCAGTCATCTGCGCGTCCACCGGCAACACCTCGGCGAGTGCCGCCGCCTACGCGGTGCGGGCCGGCATGACCTGCGCCGTGCTGGTGCCCCAGGGCAAGATCGCGCTGGGCAAGCTGGCCCAGGCGCTCGTGCACGGCGCCCGGCTGCTGCAGGTCGACGGCAACTTCGACGACTGCCTCGAGCTGGCCCGCAAGTTGGCCGTCGACTACCCGGTCGCGCTCGTCAACTCCGTCAACCCCTATCGCCTGCAGGGTCAGAAGACCGCGGCCTTCGAGATCTGCGACGTCCTCGGCCGCGCCCCTGACGTCCACTGCATCCCGGTGGGTAACGCCGGCAACATCACGGCGTACTGGATGGGCTTCCAGGAGTACGCCCGCGACGGCCTCATCGACGTGACTCCGCGAATGTTCGGCTTCCAGGCCGCGGGCGCCGCCCCAATCGTGATGGGCGCTCCGGTGCTGCGCCCGACGACGATTGCCACCGCAATCCGCATCGGCAACCCGGCGTCGTGGCAGCTCGCCGAGCAGGCGCGGGACGAGTCGGGCGGCCTGATCGACGCGGTCACCGACCGGCAGATCCTGGCCGCCTACCGGCTGATCGCCCGCAGCGAGGGCGTCTTCGTCGAGCCGGCGTCCGCGGCCAGCGTCGCCGGTCTGCTGGCCACCGCCGCCGACGGCCGCCTGCCGGCCGGATCGTTGGTCGTCTGCACCGTCACCGGCAACGGCCTGAAGGATCCGGAGTGGGCGATCTCGGGCGCCCCGAAACCGATCACGGTGCCCGTCGACGGGCACGCGGCGGCGCTCGCCCTCGGCCTGGCATGACGGGTCGGTTCGTCGACGGGCCGGTGCGGGTGCGGGTGCCGGCGACCAGCGCCAATCTCGGGCCAGGCTTCGACGCGCTGGGCCTGGCGCTGGCGCTGCACGACCAGCTGACTGCCCAGATCACCACGGCTGAGCTGAGCATCGACGTCGTCGGCGAGGGCAGCGACGGCATCGGCCGCGACGAGTCGCACCTGGTGGTGCGGGCCATGCGTCGATGTTTCACCGAACTCGACGTCCAGCCGCCCGGCCTCGCCCTCGAGTGCGACAACCACATACCGCACGGGCGCGGCCTCGGGTCGTCGGCCGCGGCGATCGTCGCCGGGGTACTGCTGGCGCGGGGGCTGGTCAGCGATGGCACTGTGCGGCTGTCCGACGGCGACGTCCTGGCCCTGGCCGCCGAGATCGAGGGCCACCCCGACAACGTCGCGCCGTGCCTGCTCGGGGGGCTCACGATCGCCTGGCAGCACGGCGGCGCCGCGCGGGCCATCCGCCGCGACCTCGATCCGGCGATCGTGCCGGTCGTCCTCGTCCCGCCGTTCTCGGCCTCCACCGAACTGGCCCGTGGCCTGTTGCCGGTGACGGTCTCGCACGCCGATGCCGCCTTCGCCGCCGGCCGTGCTGCTCTGCTCGTGGCCGCCCTGACCGGCACCCCGCAGGCGCTGCTGGACGCGACGGAGGATCGCCTGCACCAGTCGTACCGCGCGCCGGCGATGCCCGACAGTGCCCTGCTGGTGACGCAGCTGCGCGGCGCCGGTCACGCGGCGGTGATCTCCGGCGCCGGACCGACCG
Organism: uncultured Jatrophihabitans sp.; assembly: GCA_964244175.1. Lineage (GTDB taxonomy): Bacteria > Actinomycetota > Actinomycetes > Mycobacteriales > Jatrophihabitantaceae > Jatrophihabitans. Next base: position 25,148 of record CAXTHY010000022.1, on the reverse strand, counting down.
TGCTCGTCCTGGCTCGAGGTGACGTCGAGGCCGAGCGCGTCTGCGCCGAAACGCCCGAGGGGTGGACGGGTCGGGTGGTCGCCGTCGACGCTGGGGGAGCGAGGGTGGGCTGATCGACCGGAATCTCGGGCGCCGCGGGAACACGCCGGGGCGATCTGGTGTTGCTGCCTATAGCCGTAGCGTCTAAGCTCGGCAGCAGTCAGCAGAAGCGGGCATCCGCCCAGCGCGCCCGATCCGCTACTTCGGTAACGATTCGCTGTAGGTGCTGACCTCACCACAGACTTCCCGGGCACGTCTCGGGAACCGGATCGGTCGCATGACGCGACTGGCTCCGAAGCACGTCGTCGAGCTGCACCCCCTTCGTGCGCCGACCACCTTCTCGAAAGGTACCGATCCACGTGACCGACATCCACGAGCCGACCCTGCCAGCCGG
>CAXTHY010000022.1:4913-24705 GCA_964244175.1 uncultured Jatrophihabitans sp. | reverse complement strand
GCACGAACGGCTCCGCGTCCGCGGACGCCGCGCCGGCAAGCGGGGCTGCCGGCCGCTCCGGCGCCACGCGCCCGGCGGCCAAGCGAGGCACCGGGCTGTCCGCCATGCTGCTTCCCGAACTGCAGCAGCTGGCCAAGGGCCTCGGCATCAGCACCACGAAAATGAAGAAGAGCGACCTCGTCGCCGCCATCCAGGGCGCACGCAGCGGGTCGAACGGCGGCACTACCAAAGCCAGCGGGTCGAACGGCGGCACTGCCAAGGCTGGCGGGTCGAACGGCGGTGGGCGTAAGACCGACGCCCCGCCGTCCCAGATCCGCGCAACGACCACTGCCCCCGAGGCGTCGGCCCCCGAGGCGTCGGCCCCGGAAGCCGTCGCGCCCAAGAGCGACGTCGCCGAGCGCGGCGAACGCCAGGAGCGCAACCGCCAGCGCAACAACCAGGGCAACAACCAGGGCGACGCCAGTCAGGGTGAGGCCCGCCAGGGTGAGGCCCGCCAGGGCGGCCAGGGTGCAAACCGGCAGAGCGAGAATCGTCAGGGCAATAGTCAGGGTGGCAACAGCCACGGTGGGGGCCAGGGTGAGAACGGCCAGCAGACCAACGGCCAGGCGAACAACCAGCAGGCGAACAGCCAGCAGGCGAACAACCAGGGCACCAACGGCCAGGGCGGCGGCCAGCAGAACCGACAGAACCGGCCCAACGACGACGACGACGACTTCGAGGGCGGCCGGCGCCGCGGGCGTCGCTACCGCGACCGTCGCGGCCGCAACCGCGAGCGGCCGGCCGGCAGCCAGGGCGGCCCGAGCCAGGGCGGCAACGACAGCGAGCCGACCGTCACCGAGGACGACGTCCTCACCCCGGTCGCGGGCGTCGTCGACTGCATCGAGGACAAGAACGCCTGGTTCGTGCGGGTCGAGGGCTTCTTCGCCAGCCCGGACGACCTGTACGTCGCCAACTCGATCGTGCGCCGCTACGGCCTGCGTCGCGGTGATGCCATCACCGGCGCGGTGCGGGCGCTGCGCGAGGGCGAACGGCGGGAGAAGTACAACCCGCTCGTGCGCCTGGACTCGATCAACGGCCTCGATCCCGAGCAGCTGAAGAACCGCGTCGAGTTCACCAAGCTGACGCCCCTGTACCCCCAGGAGCGGCTGCGTCTGGAGACCGAGCCGCACATCTTGACCACGCGCATCATCGATCTCGTCATGCCGATCGGTAAGGGTCAGCGCGCGCTCATCGTCTCGCCGCCCAAGGCCGGCAAGACCATGGTGCTGCAGTCGATCGCGAATGCCATCGCGACCAACAACCCCGAGTGCCACCTCATGGTCGTCCTCGTCGACGAGCGGCCCGAAGAGGTCACCGACATGCAGCGGTCGGTGCGCGGCGAGGTCATCGCCTCGACGTTCGACCGGAAGCCGGTCGACCACACCACCGTCGCCGAGCTGTCGATCGAGCGGGCGAAACGGCTCGTCGAGATGGGCCATGACGTGGTCGTGCTCCTCGACTCAATCACCCGCCTCGGCCGGGCGTACAACCTGGCTGCACCGGCCAGTGGTCGCATCCTGTCCGGTGGTGTCGACTCGACCGCGCTGTACCCGCCGAAGCGTTTTCTCGGCGCGGCGCGCAACATCGAGAACGGCGGCTCGCTCACCATCCTGGCCACCGCGCTCGTCGAGACCGGTTCCGCCGGTGACACGGTGATCTTCGAGGAGTTCAAGGGCACCGGCAACGCCGAGCTCAAGCTCGACCGCAAGATCGCCGACAAGCGGGTCTTCCCGGCCGTGGACGTCGACCAGTCCTCGACCCGTAAGGAAGAGATTCTCCTGTCGCCCGAGGAGCTGGCCGTGACGATCAAGCTGCGCCGGGTGCTGCACGCACTCGAACCGCAGCAGGCGATCGAATTGCTGCTCGACCGGCTGCGCAAGACCCGTACCAACCTCGAGTTCCTGATGCAGATCGCGAAGACCGGCCAGGACTAGGCGCGCCGACCGTTCTCTTGTCGGGTGCTGAGCTGACCACTTTTCGCGCGCAAAAGTGGTCATCTCGGCACCCGAGAAGGGACTCAGACGGCGCAACCCCGAGCGCGGCCGGCCGCGTCCGGCCGTTGACGCGGAACCGACAGAGCGTGTTCTATGTCACCTGTCAGGCCGCAATGCCAGTCGGGGGTGCTGCCCTCGTGACCGGTGGAGTAGACCAACCACCCTCGACTGGAAATCCGTGAGACGTCCGTGCCGGGCCTTGCCAGCCGAGCACTGGGCGTCCGTAACCGGCGCGGTCCAGTAACACCGGTCCGAAAAGGGGTCGACCCCTCATGGCTGAAGTGAATTACCTCAAGGCGAGCTGCCAGTACCCCGGCAACCCAGAACCGTCCGTCAACGCCCTCGACCTCGACATCGCCGACGGCGAGTTCATGGTCCTGGTCGGGCCGTCCGGCTCGGGCAAGTCCACCGCGCTGCGGATGCTCGCCGGGCTCGAAGACGTCTCCTCGGGCGAGATCCGCATCAGCGGCGTGGACGTCTCGCACAAGCCGCCCAAGGACCGCGACATCGCGATGGTGTTCCAGTCCTATGCGCTCTACCCGCACATGAGCGTGGGCGAGAACATGGGCTTCGCGCTCAAGCTGGCCGGCGTCTCGAAGGCCGAGCGCGAGAAGAAGGTTCTCGAGGCGGCACGCCTGCTCAACCTCGAGGACTACCTCGAGCGCAAGCCGAAGGCCCTCTCCGGCGGCCAGCGCCAGCGCGTCGCCATGGGTCGGGCCATCGTCCGCTCGCCTGCGGTCTTCTTGATGGACGAGCCGCTGTCCAACCTCGACGCCAAGCTGCGCGTCGAGACGCGTTCGAACATCGCGCAGCTGCAGTCGCGGTTGGGCACCACGACGCTCTACGTCACGCACGACCAGGTCGAGGCCATGACGATGGGCGATCGGGTCGCCATCCTCAAGGAAGGCGGCTTCCTGCAGCAGGTCGACACCCCGCGCAACCTCTACGACCGCCCGCTCAACGCATTCGTGGCCGGCTTCATCGGCTCGCCGGCGATGAACCTGCGCAAGTCGAAGCTGGTCGAGGGCGGGGCGCAGCTGGGCAACATCGTGCTGCCGCTCCAAGACAACGTGCTGCAGGCCGCCAAGGCCGCAGGCCTGTCCCAGATCACCCTCGGCGTGCGGCCTGAGTCGTTCATGGCCAGCCGTGGTGGCGCCGACGGCACAGCGACCGGCCTCAAGCTCGACGTCAAGCTCGTCGAGGAACTGGGCGCCGACGCCTACGTCTACGGCACGCTGGCCGACGACGAGGCTGGGGCGAAGAACTACATCGTCCGCTTCGACGGCCGCGTGCCGCCGCGCATCGGCGAGACGATCTCGGTCGATGTCCGGACCGATGAGGAACACGCTTTCCACCCCGAGACCGGCGAGCGCCTCGGGTAGCTCGCTCCGCGCGGCCAAACGCGATGCGGCGTCCTTCGGGCGCCGCATCGCGCTTTTAACTGAACCTCACGCGCAACCCGGACTGAAACGTAGCAGTTATCAAAACGCAATACTAAAACGGTTTTGGTCGTTGCTTTTGAGTGACGCATGTTACATAGTCGGCTCCGCAAGGGCTTTCGGTGGCCACCGCCGGAGAGAGCAAATCTCCGGCCTGTACCTCCTGAGACGGAGCAACAATGCGACTGAGCAAGACGATGAAGTCCGGGACTGCAGTAGCCGCCAGCGCGTTGCTGCTGGCGGGCTGCCTGGCCGGCAGCAACAAGACCAGCGGCGACCTGGGCGCCAACAAGAACACCGGCAAGAAGATCGCGATCACGGTGGCCTTCAGCGGGCCGCAGTACGAGCAGTTCAAGAAGGGGGTCGACCCCTACGCCAAGTCGCAGGGCATCACGATCTCGTGGTCTTCGGACACCAACTTCAACGCCGACATCGTCAACAAGGTGAAGTCCAACCAGCTGCCCGACATCGCGCTGTTCCCGCAGCCGGGCATCATGGCCGGCATCGCCAAGCAGGGCAAGCTCGCCGACCTCAGCAAGGTCATGGACGTCAAGAAGCTCAAGTCGCAGGTCGTCTCCGGTCTGCTGAACGCGGGCACGGTCAACGGCAAGGTCTACGGGATCCCGCCGTCGATCAACGTCAAGAGCCTCGTCTTCTACCCGAAGAAGGCCTGGGCCAAGGACGGGCTGACGCCCCCCAAGACCCTGGACGAGCTGCAGACGTTCAGCGCCAAGTTGGCGGCCGAGGGCAAGACACCCTGGTGCATGGGCCTCGGTGCCGACCAGGCCACCGGCTGGCCGGCCACCGACTGGATCGAGAACCTGGTGCTGAACTACGGCGGCACCGACAAGTACAACCAGTGGGTGACGCACAAGATCAAATTCGACTCACCGCTGGTGAAGCAGGCGGCGCAGTACTTCGGCAAGTTGTTCGCAACCAAGGGCTACGTCAACGGCGGGCAGAAGTCCATCGTCGGTACGGCCTTCGGTGTCGCCGGCAACCCGATGTTCAACCCGAACAACACCAGCGCCAGCCCCGGCTGCTACATGTTCAAGCAGGGCAACTTCATCGCCCAGCCCGGGTTCTTCCCGACTGCGATCCTCAAGGACGTCGACTCGAACGTCGGTGCGTTCTTCTTCCCGGGCAAGTCGGCCAGCGACCGCCCGGTCGAGGGTGGCGGCGACCTCGCCGCGCTGTTCAGCGGCAAGAACAAGAACGCCGTCAAGCTGATGAAGTTCATGCTCAGCCCGACGTTCTGCGCCTCGTGCGCCAAGGCCGGCGGCTACATCTCGCCGTTCAAGAACTTCGACCAGGCGAACTACCCGAACGACCTGACCCGGCAGATGGCCGACATCGCCTACAAGGCCACGGCGTTCGCGTTCGACGGCTCGGACTCGATGCCCGGCGCCGTCGGATCGGGCAGCTTCTGGAAGCAGATGACCGCCTGGGTCAACGGGCAGACCGATCTCGATTCGGCCCTGAAGGCGATCGACGCGAGCTGGCCAACGAGTTAGCCCAGCCGTACGGCGGGGGTGCGTGCCGCTGACGTCACGCGCCCCCACCGTCGGGCTCGATTCAGCCTGAGTACTTCCGCGTTTTCTCAGTCCGCGTCGGAGGAACAGATGACCCAATCCACCGAATCCCCGGGCAGTCACCGGGACAGCTCGGACGAACCGCGCGGTGGCGGCTCACTCATGACCAAGCCTCGTCACCCCGAGGTCGAACAGCCCACCTCGATGAGCGTCCAGGCGAGGATGTCCGAGGGCAACGGCCCCTGGGTTGTTGCTTTCGTCGCGCTGCTCGTCATCCTGGCGGTGCTCAAGGCCGTCGGCGCCTGGCCGAGTGCCACCGGCGGAAAGATCCTTACGGCGATCCTCACGATCATGGTCGGCATTGCCGCGGCCTACGTGCTCTATTTCCTGCTCAACCTGCTGGCCGAGGCGTTGCCGGGCCGTTGGGAAGACCGGATCAAGCCGTACTTCTTCGTGTTCCCGGCGGTAGCCGTCGTCGCGATCTACCTGATCTACCCGACGCTGCAGACCATCTTCTACAGCTTCGCGAACTCCGACAGCACGAAGATCGTCGGACTGCAGAACTACTCGGATCTGCTGGGCAGCAGCGACTTCCGCGACACGCTGTTCAACACGCTGCTCTGGATCCTGCTCGTCCCGGCGGCCACGATCGCGCTCGGCCTCATCGTTGCGACGCTGGCCGACAAGCTCTCGACCCTGGGTGAGAAGACGTCGAAGACGCTGATCTTCATGCCGATGGCGATCGGCGCCGTCGGCGCGGCGACCGTCTGGAAGTTCGTCTACCAGCGCTCGCCCAACATCGGCCTGCAGAACGCGATCTGGACGAAGCTGGGCAACGATCCGGTCGACTGGCTGTTCAACCAGACGGCCCACCTCAACACCTTCGAGTTGATGATCGCCTTCTTGTGGGGTCAGATCGGCTTCTCGATGGTGCTGCTGTCGGCGGCCATCAAGGGCGTGCCCGTCGACACGATCGAGGCCGCACGCATCGACGGTGCCAACGAGCTGCAGATCTTCTTCCGGGTGATCGTGCCGCAGATCCGGGTCACCATCGTCACCGTGTTCATCACGGTGCTGATCGGCGTGCTGAAGGTGTTCGACATCGTGTACGTGCTGACCAACGGCAACGCGAACACCAACGTCATCGGCGTCGAATTCTGGAACCAGCTGAACACCAACCAGAACAACGGCGAGGCCGCAGCGATCGTGGTGATCTTGTTGGTGGCGATCTCACCGGTCATGTACTACCAAGTACGCCAGTTCCGTGCGCAGGAGGCATCCCGATGACCGCAGCTGTCATTCCCGACCCGGACGTCACCGCCAAGGGCCGCGGACTGCGACGCGGCGGAGCGGCCAAGGAGTCCGACCAGCGCTCGGGCCAGAAGCGGGCCGGATGGCTGGTCCGCATCATCATCCTGATCATCTGCCTGCTCTGGGTCGTCCCGACCATCGGCGTGATCATCACCTCGTTCCGCGGCGTCGACGACGCGCAGAGCACGGGCTGGTGGCACGTGTTCTCCGACCCCGGCTCGCTGAGCCGGCTGACACTGGGCAACTACAGTTCGGCCCTCAACGGCACCTTCAACGTCGGCGAGGCGTTCGCGAACAGCTTCGCCATCACGTTGCCGGCCACGATCATCCCGATCATGTTCGCGGCGTTCGGCGCCTACGCCTTCACGTTCATGCGCTTCAAGGGCCGCGAGTTCCTGTTCGTGGTGATCGTGAGCATGCTCGTCGTGCCCAACCAGGTGGCCTTCGTCCCGCTGCTCAAGATCTACGGCTCGCTCGGCCTGAACGGCACGTTCGCCGCCGTGTGGCTCGCACACGCCGGCTTCGCGATGTCGCTGGCGATGTACATCCTGCGCAATTACATGGCGACGTTGCCGGGTGAGGTCATCGAGTCGGCCAAGATCGACGGCGCGAGCCACTTCCAGATCTTCTGGAAGCTGGTCGTCCCGATGTCGCTGCCGGCGTTGGCGTCCTTCGCGATCTTCCAATTCCTGTGGGTGTGGAACGATCTCTTGGTGGCGCTGGTCTTCATCGGCTCGGGCCCGAACCAGCCGCTGCCACTGGCAATCAAGTCTCTGCTGGGTAACGAAGGGCAGGGCTGGCAATTGCTGACCGCCGGTGGTGTCATCATGATGATCGTTCCGGTTGCGGTGTTCCTCGCGCTGCAGCGGTTCTTCGTTCGCGGTCTGACGTCGGGTGCCGTCAAGGGCTGACCTGCTAGGCCCCTGGAAGGGGCGGGGAATGGTGATCGACGTGGGCCAGGAGCGTAGGCCCCGGGTCCCGACGATGGCCGACGTGGCCCGGCTGGCCGGCGTCTCGGTCACTACGGTGTCATTCGTCGTCAACGACCGACCGGGTACCGGCTTACGGGCCACGACACAGGAGCGCGTGCGGGCGGCCGTCCTCGAGCTGGGTTACCGCCCAAACCTGCAGGCGCGAGCCCTCGCCCGCAGCACCACCCAGACGATCGGCTTCGTCGGCGAGAGCCTGGGCAGCCCGTACGCCGGGCGCATGATCTCCGGGGCCCACGCGCTGGCCCGCGCACACCACAGCATGCTGCTGATCCTCGACGCCGAGGACGAGGACGAGCTCGCGGAGTCCGTCGCCGAATTGGTCGCCCGTCGCGTCGACGGCATCATCGTCGCGACCGAGGGGACCAAGTCGGTTCGGCTGCCCAAGCGCATCGCCCAGGTACCGGCGGTCCTGGTCAATTGCATGGTCGCCGGCGGCGGCGTGCCGAGCCTGCTGCCCGACGACGAGCAAGGCGGCCGGACGGCGGCGCGCATGCTGCTGCGTGAAGGGCATCGCTCGATCGCCTGCCTGGCCGGGGATCCGGCCGCGTGGGCGACCAAGCGTCGGGTGAAGGGCTTCCGGGCCGAGCTGGCCGGGGCCGGCATCGAGAGCCGCTCGGTGCCGGTCCACTTCGGCGATTACCGCGTCGAATCGGGCTACCGGCTGTGCCTCGCGGTCATGCGCCGACGGCGGCCGCCCACCGGGATCCTCCTCGGCAACGACCGGATGGCGATGGGCGCGTACTACGCACTGGCCGAGCTCGGGCTCCGGGTGCCTGAGGACGTTTCGGTGGTGGGCTACGACGACCAGGAGGAACTCGCCGACAGCATGCGGCCGGGGTTGTCGACGATCAAGTTGCCGTTCTACGACCTCGGGCGGCTCGCCGCCCAGCATCTGGTCGACCACAGCACCGGCACGCTGCCGAAACGCTCCTACGTCGCGTGCCCGCCGATTCGGCGGGCCTCGGTGGGGGCGCCAGCCTCGGCTAGCCGACCGCGAGCACTCCCGGCCTAGTCCAGTGCACCGCCATGGGGTCGCTGAGCCGGCCGTCGAAAGTGCCATCTGGTTCGCGGTTGTGAAAGGCCAGCGCCTGCCACTGCCCGGCGCGGTCCTGGACGAGCCGGGCGCTGTAGAAGCGCTCGTCGAGCAGCAGGACCGATGCCGGCACGTCGAACGGCCCGCGCAGGTCAGCGCAACCCAGTGCCCAGACGCCACCCTTCGTCGCCTCGGCCTGACGTGCGGCCGACAGATTCGCCGCCTGGCACGAGAAGATCAGCACCGGGCGGCCGTCGACGATCGCGGTCTGCGCTACCTCGAGCTGGTCGAACCCGCTGCCGGGCCGGCTGCGCGGTTCGCGCACCTGCCACGTAACAAGATCCGGCGACCACGCGTGGGCGAGCACCCCCCGATCGTCGAGGGCACCGGCGCGAGCCCGAGCGGTCACGAGCATGTGCCACCCGTCGCCCGCTGGGTCGGCGAAAACCCACGGATCGCGCCAGAACTCGTCGCGATAGCTGCCGTCGGACACGACGGCGTACCAGCGCGGATCACTCACGCAGACCGGCGCGGGCGAGCGCGTCCAGGTCAGCAGGTCACTCGAGGTCGCTACCCCCACCCGCTGCACCGCGCCCCCCTCGGCGCGGGAGACGCCGGTGTAGAACATCCGCCAGACACCGTCCGGTCCCACGACCACCGAGCCGGTCCAGGTGGCCAGGTCGTCCCAGGCCGGCTCGGGGCCAGCGGTGAGAGCATCGGCGGCGACCTCCCAGGTGCGCAGGTCGACCGACACCGCGTGACCCACCGACGCGCGCAGATGACGACGGTCGGGGTCGAGCAGGGCCCGCGACGCGCGCAGGAAGAACAGGTGGTACTCGGTGCCGGTGTCGGCGAGCCAGAAGTCCCACAGCCAGGCGTCGGGCAACCGCAGCAACCGGCCGGCCCCCTCGGATCGTGCGGATGAGCGCTAATGGGCTTTAGATATGGCACTTTGCCACCTGGTGAGCAGTGCAACACTAGCCGGGACGGTCGTCGTCGCGAAGACATTTCGGCTCGTGCCCAGAGGAGGATTCGTTGACCGGCCCGGCCCCAGTGTCTGCGGCGCTGTCCTTCCCGTTGTCACCGCGGGCCGAGGCCGTGACCGGACTCGTGCTCGTCCCCACGGCCGCCGGCCTGCCCGTCGTCAGCTGGCTCGGCGTCGTCCCGGCCGGCGGGTTCGTCGACGGGTTCGCCGACGAGGCAACCGCCGGGGCCGGCCGCCGCGAACGGACGCCGTTGCTCGATGAGCACTCGCGCCCCAGTTACCGCCGGCCGGGCCTGCGCGGACATCGGGTGGGCGCCGACGGCACGACCGGTCACGACTGGTCGACGGCGTTCACGACCACCGACCTACAGATCGACGGCGACCTCGTGGTGGTCGCGGCTGCGGACCCGGGCGCCGGCTTGGCCCTGCGGACCGAGATCGAGTCGGTGGGCGGGGGCGCGCTGCGTCTGCGCCACCTGCTGGTCAACACCGGCGCCGGGCGCTACGTCGTCGACGGTCTCGAGGTATCGGTGCCGGTACCCGACGGTGTGAGCGAGCTGCTCGACTTCACCGGCCGCCACGAGCGGGAACGGACTCCGCAGCGGCACGAGATCCACGACGGGTTGTGGCTGCGCGAGAACCGGCGCGGTCGTACGGCGTTGGAGTCGGCCACGATGCTGGTGGCCGGTCGGGCCGGGTTCGGCTTCGGTCACGGCGAGGTCGTGGCCGTGCACGTCGCGCACAGCGGTAACAGCGTGCACTGGCTCGAGCGGGCACAGTCGGGAGCCGTGACCATCGGTGGCGGTGAGCTGCTGCTGCCCGGTGAGGTCGCGCTCGAGCCGGGGGAGACGTACACGACCCCGTGGGTCTTCGTGGTGGCGGCCGCCGACGGGCTCGACTCCGTCGCCGCGACGCTGCACGCCTGGCAGCGTTCGCTGCCGGCGCACCCCCGCGAGCAGCCGGTCGTGCTCAACGTATGGGAAGCCATCTACTTCGATCACGACCTCGACCGGCTCAGCGCGCTCGCCGACCGCGCCGCCGACGTCGGTGTTGAGCGGTTCGTTCTCGACGACGGTTGGTTCCTCGGTCGCCGCGACGACGTCGCCGGCCTGGGGGACTGGTGGGTGGACGACACCGTCTGGCCCAAGGGCCTGCACCCGCTGATCGAGCACGTCCGCGGCCTCGGGCTGGAATTCGGGCTGTGGTTCGAGCCCGAGATGGTGAACCCCGACTCGCAGCTCTACCGGACCCACCCTGATTGGGTGCTCGCCGCGCCCGGTCGGGTGCCGCACCTGTCGCGTAATCAGCTCGTGCTCGATCTCGGCAACCGTCACGTGTGGGCGTTCCTGCTCGAGCGGATGGACGCGCTGCTCGCCGAGTACGCGATCGACTACGTCAAGTGGGACCACAACCGCGACCTGCTCGAGGCCGGGTCGGGGCAGGACGGCCGACCGGCAGCGCACCGGCAGGCCGCGGCCCACTACGCGCTGCTCGACGAACTGCGGCGCCGCCACCCGGGCGTCGCGTGGGAGTCATGCGCCGCAGGCGGCGGACGCATCGACCTCGGCGTCCTGGAACGGGTACAGCGCGTGTGGACGTCGGACATGACCGATGCCCGCGCCCGGCAGCAGATCCAACGCTGGACGGTGCAACTCGCCGCGCCGGAGTATCTCGGCGCCCACGTCTCGGCCACGACCTCCCACCAGACCGGGCGCACCATGCCGCTGGACTTCCGGGCGGCGACCGCGCTGTTCGGTTCGTTCGGCGTCGAATGGGACCTCACGCAGGCCACAGCGGACGAGTTGGCGGCGTTGGCCGGGTGGGTAACGCGCTACCGCACGCACCGCGCGCTGCTGCACGGCGGCCGCACCGTGCGGGTCGAGTCCGACGATCCGGCGGTGTGGCTGCACGGGGTCGTGGCGCCCGATCGGCGTAGTGCGCTCTTCGCGCACGTGCAGCTCGACGAGTCGGCCAGCAACCGTGGCGTCGTGCTGCATGTGCCGCACCTGCAGGCCGACACCCGCTACCAGGTGACCTGGGCCGGGCCAGTCGACGCGCATCCGATTTCGCAGGCGCCGCCGGTCCACCCCGACGGTCCCACCGGCGGGATGCCGGTCAGTGGCGCGGTGCTGCGCGACGTCGGGATGTGGTTGCCTCGACGGCGGCCGGAACACATCCTGCTCATCCACCTCGAGGCGGTCTCGTGATCATCACGCCGATCCGGTTGGCGGATGGTCGCGAACTCATCTACTTCGACGAGCAGCCGGTCGACCGCAGCGCGCCCGACCGGCGTGATCTGCCAACGACCAGGGTCGCCTCGGAGGCCCGATTCGACCCGATCCTGCGCGAGTGGGTCGTCATGGCCTCGCACCGGCAGGACCGGACGTTCCAACCGCCGCCGGACCAGTGCCCGCTGTGCCCGAGCACGCCCGAGCGCTCGACCGAGGTACCGGCCGCGCACTACGACGTCGTGGTGTTCGAGAACCGCTTCCCGTCCCTGGCCGAGGGCGTGCCCGACGTCGAGGCATTCGTCGACGGCAACCCGCTGTTCGAGCGACGTCCCGGCGTCGGACGATGCGAGGTCGTCTGCTTCTCCGACGATCACGACGCGTCCTTCGGTGATCTGCCGCTGCACCGGGTGCGCACGATCGTCGACGTATGGGCCGCGCGCACGGCCGCGCTCAACGAGATCGCCGGCGTCGAGCAGGTATTCGCGTTCGAGAACCGCGGCGTCGAGATCGGGGTGACCCTGAGCCATCCCCACGGGCAGATCTACGGCTACCCGTTCGTCACGCCGCGCACCGAGCGGATGTTCGCCAGCGCCCGGACCCATCTCGACCGCACGGGCGGCAACCTGCTCGCCGACGCGTTGCGGGCCGAACAGGATGCCGGGACGAGAGTGGTGGCGCGAAGCGAGTTGTGGACGGCCTTCGTGCCCGCGGCCGCGCGCTGGCCGGTCGAGGTGCATCTGTACCCGAACCGGCAGGTGCCCGACCTGATGGCGTTGACCGACGCCGAACGCGACGACTTCGCCGCCGTGTACCTCGACGTGCTGCGCCGAGTCGACGGGTTGTACGACGTGCAGATGCCCTACATCGCCGCGTGGCACCAGGCGCCGGTGCGGGTCGAGCGCGACCTCGCCTACCTGCACCTCGAGCTGTTCTCGATCCGGCGCGCACCGGGCAAGCTCAAGTACCTCGCCGGCTCGGAGTCGGGCATGGGGGCGTTCGTCAGCGATGTGACGCCAGAGGGAACCGCACAACTGCTGCGCGCCGTCGGGACGTGAGCCGCTTCGCCGCGGCCTTCGGCCGCGAACCGGTCTCGTGCTGGCGGGCGCCGGGGCGGGTGAACGTCATCGGCGAGCACACCGACTACAACGACGGCTTCGTGCTGCCGATCGCCTTGCCGCTGGGCGTCACGGCGTGGCTCGCCCTCCGCGACGACGATGTGGTGCGGGCGCTGAGCACCGACGTCGAGCAGCCGGTCGAGGTGGCCGCGGACTCGCTGCGGCCGGGCGCCGTCGACGGCTGGGCGGCCTATGTCGTCGGCGTGGTGTGGGCGCTGCACGAGAAGGGGCACGCGGTCGGCGGGGTCGACGTCCTGGTCGACGGAGATGTACCGGCCGGCGCCGGCCTGTCGTCGTCGGCGGCGCTCGAGTGCGCTGTTGCCACCGCACTCGACGACGCGCTGGGACTGGGGTTGGACCGGCTGGAACTGGTCGCGGTCGCCCGCGCCGCCGAGAACGACTTCGTGGGCGTGCCGAGCGGATCGCTCGACCAGAGCGCGTCGATGCTGTGCGCGGCCGGCCGGGCGTTGCTGCTCGACACCCGCAGCGGCGAGCGCCGGCAGGTGCCCTTCGATCTCGCCGCGGCCGGGCTGGCGTTGCTGGTGGTCGACACCCGGGCCCCGCACCGTCTCGTCGACGGTGAGTACGCGCAGCGCCGCTCCGACTGCGAGGACGCCGCCCAGGCCCTGGGTGTCGCCGCGCTGCGCGACGTGAGTGTGGATGATTTGGACGCCCGGTTGGCTGGGCTCGGCGACGAGCGGCTGCGGCGACGGGTGCGGCACGTCGTGACCGAGAACGCGCGGGTGCTCGAGACGGTGCGGATCCTCGAGGCCGGTCACGACCTCGCGTCGATCGGTCCGCTGCTCACCGCTTCCCATGCCTCGCTGCGCGACGACTACGAGGTGTCGAGTCGTGAGCTGGACGTCGCCGTCGACGCCGCGCTCGACGCGGGCGCGCACGGGGCCCGGATGACCGGTGGCGGGTTCGGCGGCTCGGCGATCGCGCTGGTCGAGGCGGCGGACGCGGACGCGGTGGGCGACGCGGTGCGGGCCGCGTTCGGCGCGGCCGACCTCACCGCGCCGAACGTTTTCAGCGCCGTCGCGTCCGAGGGCGCGCACCCCGTCTGACCGGAACGCGGGAACAACCGTCCGGGGGTAGGCGTTGTGTCCCCGTTTGGTCAGCCGGGCCCAGTGCTGGCAGACTGAACGGTCGGCGCGCATGCGTCCACCTACCACCCGGCCCCGGTTCACGCCACGCACCACTCGGCGACCCGGAGCACATCGAAAGGGACCCGAAGTGAAGCAAGGCATCCACCCGGAGTACGTGGTCACCGAAGTGACCTGCTCCTGCGGCAACACGTTCACGACGCGTAGCACGGCCAAGTCCGGTCAGCTGCACGCCGACGTCTGCTCGGCCTGCCACCCGTTCTACACCGGTAAGCAGAAGATCATGGACATCGGCGGCCGCGTCGACAAGTTCGAGAAGCGTTACGGCAAGCGCGTCAGAAACTCCTAGGCTCCCGCCTTTCACGCCGCTCCATCTGGACCACTCGCTGGCGCTCATCGCCTGGGTGGTCATCTTGAAAGCGGGTTTGTGTTGAATCACGGCAAACTGCCGGAGCTGCTCGTCGAGTACGGCGAGGTGGAGCGCGAGCTGTCCGACCCGGCGGTGCACGCCGACGCCAACCGCGCCCGAGACCTCGGCCGGCGCTTCGCCGAGCTTGCCCCCATCAATGCCGCGGCCGGTGAACTCGAGACCGCCAAGGGTGACCTGGCGGCGGCCCAGGAACTCGGGGCCGACGACGCGTCGTTCGCGGCCGAGGCCGATGCGCTCGTCACGCGCATCGACGAACTCGAGACCCGGCTGCGGCACCTGCTGGTGCCGAAGGACCCCGACGACGCCAAGGACGTGATCCTCGAGGTCAAGGCGGGCGAGGGCGGCGAGGAGTCGGCGCTGTTCGCCGGCGACCTGCTGCGCATGTACCTGCGTTACGCCGAGCGTCAGGGCTGGGCCGTCGAGACGCTCGACGACGAGCCCACCGACCTCGGGGGCAAGAAGTCGGTGACCCTCGCGATCCGCGCCCGCAAGGCCGACCGCCCGGTGTGGGCACAGCTCAAGTACGAGGGCGGGGTGCACCGCGTCCAGCGGGTGCCGGCCACCGAGTCGCAGGGCCGCATCCACACCTCGGCCGCCGGCGTGGTGGTGTTGCCCGAGGCCGACGACGTCGAGATCGAGATCGACCCCAACGACCTGCGCATCGACGTCTACCGCTCGTCCGGCCCGGGTGGGCAGAGCGTGAACACCACCGACTCGGCCGTGCGGATCACCCATATCCCCAGCGGCACGGTCGTGAGCATGCAGAACGAGAAGAGCCAGCTGCAGAATCGCGAGGCCGGTCTGCGGGTGCTGCGGGCCCGGCTGCTCGCCGCCGCGCAGGACGAGGCGGACTCCGCCGCGTCAACCGCGCGCCGCTCGCAGGTACGTACGGTCGATCGCTCCGAGCGGGTGCGTACCTACAACTTTGCCGAGAACCGGATCAGCGACCACCGCGTCGGGTTCAAGGCCTACAACCTCGACCAGGTGCTCGACGGCGCGCTCGACGACGTCATCGCCGCGCTCCAGCACGCCGACACCGAGGCGCTGCTCGCCGGCGAACAGTGACCGGACCGCTGCTGGCCGAGGCCACCGCGCAGCTGGCGGCGGCCGGGATCGCGACGCCGCGGGTCGACGCCGAACTGCTGCTCGCCGCGGCGCTCGGCGTCCCGCGTACCCGGTTGCCCACGCGCGACGATGTGCCCCCCGCCGCAGTCGACCTCTTCGCCACCTACGTGGGGCGGCGGGCCGCCCGTGAACCCCTGCAGCACATCGTCGGCAAGGCGCCGTTTCGCCAGCTCGAGATCCCGGTCGGCCCCGGCGTGTTCATCCCGCGCCCGGAGACCGAACTGCTCGTCGACGCCGTGCTGCCGACGCTGCGGGCGACACCGCGGCCGTTGGCAGTCGATTTGTGCTCGGGCAGCGGCGCGATCGCGCTCGCGATCGCCGACGAGGTGCCCGCGGCCCGGGTAATCGGGGTCGAGCGGCCCGGGCCCAGCGGCGACTGGTTCCGGCGCAACACGGCCGGCTCGCGGGTCGAGGCCGTGATCGGCGACGTCACCGACCCCGACCTGCTCGTCGCGGTGCGTGGTGTGGCCGACGCGCTCGTGTGCAACCCGCCCTACGTCCCGGCCGCCACCGCGATCGCGGCCGAGGTGCACCACGACCCGGCCGAGGCCGTGTTCGCCGGCGCGGACGGGTTGGCGCTGATCCCGCACGTGGTCGCCCGCGCCGCCGAGCTGTTACGGCCGGGGGGGATCCTGGCGCTCGAGCACGACGAGACGCAGGCGGGGACGGCCGTCGCCCTGCTCGAACATGACGGCCGCTTCACCCGGATCGCCGACCATCCGGACCTGACGGGCCGCCCGCGCTACGCGCTAGCCACACGTCGTTGAGGCAGGATGTCGGCCGTGGCCCTGTTCTTCGAGTGCGGCGACCCGGACGTCCGGGTCGACGCGATCGAGACGGCCGCGCACAGTGTGGCCTCCGGCGAGCTGGTGGTGCTGCCCACCGACACGGTGTATGGCCTCGGCGCTGACGCCTTCGACGCGGTCGCCGTCGCCGACCTGCTGCGCGCCAAGGGCCGCGGCCGGGATATGCCGGTTCCCGTGCTCGTCGGGTCGTGGACGACCATCGACGGACTGGTCAGCGTGGTCGACGTCCGCACCCGCAATCTCATCGAGGCGTTCTGGCCCGGTGGGCTGACCTTGGTGGTGCGCTACGCGCCCTCGCTGACCTGGGACCTCGGTGACGCGCGGGGGACCGTCGCGGTGCGCATGCCCCTGCACCCGGTGGCGATCGAGTTGCTGGAGAAGACCGGCCCTATGGCGGTGTCGAGCGCGAACCGTACCGGCCAGCCGCCGGCCCAGACCGCGGCCGAGGCCCGGGCCCAGCTCGGCGAGGACGTCGCCGTGTACCTGGAGGACGGCCAGGTGCCCGGCGGGGTGGCCTCGACGATTGTCGACGTCACCGAGGGTCAGCCGCGCATCCTGCGTGCGGGGGCCCTCAGCGCCGACGATCTGCGTGCGGTCGTCCCCGACATCGTGGGTGTGCGCACGTGAGGCACCCGACCCTGGAGTACCTGCTCGTCGCCGTTGTGGCGGCAGCGGTCACCTTCTTGCTCACGCCGGTGGCCCGCCGGGTGGCGATCCGCATCAAGGCCGTGGCCCGCCCGCGCGACCGTGACGTGCACGCCGTTGCGACGCCGCGCATGGGTGGTGTCGCCGTCTTCCTCGGGTTCGCGCTGGCCCTGTTCTTCGCGACCCGGCTACCCACGCTGCAGGAGTCGTTCGAGAGCGGGCCCGAGCTGGCGTGGGTGGTGATCGCCGGCGCGGTGATCTGTGCCGTGGGCATCCTCGACGACAAGTACGAACTGGATTCGCTGACCAAACTCGCCGGGCAGGTGCTCGCCACCGGCCTGATGGTGACGCTGGGCGGCGTGCAGATCGGTGCCATCTACGTGCCGTGGGGCGACAACGGCACCTTCATCCTCGGCCCCGACCTGGCGATCCCGATGACGATCCTGTTCGCCCTGTTGATCATCAACGCGATGAACTTCATCGACGGCCTGGACGGGCTGGCGGCCGGCGTCAGCCTGATCGCGGCCATTGCGTTCTTCATCTACTCCTATCATCTGGGCAAGACCGGGTTCGCCGACATCGTCTCGCCGGCCACGCTGCTGGCCGCGGCCCTGGCCGGCGCTTGTCTGGGATTCCTGCCCCACAACTTCTTCCCGGCCCGGATCTTCATGGGCGACTCGGGGTCGATGGTGCTCGGCCTGATGCTCTCGGCCGCCACCACCACCGCGACCACGACGACCGACCCGCAGGTTTACGAGCAGGCCGCCGGGTCGCTCGCCCTGTTCCTGCCGTTGCTGATCCCCGTCGCGGTGCTGGCGCTGCCGTTCGTCGACCTGCTGCTGGCGGTGCTGCGTCGCGTCAGCAAGGGCCACTCACCCTTCTCGCCCGACAAGCAGCACCTGCACCACCGCCTGCTCGAACTCGGGCACACCCACCGCCGGGCCGTGCTGCTCCTGTACTTCTGGTCGGCCCTCATCGCTTTCGGCGGCGTCGGTGTCTCGTTCGAGGGCAGCGAGTGGATCGTCGTCACGGTGTTGATCATCATGACCGCGGCCGGCGTGCTCATCTCGGCCGTGCCCGGCCTGCGCCGACGCGCCCGGCCGAAGGCGGCAAGCCTTGCGACCGGGACGAAAGCAGCGGACCCGATTCCGTGATCGGCGGCCCTCATGGGTAGGGTGTAGCCATCGCCTCTTGGCGCACGTGGACTCAACGGCGGCCCGCGCGGTCGCCCGGATTTCTCGTCGCGTCGGCGACGAACGTGGCAGGGTAATCCGTCGAGCCAAGGAGTGCCTGTTGAGCAATATCGGCCCTCGGGCCACGAGCAGCTAGGCCGTCGTGATGGCCGCCGAGTCCCCGGGTCTGTCCGACCTGCTGGGCATGGGCGCCGTCATCGCCGCACAGATCGCCGCCGGTTTTCTGCTGGGGTGGTTGGTCGACTCGCTCGCGGGTACAACACCGATATTCATGCTCCTCGGGCTCTTGCTAGGCATTGTCGGAGCAGTCAGTTACACCGTCGTCCAATTCCGTCACTACCTCAAGAGCCCATGACATCTGAGACAACAACTGGAGTGCACACCGTGGAACCGGTCGTCTACACCCCGGTGTCGGCCGCTGCCAATTTGCGCCGGTCCTCGATCATCGGCGCGGCGCTCGCCGTGCTCGCCATCGTCTGGACCTCGATCGCCGGACACCCGCTGATGGGCGTGTTCGGGGCGATCGGCCTCGCGCTCGGCGCGCTCAACAACCGGATGCTGCAGCTGTCGGTGATCCAGTACGCGACCCAGAGCGTCAGCAAGCGCAAGTTCCGCGGTGGAGTGTTCGTGCGGCTGGGCAGCATCACGCTGGTGTCATTCGTGATCGCCCTGCTGGTCCGTCCCGACGGTCTCGCGATCTTCGTGGGTCTCGCGATCTTCCAGGTTCTGATGCTCGTGGGCGCGGCCGTGCCGGTCTTCCGTAGTCTGCGGCCCAGCGCATGACGTCCACGGCCCGCACAACGAGCATGGGAGGTGCCTGGTGACCGGCGATACCGTCGCGATCAACATCACGCCCGGTGAGCATATCGAGTGGCACCTGTTCGGGCTCACCTTCAACGGCGACACCATCACCGCGACCCTCATCGCCGGAGCGATTATCCTGCTCATCGGGTTCCTGATCCGCCGTAAGGCCAGCGTCACGCAGCCCACGAAGCTTCAGCTGGCGTTCGAGACCGTGACCGAACAGGTCGAGAAGCAGGTCGAGGACTCGATGGGCGTCAAGACCGCGCCCTTCGTGGTTCCGCTGGCCATGACGCTGTTCGTCTTCATCCTGATCGCCAACTGGCTGGCGATCATCCCCACCGGTCACCACCCCGAGTACGCGCCGCCGCCGGCCTCCGACGTCAACCTCACCTACGCGATGGCGGTCCTGGTGATCGGCTCGATGCACGTGGTCGGCATCCGCAAGAAGGGCCTGCGCGGCTACTACGGGCACCTGTTTCGCAAGCCGTACGCGTTGATCCCGCTCAACATCGTCGAAGAGATCATGAAGCCGATCACGCTGGCGCTGCGACTCTTCGGCAACATCTTCGCCGGGACGATCATGGTGGCCCTGATCGCGGCGATGCCCGCGTTCGTCCTGTGGCTCCCGGACATCCTCTGGAAGCTGTTCGACGCGTTCATCGGCCTGATCCAGGCGTTCATCTTCTCACTGCTGACCGTGCTCTACCTGAGCTCGATCGCACCCGACAAGGAGGGCGCGCACTGACGACGGCGTCCCAACCGCGCCCGTCGGCCACGGCGGCAGGTAGCTCGTAACCATCAACATCACCAGTTGCAGGACTTTGAGTAGGAGAGAGAAATGGCAGGAACGACGGGAGATCTGCAGGTCATGGGTGGCCTGATCGGCGGCGGGCTCGCGCTCGGCGGCGGCGCCATCGGCGCCGGTATCGGTGACGGCATCGCCGGTAACTCGCTGATTCAGGGCGTGGCCCGTCAGCCCGATAAAAAAAAAGATAATAAATCAAAAAAAAAA
>CAXTHY010000022.1:2490-4903 GCA_964244175.1 uncultured Jatrophihabitans sp. | reverse complement strand
GGCATCGGTGACGGGATCGCCGGTGCCTCGCTGATCCAGGGTGTCTCGCGTCAGCCCGAGGCGCAGGGCCAGCTGCAGACGCTGTTCTTCCTGACCGTCGGCCTGGTCGAGGCCGCGTACTTCATCAACCTCGCGTTCGCGGTCCTCTTCGTCTTCGTCATCGGCGTCAAGGGCGGCTGAACATGGCCGCGCACCCGGCAGCGAACACTGTCGCGGCGAACAACTTCTTGCTGCCCAACGCCACCTTCATCGCCGAGTTCATCGCCTTCCTGATCATTCTCGGGATCATCTGGCGCTATATCCTGCCCCGGCTGCAGGGTCCGCTCGGCGAGCGGCAGAAGATGATCAAGCAGCAGGTCGAGGACGCCGAAGAGGCAAAGCGACGGCTGGGTGAGGCCGAGCGCGCCTACCAGAACGCGCTGCACGAGGCCCGGACCGAGGCCGCGCAGATCCGCGAGAACGCGCGCGCCGAGGCGCAGCGCACCGTCGAGGACCTGCGCACCCAGGCCCAGGAGGAGTCGGCGCGCATCGTGGCCCGGGGCGAGGACCAGCTGCAGAGCCAGCGCGCGTCCATCGTCCGCGAGCTGCGGGCCGAGATCGGCACGCTCGCCGTCGAGCTGTCGGAGAAGATCGTTGACCAGCGGCTGGCCGAAGAAGGTCAGGTGTCGGCCACGGTCGACGCGTTCCTCGCCGGCCTCGAGTCGCAGGACAAGGCCAGTGGAGGCTCGGGCGCATGATGCGTTCGGCGAGCCGCCAGGCCCTGGCCGCGCTGCGGGAGAAGGAG
The DNA here is from genome assembly GCA_964244175.1 of uncultured Jatrophihabitans sp. Lineage (GTDB taxonomy): Bacteria > Actinomycetota > Actinomycetes > Mycobacteriales > Jatrophihabitantaceae > Jatrophihabitans. The sequence continues at coordinate 4,119 of CAXTHY010000022.1, read as the reverse complement.
CAATCCGTCTTCGGCGGGCGGGTGTCGGCGAAGACCCTCACCGACCTGGCCGGTGAGCTGCACGCCGTCGGTGGGTTGCTCGTCGAGCAGCCGCGGCTGCGCCGCATCGTCGGCGACCCGGCCACCTCGCCGGAGCGTCGCGTCGAGCTGGCCGATCAGCTGTTCAACGGCAAGATCGCCAAGCACGCCCTCGACATCACGAAGGCGGCGGTCAGCGAGCGCTGGTCGTCGCCGTGGGACCTCACCGACGCGATCGAGGGCGCCGGCGACGACGCCCTGTTCGCGGCGGCCGAGAAGGACAACACGTTCGACGCGGTCGAGGACGAGCTGTTCCGACTCGAACGCATCCTCGACAACGAGGGCGAGACGACCGCCCTGCTCGACGAGGCTGCGGTGCCCCCGTCACGACGCCTCGGGCTGCTCGACGACCTGGTCAAGGACAAGGTGTCGCCGATCACCCTGGCCCTGCTTCGTCACGCGGTGACGAGCCAGCGCAAACGCTCCATCCTGCTCGCCATCGACGACCTGCTCGAGAAGGCAGCGGCCCGCAAGGAACGATCGGTGGCCCGCGTGCTCTCGGCCGTCGAGCTGTCCGAGCAGCAGGTCGAACGCCTGACCGCCGCACTCAGCGACATGTACGACCGGCCGATCAGCGTCCGCACCGCGATCGACCCCGACGTCCGTGGCGGCCTGGTCGTGCGCATCGGTGACGAGGTCATCGACGGCAGCATCGCCACCCGCCTGGCCCTGGCCCGTAGCTCGATCACGGGCTGACCGAAACCTGCCGAACCACCACCGAATACAGACCGACTCACATTGAGGAACTGTTCATGGCCGAGTTGACGATCTCCGCCGACGAGATCCGTAGTGCCATCGAGGGCTACGTCTCGTCGTACTCACCCGAGGCCTCGCGTGAGGAGGTCGGCACCGTCGCCGAGACCGGTGACGGCATCGCCCGCGTCGAGGGCCTGCCGAGCACGATGGCCAACGAGCTGCTCGAGTTCGAGGGCGGCACGCTGGGCATCGCCCTCGACCTCGACGTCCGCGACATGGGTGTCGTCATTCTCGGTGACGCGTCGCAGATCCAAGAGGGACAGCAGGTCAAGCGCACCGGCGACATCCTGTCCGTCCCGGTGGGCGACGCCTACCTGGGCCGCGTCGTCGACCCGCTCGGCAACCCCATCGACGGCAACGGCGCCATCGACACCGACGAGCGCCGCGCCCTCGAGCTGCAGGCGCCGTCGGTGGTGCAGCGGCAAGAGGTCCGCGAGCCGCTGCTGACCGGCATCAAGGCCATCGACGCCATGACCGCCATCGGCCGGGGCCAGCGCCAGCTGATCATCGGCGACCGGCAGACCGGCAAGTCGACCGTCTGCCTCGACGCGATCATCAACCAGCGCGACAACTGGAAAACCGGCGACCCCAAGCAACAGGTGCGCTGCATCTACGTCGCGATCGGCCAGAAGGGGTCGACGATCGCGGCCGCGCGCAACACGCTCGAGGAAGCCGACGCGATGGAGTACACGACCATCGTCGCGGCGCCGGCGTCGAACTCGGCCGGCTTCAAATACCTCGCCCCCTATACCGGCTCGGCCATCGGCCAGCACTGGATGTACCAGGGCCTGCACG
>CAXTHY010000022.1:0-2480 GCA_964244175.1 uncultured Jatrophihabitans sp. | reverse complement strand
GCTGCGCCGCCCGCCCGGTCGCGAGGCCTACCCCGGTGACGTCTTCTATCTGCACAGCCGGCTGCTCGAGCGTTGCGCCAAGCTGTCCGACGATCTCGGCGGCGGTTCGATGACCGGCCTGCCGATCATCGAGACCAAAGGCAATGATGTGTCGGCCTACATCCCGACCAACGTCATCTCGATCACCGACGGCCAGTGCTTCCTCGAGACCGACCTGTTCAACGCCGGCGTGCGCCCGGCCATCAACGTCGGTATTTCGGTGTCGCGCGTCGGTGGTGCCGCCCAGCCCAAGGCTATGAAGGACGTCGCCGGCCGGCTGCGCGTCGACCTCGCGCAGTACCGCGAGCTCGAGGCATTCGCCGCCTTCGGCTCCGACCTCGACAAGGCCAGCCAGCAGCAGCTGGCGCGGGGCAGCCGGCTGGTCGAGCTGCTGAAGCAGAACGCTTCGTCGCCGTTCCCGGTCGGCCGCGAGATCGCCTCGATCTGGGCGGGCACCACGGGCAAGCTCGACGACATCGAGGTCGGCGACATCCGGCAGTTCGAGGCCGAGCTGCTCGACTACATCTCGCACACCCAGCCCGAGATCTTCGACACCCTGGCCGGGGCGAAGAAGTTCGACGACGACATGCGCGATGACTTGGACAAGCTCGTCACCGACTTCAAGAAGCAGTTCCAGCCCGAGGACAAGTCGATCGCGGACCGCAAGTCGAAGAAGTCCGACGACAAGTCGGAGAAGGACGAGAAGAAGTCCGAGAAGTCCGACGACAAGTCGGAGAAGGACGAGAAGAAGTCCGACGACAAGTCGGACAAGTAAGTCGGCGCGGGGATCTGACTCATGGGCGCCCAGCTTCGTATCTATCGCCGTCGCATTGCGGCGACGCAGTCGACGAAGAAGATCACCAAGGCGATGGAGCTCATCGCCGCGTCGCGCATCGCGCGCGCGCAGGCACGGATGAACAACGCCAAGCCCTACGCCGAGGAGATCCAGCACGCCCTGGCCCAACTCGGCCACGACAAGACGCTGGAACACCCGATGCTCACTGGTGTCGACGACCCGCAGCGGGCCGGCATTCTGATCATCACCAGCGACCGCGGGCTCGCCGGCGGCTACAACGCCAACGTGCTGCGGGCGGCCAACGAGCTGGCCGAGCGGCTCAGCGGCGAGGGCAAGACGGTCGAGCGCTACGTCATCGGCCGCAAGGGCATCGCGTACTTCCGCTTCCGCGGTATCGAGCTGTCCGGCGCCTGGAACGGGTTCTCCGAGCAGCCGAACTTCGCCGACGCCCGCGGCGCGACCGACGCCGTCGTGTCGGCGCTCACCGCGACGTCGTCAGGTGAGATCAAGAGCGGTGATCGCGAAGGCGAGCCGGGCATCGACGAGCTGTGGATCGTTTACACCCGCTTCGTCAACTCGGTCAGCCAGACCCCGACGACGTCGCAGGTCTCGCCGGTCAAGGCGAACGACGACGAGGACGGCGGCGGCGGCGGTCGGTCGGACGATCGCGACGACCGGGACGACCGGGACGACTCCGACGACGACGCGAACGTGCTGTACGAGTTCGAGCCCGAGCCGGCCCGGCTCATCGACGCGTTGCTGCCGCGCTACATCAGCTCGCGGATCTACTCCTCGCTGTTGCAGGCGGCGACGTCGGAATCCGCGGCGCGGCGGCGGGCCATGAAGTCGGCCAGTGACAACGCCACCGACTTGATCAAGACGTACACCCGGCTGGCCAACCAGGCCCGCCAGGCCGAGATCACCCAGGAAATCAGCGAGATCGTCGGTGGCGCCGACGCTCTTGCCGCATCAGGGAGCGAAGAATGACCGCAGTCGAGGAGAAGAACGACAACAAGTCCGGCACAGGCACCGCCAGCGGACGCGTCGTGCGGGTGATCGGGCCGGTGGTCGACGTCGAGTTCGGGCGCAACACCATCCCCGAGCTCAATCAGGCGCTGACCGCGCAGATCGAGCTGGGTGAGTTGTCGAAGACGCTGACCCTCGAGGTCGCGCAGCACATCGGCGACGACATGGTGCGCGCGATCGCGCTGCAGCCGACCGACGGTCTGGTGCGCGGCGCGGCCGTCACCGACACCGGCTCGCCGATCACCGTGCCGGTCGGCGACGTCACCAAGGGTCACGTCTTCAACGCCCTGGGCGAGCCGTTGGACGTCAAGGTCGAGGACCTCGACATCAAGGAGCGGTGGTCCATCCACCGCGAGCCCCCGCCGTTCGACCAGCTCGAGTCCAAGACCGAGATGTTCACGACCGGCATCAAGGTCATCGACCTGCTCACCCCGTACGTCGTCGGCGGCAAGATCGGCCTGTTCGGCGGGGCCGGCGTGGGCAAGACGGTGCTCATCCAGGAGATGATCTACCGCGTCGCCGAGAACTTCGGTGGCGTGTCGGTGTTCGCCGGCGTGGGTGAGCGGACCCGTGAGGGCAACGACCTCATCGCGGAGATGACCGAGTCCGGCGTCATCGA
>CAXTHY010000021.1:33242-47836 GCA_964244175.1 uncultured Jatrophihabitans sp. | reverse complement strand
GCTGGGAGCGGATCTCGCGGAACAGATCGCCGACGGCATCGTCGAGGCCACGGCCGTCCACGCCGACGCCGCCGTCGATCGGCGCCAGGATCGCGGCTGCGGTCTGGTCATCGACAATCACGCGCACGCCCCCACAGGCATCTCGTTCAATCCTCAGCCCCAACTAAGGGTGGCACGATTCTTTTGGTTTTGCCACCACAGAACTTTCGCGCGCCGATGCCGGCTGCTACCAGCATTGGCGAGGACTGCGGAGGGCGATCGATGGGCATCGGGAAGACGGACGAGATCGCCGAGGTCTTCGGCGAGACCAATGAAGCATTTCTGGAAACATATCTGGATGACAACAATGTGATTTCGGCGGACGATTACGAGTCCGAACTGGCACGGCAGACCGCGGCGGCCTGGGTCTATCCGGTGTACTTCGGATCCGCGATCACCGGTGAAGGCATCACCGAGCTGGTGAACGGCATGCAGAGGTTGCTTCCGGCTGCCGTCGTCGACGACGAAGCCGGCCTGCGCGGCACGGTGTTCAAAATCGAACGTGGTCGGGCGGGCGAGAAGGTTGCTTTTCTCCGTCTGCATTCGGGCCACCTCGCCCGCGGCGACAAGGTGCAGATTTTCCGGCGCGAGGCCGATGGTGGGATCGTCGAACTCGCAGGCCGGGTTTCGGCGGTGCGGGTCTTCACTGACGGCACGGTCGTGACTGAAGGCATCGCGACAAGTGGCGCGATCTGCCAGGTGGGGGGCCTGACCGACACCCAGATCGGGGACCAGTTGGGCACGGCCGACGGTTTACCGTCGGAAGGGGTCTTCGCGCCACCGACTCTGGAGATTGTGGTGACGCCGATCGACCCGACACAGCGCCCGGCTCTCCATGCCGCGCTGACGCGGATCGCCGAGCAGGATCCGATGATTGATGTGCGCACCGATCCGAACACCTCAGCCATCTCGATCCGGCTGTTCGGTGAGGTTCAGAGAGAGGTCATCTCGGCAACGCTGTCGGAGACCTACAATCTGGCCGTCCGATTCGAAGAGACTCGCACCATTTACATCGAGCGACTCGTCGGGTCCGGTTCGGCGCTGGAAGAGATAAGCACGGACGAGACGAACTTCTTCTGGGCCACGGTCGGGCTGCGGCTGGAACCCGCGCCGCCGGGCGCTGGCAGCAGCTTCACCCTGGACGTCGAGCTCGGCTCGCTGCCGCTGTCGTTCCACAAAGCCATCGAGGAGTCGGTCCACCAAACCTTGCAACACGGCCTCTACGGCTGGGAGGTGCTCGATTGCGCCGTGACCCTAACCCGAACCGGGTACGCAAGCCCGATCAGCGCGGCCGGCGACTTCCGGCTCGCGACACCTCTCGTAGTTAGTGACGCGTTGAAACAGGCTGGAACCAGGGTGTACGAGCCGGTGCACCGTTTCGAGTTGCAGGCTCCGGTGGAATCGCTGCCCGCCGTCCTCGTCGCTCTGAACTCCAGCCGGGCCACCGTCTCAGAACACGGCCTCCATGCAGACCTGAGTGTCCTGACCGGCACCATTCCCGCTAGCGCGGTGCACGAGATCTCGCAGAAGCTGCCCAAACTGACTCGGGGTGAAGGACTTTTTGTGACCGAATTCGAGAGCTACGAACCTTATCCCGGAACCCCGCCGGTACGGACGCGGCACGGCGTTGACCCCTACAACCGCGAGCAGTACATGTTGCACGCGCTCGGAAGAATAGGTTGACCGCCCGCACGGAGTCGGTTTTCATCGCGTGCGGCGCGAGCGCGTTCGTCTGGAACCCGTCGTACCTGCGAGCGATTCGGCGAAGAGGTTTGCGGATGATCGCGTTGGAATTCAGCGCCGGCCCCTATGCCGATCACGCTACGCTCACCGAACTGACGAGCCGCGGTGAGCTGCGCTGGATGGATAGCGGCGCCGGCGATCAAGTGTTGGCGCTGGCGACCGAACTGATGCAGGACTCCCGGCCGGTCGGGGTGGGCGTCTTTCGCGGGGCGTGGGTGACAGCGGCCGGGATCCTCGCGGATCGCCTCGAGGTTCCGGCCGTGGGTCTGAGAGCAAGCCGGGCAAGTCAGGACAAAGCCCTGCAGCGGTTCCTGCTCGAGGATGAGAGTCCGCGCTACGTCGCCCTGACCGGCGGCGCGCGCGGACAGTGGCGACGGTGGCGAGAGTTTCCCGCCGTACTCAAGCCGGTGGATCGCTCCGGAAGCTCCGGCGTACTTCGGATCGGTGACCGCCACGAGCTGGCGGCGGGGTTGACCACATTCCCACCCGAAGAGACGGTTCTGATCGAGGAGCTCGTCGCCGGTACGGAATTCTCCGTGGAGAGTTTGGTTCAGGGCGGACGGGTGATTTTCAGCGGACTGACCGAGAAACGGCTCTCGAATGATCCGGCTCGCCCGTTTGTGGAGGCCGCGCACACCGTCGTAGGGCCGGACGATCCCACGGACCGTACCGAATTGCTCGATACGAATGCCCGAGTGCTCCGGCGGCTGGATGTGCGGGACGGGATGATCCATGCCGAGTACCGGGTGAGGAGCGGCCGCGCGTATCTGATCGAGATTAATGCGCGTCCTGGCGGCGGCAGCATTCCCGCCGCGTATGGCTTTGCTACCGGCTCGTCGCTGGAAGATGCCCTTATTGCGATCTGCGTCGGGATCGAAACCGAGTACCCCACACCCAAACGGTGGGCACGCCAGGTTTACGCGCCCCACCCGCCGGGAGAACTCATCGACGTCGAGCTCGACTGGCCTGATGTCACCCCGAACTGGCTGGCGGAACAGAGCTCGATGGTCCCGACACCGAAGGCAATAGGCCCGATCCACGCCGAGGACCCGCCGACCCTGCGCACGGTGACTGTCTCGGTGGCGCGCAGAACTCGGTTGGGGACATTGCACAGCAACGACGACCGTGCGGTGAGTTACGTCATCGACGCCGCGACCCGCAGCGAACTGGACGAGCTCGAGAAGCACGTCGACTGGGCGCTGCGCATCGTCACCCGGCCGGATGCGGCCGACGGCCCGAACGAACCGGTCCCGTGATTCGACGTTCAGGGCGACTCGCTGCCAAATCGCCGTCCTCGACCGCCTGGCACGACTGCCACGACTGCCACCGGCGCCGGGTCAGATTCGGAGGGGCGGACGTGCCGATGGCCCCGGGTGGTCCCGTCGCGGCAGTCGCTGATCTGCTGGGGTTCGTCCAGGACAACGATTTCCCGGCAGTGGTCAAGCCGCGACTGAGCACCGGATCCCGCTCGGTCTGGGTCCTCCACGACGAGGCCGAGGTGCACGGCTGGCTGGAGACCGTGTGGTCACTGGGGCCTGAGATCTGTCCACCTGTGGTCGCGCGGTTCGTCGAGGGACAGACATGTTCCATGACGACGGTCTCGTGAGTGAAGGTCGAGTGGAGATCAACTTGCCGTCTTCGATGACCTCCATGCTTGCTATCCGCGACAATCTGCCGGCGTTCGGCGCGTTGCTGGACGCCACGACACCGCCGTCGAGCCGATCCAGTCCCTGGTCGCGCCGGCGCTGAAAGGCTTTGCCGACCCCGGACCTGATGATCTTTCGCGCAGACGTCTGGCAAAAGGTGGACGGCTCGTCCCTGACGAACGAGATCGCCAGCAGGGAGGGCGGAGCGGACGTGGGACAGGCGACGTGGGCAGCCTTCGGACGCACATGTTCAGACGGCTCGTCCAGGGTCTGGCGTTTCCCGAGCAGATCCGGTGTACGGTCCGCGGCGCTTGCGATCCAACCCGTGGCGTGACGATCATTCGCTCCCACGGCACCATCTCGGGCGCCGACTGTGGAAGGCTGGACCTACACACCATGGATGCTGCGGGTGGCCGTCTCGGGCGAGCCCGGGCGGGAGTATCACAGTGCCGAGTCCAGCGTCGATCAAACAGCGTCCTGTCTGGTGTCGGCTGCGGATCGGAACCAGGTGCTCGACAGACTGCACGAGTTCGCGGCGTGGGCCGAGGACACATCGTCTACGAGCAGATTGACACCCGCCGGTAGGGCGTGACCGACCGTCGCTCACGGCTCGGTGCCGTGCACCAGCTGTTGCACGTCCGGCTCGAAGAAGGTGTATGGATAGGCGACTGGTTCCGCGCTGGCTGCGTCGAGGCGATCGAGCCATTTGGATTCCAGTCTCACCTCGAGCGCGGTCAGGTTCTGTTCTAGCTGATCCGGATCGGAAACACCCAGCACGACGCTTGTCACCTCCGGCTTGTTCAGCAACCAGCCGAGCGCCAGCTGGACGCGGGACAGTCCGGTCTCCTCTGCCAGTGAGTGCACGCAGTCGAGCACCCGGGTGACCACCTCCCGGAACGGGTCCACGTCTCCGGTAACGAAGTTCTCCGTCAGCCGGCCCGGTCCGGACAGGGTTCGCTGCTCCACGTCGCGCTGATAGGTGCGCGCCAACAGTCCATTCGCCAACGGGCCCCACGCCACCAATGCGATACCGCTGCTCCTGACGTAGGAGAGATATTCCGCCTCGATCGATCGGGCGAGCAGGTTGTAATTCAGCTGCAGTGCGGCCGGTTTCGGCCAGGAATGCCAGTCGGCCAAAACCTCCGCCTGGCCCAGGAACCATCCCGGCACGTTGCTCAGTCCGAAGTATCTGATCTTGCCCCGCGCCTGCAGCTCAGCGGCGACAGCGAGTGTCTCGGCAACCGGCGTCTGACGATCCCAAAGGTGAAGGTACAGCAGATCTATGTGGTCGGTGTCCAGTTGCCGAAGCGAGCGATCGACCGAGCCGATCATCGAATGCCGATTACCGCCGCCGCTGTTCAGGTCGCCGCGATCCCAGCGGTAGCCGAACTTCGTCGAGACGAGGACTTCATCGCGTGCGGACAGCTGTCGCAGGGCGCGCCCGAGCCAGACCTCGCTCTCACCGCCGTTGTAGACATTTGCCGTGTCAAAGAAGTTGATCCCGTTGTCGATCGCCGCTCCGACCAGTCGGTCGGCCATACCGGGGCTCATCGTCCAGCGCGGGCCCCACCGGGAGCCCATCGTGCCCGTGCCCAGAGAGATCGAGGAGACCCGGATGCCCGTCGCGCCCAGCTGTCGATACGTCATGCCGGGCGACCAGTCGGCCTGCGTCATACGAGCGATCCAGACGAACCGCCGTCGAGCTTGCACACCATGCCGTTCGCGGTCGATCCCAGGCTCACCAGGTAACACAGGCTTCGGTAGCACATCTCAAGGTCGATGAGCTCGTCGATCACCAGGTCCGGATTTGATTTCCGGAGGAAAACCTTGACGATCTCGCTCTCCGAGATGCCCCGGGAGTCCGCCACCCTGCGCAGATCCGCCACCTTCTTCGGGTCAGCCAACGGGCCGAGCAACAACGTCGACACGCTCGCGGCGCGATTCAAGGCGGGACCGCCGAGCGCGGTGGCAAAGACTCGCAGGGCCGCCTTGCTCGCCGCGTAGAGCCCGGAACCCTGGTCGGCGTGGTAGATCGAGTCGGAGTTGACCATGACGATCGAACAGAACCGGTCGGCGTCCTTGGCCTCGAGAAAGCGTGACGTCAGCAGGTAGGGCACCAGCGCATTGACTCGGAACACCGTTTCCAGGTCGGTAATGGACCGGTCCGCGGGATTGGCCGGGCTGGGGTAGCTGACCGCGTTGTGCACGATCAAGTCGAAGTCGGTGCCAAGCCGGTCGGTGAGTGAGTCGATCACCGCCTGGTCGGACAGGTCGGCTTGCAGATACTCGACGCCGATCGGCAGGCTGGCCGCCGCGACTTCCCGCCGGCCGAAACCGACGACGTGCCAACCGTCTTCGGCGAGTCGGCCGCTCAGGTGAGATCCGAGGCCGTGGCTGGCGCCGGTCACAAGTGCTCGGCGCACCACTCAGACCTTCAGGCTGATCAGCAGCCCGGCTTCGGTCGGGATGAAGGCTGAGAACAGCGCCGGGCTCCTGCCGACGGCCTGCCCGTAGCTGCGGATTGCCTGCACCTCGCGATCCGGCTCGGCATCGGGTGCCGCCTCCGACTCGTAATCGCCGTCGGCGAAGGCATCGTCGGCTATCAGCAGACCGCCTGACTCCAACAGCGGGTAACACAACTTGAGGTAGTCGACGTAGGCCTTCTTGTCCGCGTCGATGAACACCAGGCCGACGCTGCCCGGCCTGACTGTCAACAGGGATTCCGCTGCCGGGCCGACGACCACCTCAACGCGGTCGGAAAGACCGGCCTGCTCCACATTGTGACGCGCCAGTTCAGCCACCTCGGCGTCGGACTCCAAGGTGGTCAGCCGCGCACCGGGCGGCAGGCCGCGCGCCAGATACACAGTCGAATACCCGAAGAGCGTACCGATCTCGATCACCCGTTCGGGCCGGCGCAACGCGGTCAGCAGCTGAAGCAGTCGGCCGGTGTAGTCATCGACCTGGATGGTCGGCATCCGGTGGGTGATCAGCGACGAACGCAGGATGCCTTCCATCGTCGCGTCCCGTGGACCCAGAATCGAGCGCATGAAAGCCGATCGGGTCGTCGTCACCGGGCTCACGCCCGCTGGTCGAGCGGCAACGGCGTCTCCGTCGCGACGCCGTAGAACTCGAACAATGCCCCGGTTCCGGGGATGACCGTCGGCAGGTCGTAGTCCAGGCATTCGGCGAAGCCGATCGTCACGTCCGACCCGCTCTCGACTTCGTCGAGATCCATCCCCTCGAACACGGCAAACTGTTCGCAGCTGTAGGACGCACCCATGAGGTACGCAAAATTCGCTCCAGGGTTCGCTGTGAACATTGGCCACGTGAAATACGCGAGCAGGTCGTCCAGGGCGCAGTACCGCGAGATGTGAAAGCGCCGGTCCAGCACATCGAACGCATCCTCAAGACCGCCGTCGGCGCGGCGAGCCACCTCAAAGTCCAGCAACGCGGTTACCGCACGCTCGACGTAGGTGCGCTGATACTCCAGCCGCTTGACCTTCTGGCACAGTCGAATCGCATCCGGCTCCGCGGAGCCCACGCCCATTTGTTGCCCGAACTCCGAGTGATACACCCATTTCTCGAACCACATGCTGAAGTACTCCAGTCGCTCCAGCGGCAGGTACTCCAGACCGGACTGATTCGAAATCCGCTTGCGTATCAGCAGATGATTGAGGGCATGCCCGAACTCGTGGAACAGGCTGTGGACGTTCTGGAAAGTGATCTGATCTGCCCCCTGCTCGCTTCGCTGGAAGCGACAGGAGACGTATGCGATCGGGCGCTGCACCAAACCGCTCCAGTCGGTACGGTTGCGAAGACCTCGGGTGTGATTGGAGGTCTTGGTCAGGGTGCCGGTCTGCCACAGGTCGAAGTTGATGACGCCCACCTCGGTGGTACCGCGCCAGCCTCGGGCGATGATGACCTGGTCGTTGGCTGACGGCAGGCGTTCGAAGCGGATTCCGAAGACCTGATCGGCAACGGAGAATATCAAGGCCAGGCACTTCTCCAGGCCGAAACGCGGCGTCACCGCACCAGCCGTCAGTTGTCTCATGAAGAAGCCGAAATGGTCCATCGGCCGGTCCGTCACCCCGACGGCCGCGGAGACCGTTGCCTCCAATGGCAGGTAGGCCTTGATCGCCTCTTCCATGAACGAGTGGAGAAACTCCTCGACCGCGGTTTCATTGACCTGGCACCTGCGCAGTGTCTCATCCAGGACGGAGGTGAAGCCGCGCGCGACGGCCCGTTGCCGTCTACGTGCCACGAGGTCTTCCAGGTTCGTCAGCAACGCCGGAACATGCCGCTCGACTTGCAGTGCCCATGCGCGGTTGAGCTTCGCGCGCGTGGCCGCGCTCTGTGTGCTGCTGAGCAGGGTGTAGAACCTAGCAGCCGGATTGCCACCCGAACCGGCCGCACCGAGGCGGCTCAGCAGCGCCGACTGGTCCTGGCTGATGGCCGAAAGTACGTCCTTCGCGTCCTCGAGAGACGTGCCGAGAACTGCCTCGCCGACGTCATCCGGCTCCGCCAGCTTGTCCCGAAGCTGCGCGATGTAGGCCAGCCGCGACTGCTCGGCCTCGCGATCGTCGCACCTCAGCCCTTCAACGAGCGCCAGCACCTGTTCATCGAGCCCGCGATTGCGATGGAAAGCATCTCGCCACGGCAACAGCGCGTCGTAATTGACGTGTTCCTCATTGGCCTCGAGATAGAGGAAGATGTAGGCCACGTTGTTATAGATGGACGTGATTTCGACCAGATCGTGCTGCGTCAAGGGAGCGCCGACGATTTCCTTCAGGCGCGCCATCATCGATGCCAGCAACTCCTCCGTGGCCTGCACAGTGCCCCGTTCCTGAACGGCGCCGCTGTCTCGCGTCATGACGGCTCCTCGCGTGAGACCGGGAATTTGAAGTTGTAGACGTAGCCAGAATAGGAGGCACAGTACATGTTGCCGCCGGCCTCGGCTATCGGCGTGATGTGCAGTTCTGGCTCATGATTCGGCAGGCCCAACACCTGGCTGGTCTCCCACCGGAATGTGCCCGTCTGGCTGTCCAGGCAGTACACGTTGCCGCTCGCAGCGGTCGCGATGAAATCGCCGTTGGGTAGCACCGTCATGGAGGTGTAGGAGTACGGCGCGCCCGCGGGCGCAACCCAGCGAATCTGCCCGGTGTCTAGGTCGAGGGCGTGCACCTGCCCCGTCGCGGTCCCCACCGCGGCGATCGAGCCCGAGATTGCCGGACTCGCGATGATCTTGGCGCCCAGCCGATACTCGGCCCGGTGACTGCCGGTGTCCACGTCGAACACGTGACAGCCGCCGTCCACCGCCGCCACCACGACCTGCCCCGTCTCGTGACGTATTGCGGGCGACGCCTTGACCGTGGCGGAAAGAACGTGCCGCCACAATTCGGTGCCGTCGGCGGCCAGGCACAGCACATGTTCGGCGCAGCTCACCACGACTGTCCCGCGATCGGTCGCGGCGGGACTTGCGTAGACGTCACGGTGGGCGGCCGATCCCCCCCACGGGACCGACCACGGCTGGGGCAGCGGAAGTTCGAAAAGCACTTCGCCGGTACTCAGGCGCAGGCCAGCGCACCGGCTGTGGAAGGTGGCGACGAACAGCAGGTCTGCCCCCGGCACGACGGTGGGAGTGGCGAACACCGGATCATTCAGCGTCTGCCGCCAGGCCTGCCTTCCTCGTACATCGAAACATAGGATCTGCCCGCCGGTACCCGCCACCATGATGCGCTGGCGCTCGGTGTCGACGACGAGGGACGCATAGACCGAGCTCGACACCCGGCGTTCCCAGAACACCTTGGTCAGGGAACTGTCGAAGAAGCGGACGAAGCCGTCGTCGCTGGCAATCACCACCCCGATTCCGGTGACTGCGACCCCGGTGGCGCTCACCGGAACCGGGATCACTCGGTCGAGAGTCCTATTGTGATACTCCAACAGCCGGTAGCCGCACACGACCGGCTCCCGACCCCACTCGACGGTGCCGCCGCCGGCACGCCCTCGGAGTGTGGACTTCGCCGGGTCATGTCGGAAGGTGGCGGCTCCACGGGCCGATAAGGCTGTCACGGATGGCGCCGCCGGAGCGCCTGCTGCTTTGCCGCCGCGCCGAAATGGGCCACCGGGTCCAGCCCGAGCTTGCGTGCCAACGGGTAGCCGATGGTGTGGACGGGATCGCTGTCAGGGGCCAGGCCGGCCAGCGTGGTGAAGGCGACGAGTGCCTGCTCATCCTGACCCGACGTCATCCGCGACTTCGCCGAGCGCACCAGATGCAGTCCGACATAGGGCGGGCCGACCGCGACCGCCCGATCGTAGAGATCGGCGGCCTCGGAGTGCCGGCCGAACGCCACGTACACCTCCGCGAGTTCGCCGAAACTCGGTGCCCAGGCCGGGTCGAGCGCTATCAGGGCACGACCTGCCTCCACGGCCTGGTCGAGGTCGCGGGTGAGGTACAGATGCTCCTTGAGCGAGGATTCGTAGTACGTCTTCATCAGATGCATCTCATACGCCCGGGGCCGGCGGGAGAGCGTGTCCTCAGCAGCCTCACGCGCGCGATTCATGTAGTCGCGTGTGGTCCGCGCATCACCTGTCGCTGCGGGAATCATCGCCAGCGCGCGAAACCACGACGACACCGAGGCCGGATCGAGTCGCGGGCCAATCGTCCGGATGATCTGCTGCCCCGTCTCGAGGAACCAGGTGAAGTCCCGCCGGGACAGCTCGCCACGCTTGAGGTACCAGACCACGGCCTGCGTGCAGCAGTCCATCGTCCGGTCCGGGGCCACCGAGCCGGTCGCGACCGCGGCCCGCATGGATTCGAAGGATGCCGAGGAGCCTTGACCGTCCCGGCAGCGATTGGAAATCATAAAGTCCAACATGGCAATCTCGAACCGGTCCCACGGTTGCGCCGGCAGCAGCCGGGCCTGGTCGAGCAGTCCCGCGGCCACTTTGAATCGCGAGATGCTGATCAGTACCGAGGCGAGCCCGACCAACTCCACCGTAGAACTCGCCGATGTATCGGCCACCATCGCGGCGAGCCTGGACATCGACTCGGACGGTCGATGACCCAGCGACACGACGGACTCGTCGCTAATGCCCTCGAGCAGGGCCAGTTCGCGAAGGACGTCCGGCTCAAAAACCTGGGCGAACAGATAGCCGTACTTGGTGGGGTCGACCTCTGCCCACTGCTCCACCGTCGCCCGTGAGAACAGGTCAACTGATTCCGGGGTCGCACCGTCCCCGAGATCCAACCCCAGCATCGTGCGCTGGAACGAGTTGGCGACGATGGTCTGCGAGATGACATCAATCATGGCCTGCCTCCCCGAGCGGCGAATGCGTCACCGGGAGCCGCGGCGCGTTGCCGGGCCGCCCAGCCGAGCAGATGGAGGAACACAAGGGCTGCGCGGTGTGCGTCGTTCAGGGTCTTGCGGTCCCGCGCATCACGGGGTGCGCCGAATTCGACGACGTCAAAACCGATCAGCCGATTCCCCGTGAGAACGGTGTCGATCAGCATCACCAGTTCAGGAACTGAAAGTCCGACCTCCGCGGGATATCCGGTCGATGACATGAACTGCTCGTCGAGCACGTCGACATCGACGGTGAGATATACATCCTGGCCAGTCCCGATTGCCGTTGCGAAGAGGTCCCGGTCGGTGATGGTCGCTGACATCACGGGCACCTGTCGACCCACGGAATGGAGGTAGGCAGCGAGACCGGAGGCGTCAGCGGCCTCGAAAGTCGCGTACGGAGATACGCCGACCTGCATCACCCGCCCGGGCCCGACCCGATCGGAGATGTGTGACATGACGTTGGTGTTGAAGATCGGATCACGCTCGGCCGCGACGGGTGTCCAGGTCTGCAGATCCAGATGGTGGTCGAACTGCACGACGGTGAACGCGCTAGACCGGCGGGCGACGAGAGCCTCGATCACGGCAGCGGTGACGGTGTGATCGCCGCCGAGGACCGCGGGAATGACACCCGGCGGAAGTGCGAGCACCGAATTCGTCAAGGCGGCCAATGCCGCCGGTAGACTAAGCTCGCCGAAATCGACATCGCCGAGATCGACGGCGCCGCCCAGAGGAGTTGACTTATCACGCAGATCAAACACAGTTGGTTCGGTTGACGACCAGGTGAATGCCTTTGACAACGTTCGAATGAAGTAAGGTCCGTTCTCTGTTCCGCTGACCGCCGAACCGAGGCAGTAACCGGCGCCGATCACTGCAGCAACCGCATCCGCCGGGACTCCAGCCGGACCGGCGACTCGAATCCCGCCGAAAGAAGCCGCCTTGATCGAGTTCATCCGAGCTTCACGTCGTTTGATCTACGAGAACACGACGGCGTGAGCCGCTCATATGAGCGGCCCACGCCACCGGTGTGGAGTGGGTTGGATCAGCTGGCGTCGACAACGCCGAGAATCGCGTCCAATTCCGCGTCCACGGCGCCCTCGTTCACGAGGCTGCCGGTCGTCTCGGTCTCTGACGCTTCGGCTTCGAAGAAGAGTTCCGCAGTCAGGACTCGAAAAAATGCAGGCTTCTTTTCGTACGGGTAGTTAGACATGCCACCATCCTTTTGTTGATTCCGGAAGTCCAATGCTGCGGGCCCGCCTGTAACGCTGTCAAGAGATCCCGTAAATACTTCAGATTTTCGAATGTACTCATCGAATACGTTCAGCTACCACTTATCGGGCTGATCTACTGAGAGTGACCGCACCTGGAGCCGTCTCCTCATTAGACAATCTTGATTTTCCTCGCCAGGAAGCGGATCGCACCGGCGCGCCCGCCGCAAGTGGCGGAATTCCGTTTACTGCGCCGATGTGACCAGTGATCACGCGCTTGCCACGAACACCAACTCGCCACGACGTACGCGCATAGGCCCTGCATCTCCAGTGCTGTGGACCCGTCGAATGGTGAACCCGTGTGAACTCAAGCTGGCTCTGATGTCTGCCTCGGACCGGAAGCGAAGCGTGGTTCTGCTGATCGGTTCCGCGCCGTCGGAGAAACGGTAACGGTGCTCGAACGTGACAGACTCGTCGACCGTGGAGATGAGCGTGGTCCACATGGTGACAGTCGCGCCGTGCGGTAGTGCGACCTCGCGACGGGACTCCACCTCGTTCCAGTGCACCCAGGATCGTGCGCGCGGATCGCGGGTGTCGAACGCGAGCATGCCCCCGGGCACCAATGCTCGCTTGAGGTCGGCGAGCGTGCGGTTCCATTCGTCGTCGTCGACCAGGAACTGAGCGACGTGATTCATCAGGACTGCGGCGTCGAAGGCGGCGGTAGCAAGCACTTCCGAAGTCCCCATCAGCCAGGTCACGCGATCAGCACTAGGTTTGGCCCGAGCCAGGCTCAGGCAAGCCGGCGCCGGGTCGACACCGGTCACCGAATGCCCGCTGTCCGCAAGCCAGACAGCGAACCGGCCAGTGCCGCAGCCCAGGTCCAGAACGCGCCGAGCCTGCGCTGTCTCGACGAGATGGACAAAGAACATCTCGTCCTCCGACCACGGCGAGACGGCCTCGTAGATGGCGGCCAGCCTCGGGTTCACGAACTCGCCGTTGCGCATGGATCATGACTTTACCGGCGTGCGACCCGCGCCAACCCGACGCGCGCGTGGGGCAGACTGCTCCGATCGTGGTTGCCGAACAACTTGCGAGAGCATGTACCAAGTGGGATCGCCGCGCGTATTCGGCAACTTGTTTGGGTCTAGGTCGGGAGCCCGGGTGCTGCGATGCTCGGGCGTTGGACCGGTAGGGCTCGTTCGGTAATCGGCTGCCGTCGTCCTCGAGGGCGTTCTGGCTCACGAACGGCTTGCGGCCTTGCTGGTGCACCCGCGAGGTTGTGGCTCAAGAGGTCTGCGCCGCCGGTAGTTGCATTGCCCTCCTCGCCTGCCGTTGTCGGTCACTAGCGAGGAGATGAGATGCGTAGTGAAGTGGTGCTGATCGGAGTAGATCCGCATAAGCCAGTAACACTCTGGCGGTGCTGGACCCGGCTACCCGGGTCGTGGTCGCGAGCAAGGGGTTCGCGAACAGTGTGTCGGGATACGAGGATTTGCGGTCGGGACTGCCCCGGGTTTTGTTGACTCTCGGGGTGGTGTCGATCAGGCCGCGGTTGCGAGCTGGTCGTGGAGCAGTTCGAACTCTATTGGGGTGAGCTTGCCGAGGCCGCGCTGTCGGCGGCGGCGGTGATAGAACTTCTCGATCCAGGTGATCATCGCCAGGCGCAGTTCCTCGCGGGTATCCCAGCGTTGCCGGCTCAGGACGTTCTTCTGCAGCAGGGCGAAGAAGGACTCCATGGCGGCGTTGTCGCCGCACGCACCGACGCGTCCCATCGACCCGACGAGGCCATTGTTGGCCAGAGTGCGAACAAACGATCTTGACCGAAATTGCGATCCTCGGTCCGAATGCACGATGGTGCCAGCTGGTGATCGGAGCCCGATCGCATTGCGCAGCGCGGACACCGCCAGCGACGCCTTCATGCGCGAGTCGATGGAGTAACCCACGATCCGGTTGGAGTGACAGTCCTTGATCGCGCAGAGGTAGAGCTTGCCTTCGCCGGTGCGGTGTTCGGTGATGTCGACCAGCCACTTGAGGTTCGGCGCAGTAGCGGTGAAGTCCCGCCCGCCGCCGGCGACGGCGAGCAGGTCCTCGTGCACCGGTGGGCCGGGCCGGCGGTTCAGGGCGCGTTTCTTCGAGTGCAGCGACCAGATCCGCTGCGCCGAGCACAACCGTTGCACCCGGTTCTCCCCGGCGTGATGCCGTGCTCGGGCAGCTCGTCGGCGACCAGGCGGTAGCCGAATTCCGGCGCCCCGCCGTGGATCTCCAACGCGGCGTTGATCAGATGCGCATCAGCCCAGTCCCGTTCGGTGACCGGGCTCTTGCGCCAGCGGTAGAAGCCTTGGGTGGAGAAGCCGAGCACCCGGCAGATCAGCGTGACGGCGATGCCGTCAGCGGCCAATTCAAGGACCAGCGGGTAGCTCATTTTGGGGAGATGTCCTTGGCGAAGTAGGCCGCCGCGCGGCGCAGGATCTCAACCTCCTGCTCGAGCACCCGGTTGCGTTTCTTCAACTCCCGCAGCTCCGCCGACTCCGAGCTGGTGACGCCGGGGCGCACACCGTCCTCGATGTCGGCCAGGTTCAGCCAGCGGTGCAGACACGACTCACTGATCCCGAAGTCTT
>CAXTHY010000021.1:18980-33232 GCA_964244175.1 uncultured Jatrophihabitans sp. | reverse complement strand
TTCGCGATCTGGCTGATCGGCGCCTCACCCTTACGGGCGACCGCGACCACGTCACGACGGAACTCCGGAGGAAAGGCCTTCGGCATGATGCTGATCCTTCCAGCGAGGAGCGATCCTCACAGGCAAGGAGTCAACCGAACCGGGGGCAGTCCCGTCGTTCGCTGACCAATGAGCGGATCACCGCTGGGCCGTCGAGGGCTATCACGAGCTGGCCGGGTGTTGGCCCAGCGGCTGGTCGGCCCCGGTGAGGTCGTGTTCGACCTGCCGGCCAAGCTCGCGGCGCGAGTGCGCGTCTACTCGCAAGGACACGGCCGCAAGACCGACCTCGCGACGCGGTTTCGGTCGGCACCGCCGCGCCGCTCGGCGACGGCATAGCCCAGGTGGATTGCGACGACGATGGGCCGATCAGTCTGAGGCTCTCGGATCGCCGCGCGGAACTCGTCGCGCTGCGGACCCAAGCCGTCTGCCGGCCGCATCGTCTGCTCGTCGAACTCACTCCTGGTGGCCTGACCCGCAAGCTCGGCGCCGACAAGGCCCTACGCACGCTGGCATTGCCGCCGTTCGCTATGAACGCCATCCGCAAGAGTAAGGGCCTGAAGAGCAAGCGGTTCGCGGTCATCGCTGACGAGGCCCACTCCTCGCAGACCGGCGCGACGGCGAACAAGCTGAAGGAGGTGCTGACGGCCGACGAGCTGGCCGACATCGCTGACGCGGCGAGATCGACACCGAAGCCGTCCTGGCCGCCGACATGACCGCGAGGGCAGCCTCGGACACGGTCAGCTACTTCGCGTTCACCCCCACCCGGAAGGCGAAGACGCTGGAGCTGTTCAGCCGCAAGAACGCCGACGGCGAGCCGCGAGCGTTCCACGTCTACGGGATGCAGCAGGTCGAGGAGGGGTTCATTCTCGACGTGCTGCGCAACTACACCCCCTACGCGACGGCGTGGCACGAAGGCCGGGGCGGACCCCGGCTGCATCCGCAACGGCACACCCGCGCCCGGCACGGCCGAGCCGTCCACCGACGCCGGGCCAGTCGATGTCGACGACGACCGACTTGTCGACGAGGCCGCGGCCGTGAAGGGACTCATGCGGTGGGTGAAGCTGCACCCGACGAACATCGCGCAGAAGGTCCAGATCATCGTCGAGCACTTCCGTGAGAACGTCGAGCACCTGCTCGACGGGCACGCGAAGGCGATGGTCGTGACCGACTCCCGCAAGGCCGCCGTGCGTTACAAGAAGGCCATCGACACCTACATCGCCAAGCAGGGTTACAGCGAGGTCACCACCCTCGTCGCGTTCTCCGGCGACGTCGAGGACCCTGAGACCGGGCCGGGGCCGTGCAACGAGCGCACCATGAACCCCGGCCTGAAGGGGCGCGACCTGCGCACCGCGTTCGCCACCGACGACTATCGGGTCATGCTCGTGGCCAACAAGTTCCAGACCGGCTTCGACCAGCCATTGCTATGCGCGATGTACGTCGACAAGCAGCTCTCAGGCGTGACCGCCGTCCAGACCCTGTCGCGGCTCAACCGCAGGCTGCCCTCAGCGGGCAAGAACACCACCTTCGTGCTCGATTTCGTCAACGACCCCGACGAGATCCTCGCCGCGTTCAAGCCCTACTACGGCGAGTCGACCCTGGCGACCGGCACCGACCTCAACCTGATCCACGACCTTCAGGCCAAGCTCAACCAGTAGCAGATCTACACCGACGCCGAGATCGACCAGCTCATCACCGCCTGGCTCACCAGCAAGGGCAACAACGCGCTCGCCGCCGCCATCGACCCCGCAAAGCAGCGGTACAAGACCCGAGCTCACAATCCAAACATCCAATGGCTAGCTAGCCGCGCCCACGACGATCAGAATCTCCTAGTAGCCGAGTTTCGTGAACCCGTAGTTTCCAGTTGGTCATTGCCGCCTAGAGCGATCGGTAATACGCGCGGCTAGGTCAGCTACCTGCGCCAACAGGTCGTTAGGCGAGGCCGAGAGGTCGAGAGTGTGGCAGTGAATCGCGACGTCGGAACCAGCCACCGAGTGCACACGAGGCGTCTCGTGTCCCGCGGCGTACACGAGGTGGCCAGCCGAGGTCTTGAGCACCGTGCAGTACGCAAGCAGTTGGTAGAGATCCGCGTTGGGGAAGCCTTCCGGCTTCTCGGCCTTGTACTTGGCGTCGACCACAACCTTCCGTCCGTCGCGACCGGTCCAGAGGAAGTCCGGCTTCATCGGCACCTCGTCCGCACGGTCGAGATAAAGACGGTGCTGGAGCGTTGACCGCCCAGCGAACGGCAACATCGCCTGCTTGAGCGCGACGCAGACGAAGTCCTCGAAGATGCGCCACATGTCGAGGACGAAGCCGCTGACCCGCAGGTCGCCAGCGCGCAGCTCGAACGAGTCGCCGGCGAGGATCAGGTCAGCGAGCTCGAGAGCGGGCTGGTAGCGGGTGTTCAGCCGCGACGCCGTCCACCGCGGCAGTAGAGCTCCACGCCGCAGCGGTGTTACCTCGCAGAGCAGCAGGCGAATCCGCTGTAGCGCGCGGCGGGCGAACGGCGAGACTTGCGGCAACGACAGCAGCCGCTGCGTCGCGGCGAGAAGCAACCGGTTCTCAGTGATGTCGATCGTGAAATCGTCATAGGTGACCTCCAACGGCAGCACCCGGCCCGGACGCCGCGCGAGCTGATCGCCGACCCGGACTCGGCCGCGCAGCACAGGCAGCGCCTCATCCACCGTCAGGTAGCCCTGGAGCAGTCCTTGTTCCAGGGCGCGCCTCGCCCAGTGCGCGAACGCGTGCGCGAGTGCGTCGGGCAGGTCGGCGTGCGGGTCGAGTTGGATTGGCAGTTCCCGCCAGTGGTTCGGACGACGTGAGTAACCGACAAGGAACAGCAGGCGCGAGATGGGAATCTTCGGCTGCACGGTCACTTGCAGGTCGCCGACGCGGACTACGCCGACCTTCGACCCGGCCGCGACCTCCCAGCGGTGCGCTCCGGGCGACCGGCTGACGATCGCCAGTTCAGCCGAGGCCAAGGTCTCGGCCTCCTCCAAACTTAGGTCGACCGCACGTGCCGGTTCGTTCTCACGAAGGGTCAGGTGCCGCGGCATCGCCAGGCTCCTCGGCAGTTCCAGTTGACGACACCTCTCCGTCAACCGCCGACGCGACCGCGGTCAGCCCGAACCGCTGTGTGATCTCGCCGCGGTCGAGTTGTCCGTAGTAGTGCTCCTCCAGCAGCGGCAGGATCGCGGTCTCCCAGGTGAGGCTCAGCCCGCCCGGTTCGTAGACGGCGGGGCGCATCAAGTAGGACGGGCCGATCTTGAAGTCGGCGTCGTCGATGCGGGAGTTGAGTTCGTCCAGCAGGTCAGCATTACGGTTCGGCAACCCCTTGGCAAGCAGCCACCCCCGCAGCAGGCCGCGAGTCGGCGCCTCGGACGGATGCAGCGGTAGGAATGCGAACCGGCGTCGCATCGCGGCGTCGACCAGGGCGATGGAGCGGTCAGCGGTGTTCATCGTGCCGATGAGATAGAAGTTCTTCGGCAGCGAGAAACCGTCATCGGAGTACAGCAGCTCGACGCTCTGCTCGCGGTACTCCAGGAGGAAATACAGCTCGCCGAATACTTTGGCGAGGTTGGCCCGGTTGATCTCGTCGATGATCAGGACGTGCGGGTCGGCGGGGTTCGCCAGCGCGTGGCTGGCGATGCGCCGTAGTGGACCGGCCTTGAGCTCGAACCCGCCGGAGGCGACCGGCCGGAAGCCCTCGAAGAAGTCCTCGTAGGAGTACGCCGGATGGAACTGGACGAGGCTGACATTGTCGCCGGCGAGGTGCCGGGCCAGCTGCTGCGCGATGTACGTCTTCCCGGTTCCCGGCGGGCCGTAGAAGATCAGCTGCGGACGGTCACGCAGCAGGTCGATGCACTTCTGTAGCCACGCCTGATCGGTGTGCAGCGCAGCACTGAGTTCTGGCGTCGCGTCAGGCAGCACGGCCTCGGCCACCACGACCGAGGCGTCCACCTGCGGCCGGGTCGAGGCGAGCTGTTCGAGCACAGCCAGGTGTTGGGTGAGGTCAAGGACGTCTCGCGGCGTGCCGAGCCGGGCCTTGAGTTCGCCGGGCAGCTGCTCAAGATCGAGACCCATGGCGCCGACCCATTGTGCCTCGCGAACGAGCACGGCGCCGACCTCGGCGTCGGGGTCGTACGCCGGACTGCCGGCGACTTGCCCGACGTAGAGCCGTCCCTGGTCGATTGTGCAGAGCAGGTCGCCCTCCTGCATCACCGCAAGGAACTGGTAGAACGCGTCGAGCAGTTCTCGCCGTGCGGTGTAGCTCGCGAATGAGTAGCCGGCCTCGACCTGCGGCTTTAGCTCGTCCTTCGAGGCGCCCGCCTCCACGGCACCGAGGTATTCGGCGGCGAGCGTGACCTTGCCGCCGTCGAGCCACGCCGGGACGAGGTCGTGGCCCTTGACGTTGTTGCCGCGCACGAGCCAGGCCCGCTGCCCGGTAATGTCCGCCGTCTCCGAGCCGGGGTACCACTCCTCGCGGTACGGCGATTGGTAGAAGTGGAACGGCTCGCCGGCCTCGGCCAGCAACGTGGCGTAGATGTCGTGCAGGTCCTGGTCGGGGTCGCCGCTCGGGCGGGCAAGTTTGCCACTGAACGCCTTGAGGATGCGTCGACGGTGGTGCTCGCTGGCGATGGCGAAATAGAAGTCCGGAAAGAACAGAAACAGCAGGGTCGCGCGCTGGGAGTACGCCTTGGTGGTGGTTACCGCGTCGAGCGCGGTGCGGAACTCCAGCGGGTCGGCGAGTAGCTGCTGTCGCTCATCGGCCGGCTTGGCGAGGAACCCAGCGGCGAACTCGATCAGGAAGCAAAGCTGGAAGTAGCGACGGGACTTGAACGCGACGCCGCCGGCGAGCACGCCGGTATAGAAGGCTTGGTCCAGTACCGGTGGCAGCGGGAGCGACAACCCGGCCAGCGCCAGCGTCGACGCGATGAGCTTGCGCTTGGTAGACGGGTTGTAATCTTCCAGCGGCAGCAGGTCGAGGGCGAACAGCTCGGCGAACAATTGGACGGCACCAGATGTGGCGTCGGCGAACTGGTTCGCGAGCTTGTCCTCGAAGGTGCCACCGGAGATGTCCGGTTGGCCATTGAACCGGTCATGCAGTTCCTGAGCGTTGTCCAGTGTCCAGATCGCCGCGCCGGGCGTGAGTACCGAGTCGCCGGTCACCAGCGCACGGCGGAACTCAGCAGACGCTGCCTCGACGGCGGGAGCGCCTTCGATCAGGGCGGTCTGCGCGTTCTCCGTCAAGGGTTCCTCCCGGTCATGCGCTCAGTTGAACAGGCTGGGAGCTGCGCTACGTCCTCGCGGAGCAGGTAGATCGTGAGTCGACGGGACTTCATGACGAATTCGGCGGGTCGAACTCCGACACGTACGGACTTGCGGCCCGTGCCAACGACGGCCATCTCATCGAGGATCTCCAATCGAAGCGTTCGGTGTGACGCTCACGTGCGCCGGCACACTCCTACGTTCGACAATCGACACGGTCTCCACCGATCAACTTCCTAGACGTGCCATCAGCGATCGTCCGTCCCGCAGTATCGCAAGGTGTGTGCCGTTCACCTTGACGAGCGCGTGCTCGAGGTCAGACTCAATGAGGCTTGTGCTCGGGGCTCGGTGTATCAGGTGATGGTGCATCACACAGAGCAGCGCGAGGTTCAGAGTGCTGTCAGTTCCCCCGGTGCCGACATGGTTGAGGTGGTGAACGTCAACGAGACGTCCGGCGAGGTGGGCCGGAATTTGGGAGGTCGATGTGGAGTCGCATCCGACGACTTGGCATCGCGCATCCCAAACCGAGAGGACGGCGGGACGAAGTCGCGGATCTCGCTCCCAACGCTCGTACGCCACGCGCCTCTTCCCTCTTGGCTGCGAAGCGAGAGTGCGCAATTCCCTTCGAATGGCCGGCGCGAACTTCTGCCCAGCAGAGTCGAACGAAATCCGACCTGTCAACGTGGTGCCGACCTGTTCTAGGTAGACATCAAGTGTCTGCCGCGCAGGAATCCACGACTTGATCCAGCCAACGAGTTCTCGGCCACCGATATATGGGTTCGCCGGATGGCGGTGGAACCGCCCAGCGACAACCTTGCCATCCGGCAGGACCAAGGTGCAGTCCTGATCAGCCGTCGGCATGTACGGGAGTTGGCTCGTAGTTAGACGAACCATGGAGCCTGTGTGGTGAACCAGTCTTACCGGTAGTTGGTCGATTCCCGTGACGAGCTTCATGACGCTCGCTCCCTTTCGACGCGAACAGCATCAACAATAATCGAGCGCCACCGTTCGGGAACTCCGAAGAGGTCACAGACAAGATTCTCTACGAGCACGTACTGTTCAGTCGTCCGTGTCGACATTGTTTCGATATCACCGACGGCGGAGTCCAGTGCTGCGGCGGCCGCCCGTTGGGAATCGGTTTCGACGCTCGGTGCCGGAAGGTTGCGCAGTGCCCCGACCTTGACTTGCGGAAACGCCCGCTGCGCAGCATCGAGCACGGTGCGCTGGTACCACAAACCGATCAGGGCCGAGTTGAGCACTGCAACTACGACCCTATCCGACACCCCTGAAAGCCCCATGCAGGCGAGCATGCTGTTTCGAAAGTATGTGGGCGCGGTGTGTCTCGTCGCGATTGGTCGACTGGCAGTTTGGCGCAGCACGATCGGCGTCGCCGCGTAAGCGTCCAGCTTCCCGATCCTGCAGTACTCGCCGTCGTCCAGTTCGGGACGCGAGTCAAGCCACAAGCGCGGAGCACTACAGCGAAATTCTGATATGTCTTTGCCTTCGCGTACGGGGTGATACCGTGCGCTACCTTCGTCGTACGGCCGCGACAGAATGATTTTCTTCGCCACATTGCCCGTGTGCACACCGGGATCCTTGAAGGAGTTCTTCGGAAACCGGGGCAATACCCGAAGCCATTCGATAAGTTCGTCAACGGCGCCGACAGAGACCCGAGGCACCATTGATTGATGTTGCGGCTCGGAGGAACCCGCGATATGTACGTGCGCGTCGCCAGACGAGGCGGACATTGAGAACGTACCGACACGCTGCGAGATCCCTGGAAACGCGTTCTCGCCCATATCGCGAACATGAACATCAAATCCTGCGCGCGTTAACGCCCGTCTAACCCCCTCATAGCTCTCAAGGATCGCTACTTGAAACGGGAGAACTAAGCCGATGCAACCGGAAGGTTGGCACAATGCAGTAGCTAGGATCGCGAACAGACCGTGCGATGTCGGCCACCGTACCGTGGATTCCGAGATGGTCCCTGCAAGGTTTAACAGTCCGAGGTGAATTGGTGCTGCCTGCCGACCGCTGTAGCTTAACCACGGGGGGTTGCCGAGGACTACGGTGAAGCCGCCGTGCCAGCCGGTGACAGCGTTGCGCGCGCCCGACCCGTCGGTCGGGAAGATGTGCGGGAACTCCAGATGCCAGTGGAAGAACCGGTACGAGGTCGTCTGGCGTTCGATCTCGGCGCCGACCTCGGGGCTGGCGGCCTCGTCCCGCAGCCGGTTCAGCACCGCAGTCGTCGGGCAAACCGCCGCGCCACTGACCTTGGGCCAGACGAAGGCCGCGCACCAGGCGTCGGCGTGCAGCTTCGCCTGCCGGTAGCCAGCCGAGCCGAGGTAGCCGCGCAGGCGCTGCTGCTGGACGTGCACGTCCGCCAGGGAGGCTCCAGCGCCGACGAGCCGCTGGGCAGCGGCGGCCAGCGCGGTGTTGGAGGTGCGCGCGACGTCGACGTCGAACAGCGAGTCCTGGCCCGCGGCCTCCTGCTTGTTCCGCTTGGCGAGCGCGGCGACGACCTTCCGGTCGTCGCCATCGATCGGCGTGAACGCTTCTTGAGGCAGGCCGCCGTCGAGCAGCGCCGGGGTGGCGCCGATGAGCGCGTTGCCGACCTTGATCTGCGCGTCCAGGAACGCCAGCGGCTGCCCGGGCTCCATCGCCTCCAGCCACAGCGAGACCTTGGCAAGTTCGGCGGCGAGCGGGTTGAGGTCGACGCCGTAGATGCAGCTGCCGATCACCTCGCGCAGCGCCGCGCGGACCTGCTCCGGCGGCGGCTCGGGTTCACCCGTACGGGCGGCGGCCAGGCGCTTGGCGATGCGCCGGGCGGCCGCAACAAGGAAGTGCCCTGAACCGCAGGCCGGGTCGCAGACGGTGACCGCAAGCAACTCCGATTCGACGTCACCAGTCTCAACGCCTCGCTTCTCGGCGGTGTCCAGCGCCGGGTCCAGAGCCGTGTCGAGCAGGCTCTCGATCAGCGAGGTCGGGGTGTAATAGGAGCCGGTGGTCTTCCGTGTATTGCCGGCGGCGGCGCCCAGCTTGTATTCGCGGATCGCGGGGTTCCACGTGGGGACGTATTCGAGCAGCGCCTCGTATATGCTACCGAGTTCCTCGGCGCCCAGATCGCGATAATTGACGACCCGCTGTTGGCCCGTGCGCTTCTCGCGGACCAGCGATAACGAGCGGACGGCCTTGAGCAACGCCTCATTGCTCAGCTCGGCGTCGGCCAGGAAGTCTAGCTCGCCGCGCTCGAACAGGCCGCCGATGCCCGCGAGACCGAGCTCGGGGCGACCGGTGTCGGAGCCGAGGCCCGCCCAGACAATCTGCAGTGCGTGCCAGCGGTCGCCGTGCCGGCCGCCCCTGCGGTGTCGAGCGACCCGGCGCAGGCGGGCGGTGGAGAAGAAGTCGGCGTACCGCTGGCGCGCATGGGTCGTGGCGTCGGGGGAGAGCAACGCGTTGCGATCCTCGGCGACGAAGCTGAACAGCAGCCGGTAGACCACCCGCAACAGGGCGTGCTGGCAGTCGTCACGGCTCAGTGCGCCCGTCTCGTAGCGCTCACGCAGGTCGCCGTTCGCCGGGTGACCGAGGAAGCCGGCGCCGAGGGTTTCGAGGGCTGCGACAACGCCGTCGCGCAGTTGGTCCAGGGCACGGGAGCCGTCCTCGACCGCGAGCTGGCGCCACTGCTCGATCCAGCACGAGGCCGGGCCGATCTCGAAGTCCCGGACGGCCAAGCGCGTGGAGTGGAGGAGAGTGAACAGCAGGAGGAAGTCGCTGAACAGCTCGCCGTCGAAGATCGCCTCCAGGTCGAACTCGACGTAGGCGCTGCCGACCAGGCTGGTGGAGTCGCGCAGCAGCCGGAGCGTCGAACCGTTGGACAGGATCGCCCACAGGTGGGGCTCGGAGCGGTTGAGCAATTCCTGCACTATCGACTGCGGCGCCTGCCCGGCCGCACCCGCGACGCCCGGAGACTTCCTGTCGAGGTCGATGCGCTCGCCGAGCAGATGGATCGGCACCGGCCCCCACTCGTGCGACACCGGGAAGGCCTTGCCGTCGGCAGCGATGCCGCCGGCGGGGGTAGTCAGCACCCGGCCGTAGCCGAGCTGATCGAGCAGGATCAGCAGCCAGCGGTCGCGGGTCAGTCCGGTCGCGCGGTCGGTCGCGGGGAGCTTTGCCAGCTGGGCCCGATAGCCGGCCCAGGCGGTGACCAGGTAGGCCCAGACCCGGTTCGCGGCCTCGCGGACCGTCTCGCCCGCTGCCAAGCCGTAGTCGGCCGGGGTGTGGCCCGGGACGGTGCTGGTCGGCGTTGCCAGTCGCGACAGCAGCTCGGCCGGCAGCAGTCCGCCCTGGATGCGGATTCCGACGTACGCGGTGTCAGCCATCAACCACCCGCCATCGGGAGGTAGACGTAGACGCCGAGCAGGTCGGCCGCGCGTTCCACCTTCACCGACAGTCCCCGGCGGATCTCACCGGCGGCGGTACGAACACGGCGGTGCGACTCAGCGACCCGCTCGGCGAGCAGGTCACCATGGGCGTCCAGGTGCGGCGCGATATCGCCCAGGTTGTCCAGGACGCGGGCAATGAAGTTCTCGCCGGTCGAGGCCGGGACGTTGGCGACGGCCTTCGCGGCGAGCAGCGCCGTGACCGCGTTGTTGCCGAGCCAACTGGCCGCGCCCGTCCCGCCCGCGAAGGCGAGCAGCGCGGCGTCCTCGGCCACCGCCGTGCGCTCACCCGCCCGCGACGGGAGGGTGAGGTGAAACCGGTAGCGCACCAGCAGCAGGGTGGTGCGGGTGCTCACCGCGTCGGTGCGGATGACGCCGCACCGCCGTGCCGGCCGCAGAGGCGCAGGTAGCGCCGGGTCGAGGGCTGCCTCCAGCACGTAGTGCGCGATCGCGCCGACGCTCGCGTCCGTTCGGTTGAGTACCGCCTCGGAGCGGGCGACCGGGTAGTCGGCGCGGAAGGTGAGCGGGTCAGGACGGCCGGGCGGAAGCGCGTCGAGCAGCCCGACGGGCAGCGTGCGCAACGTGCTGCTGAAGCCACCGCTGACCGGCTTCACGGTCGCGTTGAACGAGCGCAGCGCGGAGTCGACGAACTCCGTCACGTCCGCGTTGGTGCCGATGCCGGCGCGGAGCTCGGCGATCTCGGCGGCCACCTCTTCGGGGTGGATCGCGTACTGCGCGTACTTGGTCTGCGACTGCCGCTCGCGCTCGGCGGCGCTTTGCCATTCGCGGTCGAGCAGGTCGAGTTGTTTGGTCAGGCCCAGGTCGAATTCTTGCTGTTCGGGGTTGCCACCGCGCAGCAGCAGCCCTTCCATCAGCGCCTGGACGACGGCCTGGTTGCTGTCGGGCACGGGAACCGAGACACCGGTGGCCTTGCGGATCGCGTCGTGCTTGCGCAGCAGGACATCGAGCACGAGGCCGTCGATCTGGTTGTCGCTGCCGAAGACGGTGACGGCGCGGACCTTCTTGGCGCGCTGGCCGAAGCGGTCCACGCGGCCTTCGCGCTGCTCGTGGCGGGTGGGGTTCCACGCCAAGTCGTAGTGGACGACGGCCTGGAACTGATCCTGGAGGTTGACGCCCTCGGACAGGCAGTCGGTGGCGACCAGAACACAGTCGCCGACGGTCGTGCCGAGTTCGTCGATGCGGGCCATGCGTTCTTCGGGCGGGAGGGTCCCGGTGACGACGGCGACTGTCGTGTTGCGCAGGGCGCGGTCGAGGTGCTCGCCCACGTACTCGGCCGTGTCGATGAACCGGCAGAAGACGATCGGCTGGAAGCCGTCGGCGAGCAAGCCCCTCACTACGCCGGCGAGCTTGGTGAGCTTGGTGTCGGCCCTGCCCTCCAGCGTCTTGGCGATCTTGAGGAATTCGCGCAGGCGGCGCTGCTCGGTCGTGCCGGTCTCGGTGTCATCGGCGGCGGGGGTGGCGTCCGCGGATTCGGTGGCCTCGTCATCGGCCTGGTCGAGGACGATCGCCCGTCCGATCGCGTCGGCTTCCTCGGCGGTGTCGGCCTTGGCTGCGCGGGTGCTGAGCGTCTGCGCGGCGGCCCGCGGAGAGGAGGCGAGCGCTCGGAGCAGCGCAAGGGCCGACCAGTAGGAGACTCGTTTCTGCACGGCGGTGCCGTCGGTGCGGACTGAACCACGGGCGTAGTCGAGCACGGCGTCGAAGAGCGCCTTGTATTCCTTGGACAGCGCGTAGGGCTCCTCCTTGGTCTCGCGATCCTCGGGGAACGGGGTGTCCTCGTCGATGTAGCGGCGGATGTCGGCGCGGCGGCGCTGGACAAAGTGTCTGGCTAGCAACGCACGTCCGTCGGCGCGGTCGAGGTCGACGGTAGCGAGTTGGGTGTCGAGCAGGCCCAGCAGATTGCGGAAGGACTCTTCCTTGCCACTGTGCGGGGTGGCGGTGACGAGGATGAGGTGCCGCTGGTCGTCGCCAGCGAGGTCGCGCATGAGGTCGTAGCGCTGGGTTCGGGCCTTGCCGCCGGGGCCGCCGTCGGCAACGGCAGTGTGCGCCTCGTCGACGATCACCAGGTCGGGACAGGTGCGCAAGAATTCGTGACGGCGGCGGTCGGACTTGATGAAGTCGGTGGAGACGACCGTGACCCGGTAGCGCTGGAAGATCGACTCGTCGCCGATGAGGGTGCGTTCGAGGGGGCGCGCGGTGCTCGCCAGGACGAGCTCAGCCTCGAGGCCGAACTTCTCGCGCAGCTCCCGGCCCCACTGCTCGGCCAGGGCGGGGCTGCACAACACCGCCAGGCCGCGGGCATCGCCGAGCGCGAGCAACTCGGTGGCGATCAGCCCAGCCTCGACGGTCTTGCCGATGCCAACATCGTCGCTGATCAAAATCCGGACGGTTTCCTCACGCAGGGCCATCAGTAACGGGACGAGCTGGTAGGCGCGCGGTTCGACAGCCAGGCCGGCGATGCTGCGGAACGGGCCGACACTGGAGCGGAAACCGATGCGCAGCGCGCTGCGCAACAGCCCGGCGCCGATCTGGTCGCCGAGGTCGTCCGGCCGGGGCGGCGGGAAGCTGGCGGCGGTGACCTGTTCGATCGCGGGCAGCACGGCGGCGACGTCATCGTCGGTGCCACCGAGCGGGCGCAGCACGAGGAAGTCGTCGGTGCTGTCTGGCAGCACGACCCACTCTCGGCCGCGCGCGGAGACGAGGCTGCCCGCCTGGAACGCCACCTATTCAGACCCTTCCCGCGTCGAAGACGTCCGGGCGCCGCTTGACGATCTCATCCCAGGCATCGTCCTCGCGCAGGCGGATCACGTCCCAGCCCGCATCGGAGAGGCGCTCCTCGGCGGCAGAGTCGCGCCCGTCGGCGGCCTTGTGGTCAGTGCTGTCGATGAAGATCCCGATCGGGCTGCTCGTGCGGTAGACGAAGTCGGGGCGCGCTTTCGCCTCGGCGACGAACTCGCCCGCGCCCGTGGGCAGGGCGTAGTCGCCGCGGCGGAGCAGGTCGATGAACCGCCGTCCTGCTGAGCTGCTGGTGGCTGCCAAACTTGCCAGGGCGACCGCGCGGACCTGTCCGCCGCCACGTTGGGTCGTCCTCGACTGCGACAGTTCGAAAAGCAGATCCTTGATGGCGTGCCGGTCGATCAGCTCGTGGTCGAGCTGGTTGGAATAGGAGAGCAGACAGTCGTAGCAGGCGCGCTCGCAACGTTCGCTCGCGCCCGGGGCGTGGCCGAGGTCGTCGCCGGTGTCAGGGTCGTAGTGCGCGATCTCCAGTGCCTTTCGGGCTGCGCGGGCCAGGGCATCCGGCTCGGCCGCAAGCCGCTTGAGCACGCCGGCACCGCCCTCGGCGGATTCGTTGAACAGCATCCGTCCCATCTCGGAGAGATCCGGCAGCCGCTCGCCGGCAAGCTCGGAGTCCTCTAGCTGGAACGCCGCCTCGATGCCGCGTTCGAGGGCGGCGCGGAGACTAGCCTCGACGGTGTCGTCGACCTGCTGATTGAGCCGAAAGATCAGTACGTTGCGGGTGTCGAAGACGTATGGAATGACCTTCTGCTTGGTCTTGACCTGAGCTGCGTCTTGAAGGTCGTCATCGGTTGCGTCGACAGCGTCGATCGCGTCCTTCTCGCTGAGCCACTTGCCGCTGACGGCGTCGATCCAGAAGCCCTTATTGCCGACGTCGGCGCGCCGACGCTGGCCGAGGTTGGTGCGGCGGACGGTCGCGCCGTCGCCGTAGATCAGGCGTGCGACGAGTTCACCGGCAGCGTTGTGGACCTCGGAATCCAACCGGCCGGCGCGTGCGCCGTGGCTGGTGAAGCGGTAGCTCGTCTCGATCTCGAAGCCGGCGCGGCGTCGCTCCTCCTCGTCGCTGGAGATCCGCTCGCGACGGCGGGTGAAGACGGTCTGCATGCGCATCAGGCCGTGCAGCGGGGCGCTGAGTTCGACTCCGCAGTTCTCGCAGACGTCGATGCCAGGCTCACGGTCGTGGTGGTAGCCACAGGCTTCGCAGCGCCGGGCGTCCGAGACGTCGATGGAGCCGACGCCTTCGCCCTGCGCCATCGGTACCTGAACGCGGTTGACCTCGTATCGGGCGCCCTCGTGGTAGATCAGGGCACGGGGGCCGAACTCGTTAATCGCGAGAAAACGGGGGCGCTGCAGGTAGTCGCCCCCGTCGCGGTTGCTGGTGCCCTGCCGGACACCCGGGACGTAGGCGGCTAACGGCAGGCGCGGGAACGAGTAACCGGGTAAGAAGCCCTCAGAGGCGAAGTAGCGGTAGGTGTAGAAGTCCGAGTGGCCGGTGTCGCTGTCGTCGTTCTTGAGCAGGCGTAGTTGGTTCTCGGCTTCGCGACGCCGTGCCTCCGCGGCGCGGCGCTCGTACGAGCTGAGGGTGGTCTGCAGGACGAGGCGGTTCTGCTCGGCCTGGTCCGCCAGTGCCGCGCGGTAGAGGTCGCGCCATCGGTCGCAGGCGCGGTCGAACTCGTCGAACGAGCCTTTGAACAC
>CAXTHY010000021.1:0-18970 GCA_964244175.1 uncultured Jatrophihabitans sp. | reverse complement strand
GCCACCCATTCGTCGTGCCACCACGACGCGGCGGACAGCTCGGGCCTGAGTTCGGCGATCAGATTTCGTGCGCCGTCGGTGGCGCGGCGGACGGCCTCTGGGTCGGAAAGGCTGTTGGCCTTGTCGACGCGGATCCCCAGCGTCGGGTGCTCGCCCTCGGTGTCAAGCAGTTGGGTCATTTTCGACTCCAGGCTCGCGCGAGTCTCGACGAGCCAGATGGCGTGTAGGTGGCTCTTGAGCAGGGCCTCGTTGGCGAGGTCCAGGCGCGGCGCGACTACCGAACCGGAGGCCATCTCGTCGGAGCGTCGGAAGTAGTACTGGTCGTGGGAGTTGCCAGTCGCGCAATACGTGGTGACCAGCGCGGGCTGGCCGGAGCGCCCGGCCCGTCCGCTGCGCTGGGCGTAGTTGGCGGGCGTCGGCGGGACGTTTCGCAGGCCGACCGCATTGAGGCTGGCGATGTCGACACCGAGCTCCATCGTCGGCGAGCAGTAGAGCAGCGGAAGGCGGCCGCGCCGGAACTCGTCTTCGCGTTGCTGGCGATCGGCGGCACTGACCTGGGCGGTGTGCTCGGCGGCGTGCAGGCCGGTCAGCTCGGCGGCGCTGTCGCGGTAGAGGTCGCGGAAGAAGGCGTTTACCCGCGCGCCTTGGTTCGGGTCGATGGTCTTGCGAAGCGGGTCAGGTGCTGCGGTGGCGCCATCGCCGCCGAGCCAGCGCAGCGCACTGGCTTTGATCCGGTAGCCGGGACCACCCTCGGTGGGTGGGACATCCTGAAGGACGATGCTCGCGGTTTCGAGGACGCGGAACAGATCAGTGATGATCTTTTGCGCGTCGGCGCCATCGATCTTGTCCGGCCAGCGGCGGAACTGGTTGGGCTTGCGCAGGTAGGCGCCGAACGACGAGCGGCCGGAGACGAACAGCCGGCTTGGCAAGCGCTTGCCGGTGGCGGGGGACGGGAATGCGATGCCTACCGGAGGAAGGACGTCGCGGCTGGACAACGCCCACTGGCCGTTGAGGTGCTGGCGGGTCTGACTCTTGAGGCGCTCGAAGCCGTCGTCGGTGAGGCAGTCGACATCGATGGCCAACACACGCCGCAGTTCGTCGAGCAGGATGCGGCAGAGTTCGGCGCGATGGACGGGGTCAGCGGCTCTCAGCGGGCCGTACGTCGCGTCCCACAGGGTCTGATCGGCCGCCACCTCGGCGAGATACCGGTAATCGATGCGCAACAGCCCGGACTGCTCAAGGTTCGGCAACGTGATGCGACGACCCGGCGGGATGTCGGTGTATAGCCGGTACTCGATCAGCGCGCGGAAGGCTCGCTCTGGGTCTGAGCGAGCGTAGGTGGGGGTGGCCGGATTCTGCGCGTACTGCTCGAACGGGATGCCGAGCGCGGCGACGGTCGACGGTGCGACGGTGTCGTGCTCGAGGCCCTCACTGCGTTCGTTCGCTGCCCGGTACAGCGCGCCACGCAGCTGGGCGACTTGGACGAAATCATTGAAGTGTCCGGCCTGCAGACTCGCGTCCTGCCGGTTATCGACGAACGTGAGCAGCTTGCGGGCCTCCGGCGCAAGATCGTCGGCCTGCTTGAGTGAGCGAACGATGCTCTGGCTAATGATACTGACAGCGGAGCTGCGGCCCTCGCGGTCGAGGGTGGCGAGCTTCGAGTAGTCATTGCCGCGGGTGGACTCGTAGCTGACACCACAGCGCAGGCAGAACAGGAACGGCGAGGGGATGAACGCCGCGAGCGTGCCACCCTGGCGAATCTTGTTCCCGGCCGGGTCGACGTGCAGCCGTTCGGGCACGTACTTGATGCGGTTGCTGACCACCTCGCCGTGCTCGACCCAGGAGTCCGGGAAGCGGTCCTCGGCAACTGGATCGGCCGGCCACGCCAGGTCGGACGAGATGAAGAGGTAGCCGTCGAACCGGTCGCCGCCGCTGGCGTCACGGTCCCGGCGGGCATGGAGGCGGACCTGCCCGTCTTGCTCGCGTTTGGAGACGACGGCGTACTCCTGCCCGCACTCGCGACAGAACGCCAGCGGGTAGAGCAGCTTGTCGGGGTTGCCGGGCGCGGCCACCTGATAAGTCGCGGTCACCGCCCGGGTGGCTTCCGGTTCGAGCGTGACGTACACCGAGTCACCCTTGGAGAGGAACTGATGCAGCCGAAAAGCGAACAACGGTCTGGTCGTATCCGGGTGCTTGGCCGTCGAGCCCGCGAGCAACGTGTCATGGACCGCGGTCTCACACTCGTCGATCGTGAGGCCGGTGAGGTCTGCGAGGACCGGCGCCGCGTCTGCGGCGACCTTCTGCGGACGTTGCCGGATGACGATTCCCGTGCCCGCCTCCTCGGTCAGGCCGAAGGTCGTCTCAATCCACGAGGCGAGCGGCCAGTCGGCGAGATCCTCGTAGTCGGAAGGCAGGGGACGGGTGCGGACGCAGCCCCGGAGCTGCTCGCTCGTCCAGTCCGTGGGCGCGGTGGCGCGAGCGAGGGTCTCGCCGATCACGCGGGCGGCGGTGACCTCAGTGCCGAACAGCCTCGTCGCCACCTCGGCGACCCTGGCGCGCTGATCAGCGACGGTCCCACCGCTGGCCATCGTCGCCGACGTTCCGACGCATTGCAGGTCAGGGGCCTGGCACGCGTCGCGGACGCGGCGGACAAGCAGGGCCACGTCCGCGCCTTGGCGTCCGCGATAGGTGTGCAACTCGTCGAGGACGAGGAACTGCAGGCCCTTCGCAGCCTGGACAAGGCGTGCCCGCTCGTCGGGCCGGGTCAAAACCAGTTCGAGCATCACGTAGTTCGTAAGCAGGATGTCCGGTGGGTTGCGCAGGATCTGCTCGCGTTCCTCGTCCTTCTCCTGGCCGGTGTAACGGGCGAAGGTGACCGGTTCCTGGCCCGGTCCATAGCCGAAGGTGAGGAACTTCTCCAGCTCACCGCGCTGGGAGTTCGCGAGTGCGTTCATCGGGTAGACGACGATCGCCTTCACGCCGGGCGTTCTCGGGTGGGAGAGGACGCGGTCGACGATCGGGACGATATACGCGAGGGACTTACCGGAACCGGTGCCGGTGGTCAGGACGTAGCTCTTGCCGGTTCGCGCGACCTCAATCGCGTCGCGCTGGTGCTTGTGGAATGTGATCTCGCGCGCGCCGGAGTCGGCCACGTGTTCCTTGACGCGGAAGATCCGCTCACACTCGGCGTTGAGCAGGTCGGCGGCGACGAGGTCGTGGACCGAGCCGCCGGACTCGAAGGTCGGATTGAGCGAGAGCCAAGGCTCGGGCCACTGGTCGCCCCTGGCGAGCTGGTCGTCGACGTACTGCTTGATGCGGGGGTCGTGGATGTCGACAAATGCGGTCGTGAAGCTGCGGTAGTCGTCAATTAGCCTCGTACGTACGCCAAATACGTCCATTCTCACCTCCCCGGGCTGCACGGAGCCTAGTGATGATCGACAAGATTTCCACCGGGCTGCGACGACGTTGGCGACGACAGGCACAATTTCGTTCGGTGGGGATCCGAGACAAGTCGTTGTCGATCATCACGGCCGTTAGTTTGCCGGTGCAAGAGGTGTGATCGCCTGGTCTTGGGTGTTGGTCGGCTGAGGTGACACGTGTGAGGTGTGGCTCGGTGATGATCATGGTTTCGATTCGCCGGGGAGATCGGGAGCTTCGGCGTCGGTGGAATGGTCTCGGAGCCAGTCGGCTATGGCGGGTAGCTCGGCGTGGCCGGCGACCAGGTCGAGCATGAACCGCTCGCCCTCGTCCACCATCGCCTCAAGCCGCTGACCGTTGATCGCCAGGAACGCCTTCGTGGACAGCCAGGCCAGCCGCTTGTTGCCGTCCACCAACGCCTGGTTGTTATCGATGGACTGGCACAGCGCAGCGGCCTTGAGCCCCATGGTGGAGTACGCGTCCTCCCCGAAGACGGTTGTCCCCGGTCGGGCAACGGCTGAAGCGAGCAGCCCCGGGTCGCGCACGACGAACCCGGCCCGGTCGACCTGGCGCAGGATGTCCTCGAAGCTCAGGTAGCGGGTCACTACTGGGCGAGGCGATCGAGCAGCTCCGCGTCTTCAGCTGCGGCCTGGTCAAACAGCCCGTCCAGGACGGCGGAACGGCGTTCGCCATCGATCCGCGATTTGATCGCCAGCACCACGACCTCGTGCATCGACCGGTGCTCGCGGGCGGCCTGCTCCCGTAACGCCTCGGTGTCTTCGGGGCTCAGCTTCACAACGAAGGCCATATCGAAACGATATCTCCGGTCGCGATTCCTGGCCAACGCTTTCTCCTCGATCGCTCTTGCGGCGACTCGGAAACTACGCCAGCATGTGAGGTCAAAGTGAAGGCAGGCCGCGGGGGCCGACCTTGGAGCGCGCCCGTGTCCGTTGACCTCCCTGCCCCGTCGACGCTGAAATTCATGGCTCTGCACCGCCCCGGCGCATGCAGTTGCGGCCAGACCCTCGCCGCCGGCGAGCGTGCCGCATGGGACAAAGCAGGCGCGTCGTGCTGTGTCTGTCGTGCGCAGCCGGCGCGCTGCCGCTCTCCGCGACTGAGCAACCCGAGGTCCCGGTCCTTGAGCCGGCGCCGCTCGATCTGGGCGTGGCCGGCAGGTCGGCCCGCACCGAGTTCGAACGCCGTCATCAGCGGCGTGAAGATCGCGTCCGCGAGTCCCATCCGAAGATCGGCGGTCTGCTGCTCGCTCTCTTCGACGATCCGCAATCGACCCGGGCCTGGCGCAAGGGCGGCGTCGGCGAGCAGCGGGTCGGCGAGCGGTTCTCCAAGCTGGGCGACACCGTCATCGCCCTGCACGATCGTTGCGTGCCGCGCAGTCGGGCCAACATCGACCACGTCGTCATCGGCCCGCTCGGCGTCTTCGTCGTAGACACCAAACGATATGCGGGAGCGAAGATCGCCGTGCGCCGATCCGGCGGGTTCCTCAGCCCGTACCGCGAGCAGCTCATGGTCCGTGGCCGCGACCAGACCAAGATGGTCGAGGCAATGGAGTGGCAGCTGTCGGCCGTCCGGACCGCGTTGTCTGGTTCTCCATTCGCCGACGTGCCGATCAGTGCCGTGCTGTGCTTCGTCGACGGCGAGCTCCCGTTCTCCGGGAAGATCGACATCGGGGACGTCCGGGTCCGCGGCCCGAAGGGATGCACGCGGCTCGTCGCTGACGACGGTCCGTTGGACGCTTCCGAGCGCGAACAGATCGCGCGGTATCTGGCCGAGCGCCTACCGGCCAAGAAGATGCCGACCACGTAACAGCATCGACCAAGTCGACGTGTGAGGCGGCTCGAGGACGCGTGAGGTCTGCCCTTAGCGGCCCGTGGCGGCGGACCGGCCGAGGATGCTCTCCCGAACCCCGCCGACTGCCCGAAAAGACTGAGCCAGAACGACGTGTGAGGTCTTGCCGGGACGTGTGAGGTCTCGCCGACCTCACACTGATCGCTACACGTCTGCGGACGCTGATCGGCATGAACTTCGCTCATGAGCTAAATGCTCAGCGCCCCCGCCGCCCGTTGACCGTGCACAGGTCGTGTCACCTGTGCTCATCGGCCGTGTCACCTCCCGCGGCCCGTCACCTCACCCCTGCCTCGACACGTGTCACCTGTCTCGCCGCCGAGCCCGTCAAGTTCGCACACAAGATCATCTTCTCGGACGCCCGGGAGGCAGGTGACGCCCGGGATTGCTGGGGTGACACGTCCCGGACGTGCTTCTCAGCGTTCCTTGGGGTGACGAAGAGTAGTACACGTCTGCGGATCGTCGTCCCCATGCCGAATGAGATCCCCGAAACTTTTTCCCCGCCGGAGGTCCGGTCCGGGTCGAAAAAAGCGCCCTACCCCGGTGAGAGCACATCTCACTCCCGGAGGCAGGCCATGACGACCATCCGGTCGGACGCGGCGCGATGATGACGCTGCACAAGCTGAGCGCCGGCAATGGCTACACCTACCTGACGCGGCAGGTGGCGGCGAACGACGCCGGCCATGCCAACCTCGGCGAGTACTACAGCGAGCGCGGCGAGTCGCCCGGGGTCTGGCTGGGCCGCGGGCTCGACGGTCTCGAGGCCGGCCCACACGCCGGCGACCGCGTGCACGAGGCGCAGATGGTGGCGCTGTTCGGCCAGGGGCGGCACCCGAACGCCGACGCGATCGAGCAGGTGGCGCTCGTCGATGGCGTCCCGTCTCCGTCGACGGGGCTCGGCCGGCCGTTCGCGGTCCGGTCTGCGAGCAGCGAGTTCCGCCACGAGCTGGCCCGGCGCCTCGTCCAGTTCAACCGCGACCAGGGTGAGCGTCCCGGCGCTGCGATCGCCGACGACGTCCGAGCCGAGCTGCGGACCGAGCTGGGTCGCGAGTGGTTCGCCCGTGATCACGGTCGCGAGCCGGCCGATACACGGGAGCTCACCGACTACGTCATCGGCGCCTCACGACCCGGCGCGCAGTTGGTCGCCGGCTACGACCTGACATTCTCACCGGTCAAGAGCGTCTCGACGTTGTGGGCACTCGCCGACCCCGAACTGGCGCGCGAGGTGGCCGCCGCACACGATGCGGCGGTCCGCGACGTCGTCGACTGGCTCGAGCGCGAGGCGGTCTACACCCGGGTCGGCGCGAACGGCGTGCAGCAGGTCGACGCGCGGGGCCTGCTCGCCGTCGCGTTCACACACCGCGACTCCCGCGCCGGTGACCCCGACCTGCACACGCACGTGGCGATCTCGAACAAGGTGCAGACGACCGGCGGTCGATGGCTCGCGCTCGACGGGCGGCCGCTGCACCGGGCAGCGGTGGCGGCGTCCGAGCGGTACAACACCCGGCTCGAAGCAGGGCTGACTGCGCGGCTCGGTCTGCGGTTCGCCGACCGACCGGACGCGAGCGGCAAGCGTCCGGTACGGGAGATCGTGGGCGTCGACCCGACGCTGGCCCAGTTCTGGTCGAAGCGCCGCGCCGACATCACCGCACGCCAACAGGTCCTCGCGGCGGAGTTCACCCGCGCCCACGGTCGCGCACCGGACTTCGCCGAGCAGACCAGGTTGTTCGGACGCGCGAACACCGACACCCGGCAGGGCAAGCACGCTCCGCGCTCCGAAGCCGAACAGCGCAACGCATGGCGGGCCGAGGCGTCGGCCGTTCTCGGCGGTGAAGACTCGCTGGTGGCCATGCTCGCTGCCGTCGGCCCCCAGGTGGCGCCGGCGCCAGTCGAGGCCGCGACGGCGATCGACGAGAGGTGGGTCGAGTGGACCGCTGCGGACGTCGTCCGGTCGGTCGCCGACAGCTCGAGCACCTGGCGGGCCGGGGTAGTCCGGGCTGAGGTCGAGCGTCGGGTCCGGTACGCGACCGTCCCGCTCGCTCACTTGGACGTTGTGGTCGAGGCGACCCTGGCTCGAGCGTTTTCGCCCGAGCTATCCGTACGTCTCGGCGACCCGGATGAGCTGGTCGAGCCGGGCACGCTCCGCCGGCGCGACGGGTCGAGCGTGTTCGCCGTCGCCGGGGCGCAGCTATTCACCTCGACGGCCGTGCTCGACGCGGAGGAACGCATCCTTCGCGCCGCTGCTCTGCTTGACGGCCGGTCATCGGACGAGACGACGGTCGACAGGGCGCTGCTCGAGGCAGCCGCGAACGGCACGCGGCTCAACGACGGGCAGGCCGCGCTCGTCCGTGACCTGGCGACGTCGGGCCGCCGGGTCCAGCTCGCTATCGCGCCGGCCGGGTCGGGAAAGACGACCGCGCTCGGCGTGCTGGCGGCTGCGTGGACGGAAGATGGGGGCTCTGTGGTCGGGCTCGCTCCGACGGGCAGCGCCGCGGACAAGCTGCGCCGCGCGATCGGCAAGCGGACGGACACGATCGACAAGCTCCTGCACTCGCTCGACCACGACGCTCGTCCCGGGTGGGTCGACGCGATCGACGAGCGGACGTTGCTGATCGTCGACGAGGCCGGGGCCGCCGGCACGCCCGGGCTCGATTGTGTGATCGCCTTCGCGCTCGAGCGTGGTGCGAGTGTAAGGCTCGTTGGTGACACGAAGCAGTTGGCGCATGTCGCGTCCGGCGGGGTGCTGCGGGACATCGCCGAGACGGCCGGTGCGGCCAGCCTCGAGACGTTAGTGCGCTTCGCCGACCCGCTCGAAGGACGTGCGTCCCTGGCCCTCCGCGTGGGTGATCCTGTCGCGCTCGGCTACTACCTCGACCACGACCGCGTCCATGCCGGCGATCACGCTTCGACGGTCGAGCAGGCCTACTCTGCGTGGCGGTTGGATCGAGAGACCGGGCGGGACTCGATCCTGCTCGCACGTACCAACCGGGTCGTTCGTGAGCTGAACGTCCGCGCCCAGACCGACCGGCTCGTCGAGCAGGGCGTGCCGGCTGAGCAGGTACGGCTGCACGACGGCACTGCCGCGAGCGCCGGCGACACGATCGTCACCCGGCACAACGACCGGCGGCTGCCGATCTCCGCTTCCGACTGGGTGAAGAACGGCGACCGGTGGCAGGTCGACGCCGTGCGGGATAACGGCAGCCTGCGCGTCACGCACGCCGATACCCACCGCTCGACCACCCTGCCGGCCCGTTACGTACACCGCTATGTCGAGCTCGGTTACGCGACGACGATCCACCTCGCGCAGGGCAGCACCGCCGACACTTGCCACACGGTGCTCACCGGCGACGAGGATCGCGAGTCGCTGTACGTGGCGATGTCGCGCGGTCGGCTGGGCAACCACATCTACCTCGATGTCAGCCCGGCCGGCGACGGTCATGCGGCCATCATGCCCGAGGCCCTTCACCCGTCGACGAGCATTGAGCTGCTCGAGCAAATCCTGGCCCGGGAGAGTGCCAAGCGGTCAGCGACGACGCAGCGCCGCCTCGACGAGGACCCCTCGGCCCGGCTGCGGACGGCCTGCGCGCGATACCGATCAACGGTCGAGTCGGCGCCCGCGCACTCGGAGGTCGGCGCTGCGCCGCGGCCGTGGCTGCCGGCACTGCCGATGACCGGCGATCCCATCTGGGACGAGTACCTGTCGCTCCGGTTCACGCAGGTCCTCGAGCGAGCGGACGCTGTCACCGCCTCGCTGCCGGACACGCGGTGGGCGGCGGCTCTGCAGCAGAGGGAACCGACACTCGCTGAGCAGGTCACTGTCTGGCGGGCCGCCCACAACGTCGACTTCTCGGACTTCCGTCCGTGCGGAGCACTCGACCACGATGACGCGGTTCATCAGCGTCAGCTCGAGGCGCAGGTCAAGGCTGCCGTCGGCGACCTCCTCGGCGAGACGGATCGTTGGCGGCCGCTGATCGAGCGAGTCGCGCCCGGTCTCGCGGACGACCCGCATTGGCCGGTCCTGGCGCGGGCGTTCACGCGCGCCGAGGCAGCTGGTTTCGAAGTCGAGACCCGGCTACCCGAGTTGATCGCCGCACGGCCGTTGCCGGAGACGTACGCCGGGCGATCGCTGGACTACCGACTCGCCAATGTTTGTCCCGAGGCGTTCGAGCTGACGCGTCACACGCCCCAGGATCCGGCCGCCGTGACGACCACGCACCCGGCACCCCCACCGAACTACCCACGCGCACTAGGCAACCCATCCATCTCACGAGGAGGACCGCACCGATGAACCACGACGGCGACTACACCGACGAGCAGATGCTGCTCACGATTGTTCAGGCAGCCAAGATGCTCGGTATCGGACGCACCACCGTCTACCAGCTGATCAAGGACGGCGAGCTGCATCCCGTGCACGTCGCGCGTGCGTGCCGCCTCTCGTGGGCCGAGCTCGAGCGCTACGTGACACGCCTCGACGCTGCGAACCAGCCCGACCTGCCGCCGGCCACCTCGAAAGCGACAAGGCGGTGGCGCCGCGTGACCGATGCCAGCGGGCGCGCTCTGTTCGCCGTCGACATCTCAGAGTCCGGCGGCGATTCCGCGGCGTAACGCCATTGCTCCTGTCAGAGGTAGGGCGGAGCATCGATAGGCAGCGAAGGGAGAACACCATGGCCGGACGAGGCGCCAACGGACGTTCCACGATCGTCAAGAACGCAGACGGGCGGTGGCACGGCTTCGTGTCGATGGGTTCTAAGGGCGACGGCCGCCGCGACCGCCGCCACGTGTCCGCGGCGACGCGAGCCGCCGTGGTCGCCAAGGTCAAGGAGCTCGAGATCAAGCGCGACGCCGGCGTCGCAGCCGCATCGGGACGGTCGATGCTCGTTGAGGACTGGCTGACCTACTGGGCCGACAACATTGCCGCGATCCGGGTGCGGGAGCGCACGCTCGACACCTATCGCGCCCTGATCCGGATGCACGTGGTGCCCTACATCGGCAAGCGGCGTCTCGATCAGCTGCAGCCCGAGGACCTCGAGCAGACGTACAAGCAGCTTCTGGCCAAGGGCCTCTCCCCCGCCTCGGTGTTGCGGGTGCA
Organism: uncultured Jatrophihabitans sp.; assembly: GCA_964244175.1. Classification (GTDB taxonomy): domain Bacteria; phylum Actinomycetota; class Actinomycetes; order Mycobacteriales; family Jatrophihabitantaceae; genus Jatrophihabitans. The sequence continues at coordinate 8,601 of CAXTHY010000021.1, read as the reverse complement.
CCGCATGCTGCATCGGGCGCTCAAGATTGCGATGCAGCGCGAGCGGGTCGCCCGCAACGTGGCCACCCTGGTCGAGCCGCCGCGCCAGGAACGAGGGAAAACACCCGACCCGCTTGATGTCGAAGAGTGCAAGCGTGTGCTCGCGGCCGCAGAGGGTCAGCGCAACGCCGCTCGTTGGACGGTCGCGCTGGCACTCGGGCTCCGTCAGTCCGAGGCGTTGGGTCTGCAGTGGAAGGACATCGACCTCGACGGTGCGCGGCTCTCGGTGCGTCGAGGCCTGCACCGCGTCCCTGGCCAGGGACTCGTCTTCACCGAGCCCAAGACCGACCGCAGTCGTCGAACCATCGCGGTGCCAGCGCCCTTGATCGAGGCGTTGCGCAGGCACCGCGTGTCTCAAGCTGCGGAACGACTTGTTGCCGGTACTGACTGGGAGGACTGGGACATCGTCTTCGCCCAACCCAACGGCCGCCCGCTCGACAAGCACTCTGACTATGAGGCCTGGGTCAAGCTGCTCCAACGGGCTGGCGTTCGCCACATCCGCCTCCACGACGGCCGCCACACCGCCGCCACGCTGCTGCTGACCGCCGGCGTCCACCCGCGGGTCGTCATGGAGCTGCTCGGCCACAGCCAGATGCGCACCACAACTGACATTTACAGCCACGTCATGCCGGCACTCGCCCAGGAGGCCGCCGACCGCATGGCCAAGACACTCTGGACTTGAGCGCGATAAATCGATCTGCTCGGCTTGGCGAGGCGGGCGACCACGCGCAGATGAGTCGACACGCGGCGCAACCGCCGGGTCATGTCAAGGTGGCGCGGCGCAGGAGGGAAGCCTGACCGCCACTTACGGCTTACGAGAACACGTTCAGGAGGCGCAGACGGTGGCTGTAGGCGGTGCAGCGTGGTCGACTACCCGGTCTCGTCGACAACCTCGTTTTCAAGCGACTCAAGATAGTTGATCCAGCCCTCGAAATGAGGGCAAGCAGCGCGAATCGCTTCCAATCCGATCTCGTCAGCGAGCACAGGTCCGTCGAGAGTCTTTGCATAGGAAGGGTAAGCCGAGAGCAGGCGTGCGGATGGGGCCGTCGTCGGCTGATCGTTGATTAATTCGGGTGCACCGCAGGTCGAAACTGCGTGATCCATTGCCGCTTTCAGCGCGGGTACCCCAAGATAACTCGAACATGCCGCCGGCGATGCGTAAAGCATGGTCTCAAACTCATGCAACATTAGGTGCGCACGGAAACGCCGGTCATCAATACGTCGATTCATTGCATCTTCGACGAGGTTGACGCGTACATATGGATCCGAGGACGTAGTCGCCACTGTCCCCGGCACTTGCGGAATCGCGTAAAAGTCGAACATCGTTGTAACGGCTACTGCAGCCGTATCGCACAGCAGCAGCCGCAGCTCACGCTCAATCTTCTCCCAACTCGACACACCCCCCTTGTGGTTAGGACCGCCTGCCACACGCTTCGTGGTCACGATCGTGGGAATTACCAAGACGTTGCGTTCCAACAACCTTGCTTGCAACACCTCCTTGACGAAAACCTCTTCGGTCTGACCCTCGACATGAACGAGTACCCTAATCACGCAGGTCTCGAATTCAGGCGTTCGGGTCTGCCGCCAATAACGTTCTTTTCCCACATTTCGCCTACCGCATACTCGTCAAGCCACGCGCGAAGAGCAGACCAGTCAGGCCTTGTAAAGCTGGTGCCTAGACCCCGTTGCTCGGTAATAATCACGTCGCCGGGGTCGAGCTGGTTGAGCAGCGTGACCGACTGTGTCGACACGATCAGCTGCGTCAAGCTGCTGGCAGAGCGAAACATGTCGGCGAGCTGGGTGACGGCCGCGGGATGCAGGCCCAGTTCAGGTTCATCGATGATGATTAAAGACGGCGGACGGGGCTGAAGCAAAAGTGTGCTCAGGCACATGAAGCGTAGGGTCCCGTCGGATAGTGCGTGCGCGTTGAAGTACGCGTCAGTACCGACTTGCTTCCATTCAAGCTGAATGCGTTCGGGGTTGACGCGGTCCGGCGCGAGGGCGAAGTCGGCAAAGAATGGCGCGACCAAGCGAATCGAATCACGTATCCGCCCATACGAGGTGGAATCTGTATGTTGCAGCCGAAACAGGAACGAGGCCAGGTTTGCTGCGTCTGCGCGCAATACCTGGTCGTCTCCGACAGGTTGCTTCTGTTTCACAGGTGCCGTGGCGCTGGTGTCATGAAAGTGGAAGATTCTCCACGACTCCATGGCTTCAAGGCAGTAACGTGCAACCTCCTTACTCGTCGAGGCCTCACGAAGCTCAGACTCCCGCATGCCAGAGCCGATGATGGTGTTCCACGGTGACGAGTAACCGGGCCCCTGGAAGTAGCAGACCTCGCGTTGAAAGATCAGGTCATCATTCGCACCCGTCACGAATTCGGCTTCGTATTGATTCCGACCGAAGAAGGCGTGCAACTGTAGCGTCCGCGTTGCGCTCGCGCCGTGATGCAGTAGGGACGACGCACCACCAGCCCGGGCCGTAGTGAGCTGCAGCCGACCATTGACGATCGCACCTAGCAAACCCAAAGCGGAGATGAGGTTGCTCTTCCCGGCCCCGTTCGGGCCGACCAGCACATTGAGGGAACCGAGCGTTAGGTCGCAAGTCGCGATCGACTTGTATCCGTCGATCTTGATGCGATCAAGCCGTGTGCCAGTCATGCGCTCATCGTAGGAGGTCCCACCACGACCCGGACCTCGCGACAGACGAGCGAAGTCTCGCCCAGCGTTGGGTGAGCAAGAGGCTGGGCTCTTCGCTTGCCCAGCCTCTTGAGTCGGGTCACACCCAGCGCACGCGCCCGCTATTCAGCCAGAAATGACAACGACGTTCGGCTCGAACATCCACTGACGGACGTATCGAGGGTGGCCCAGCGCCGTCCGCCTGGACTGACCAACGCGCTCGCCCTGGGTGAGCGAGGTTCAATTCGATCACGTGGCCGCGCCCGCACGGGCAAGTCATGACCGCCCACTTGCCGGGTTCGCCGAGCTGGTAGAGCCGGCGTGGATTCAGGTTGGCCGGAAGGTTGCTTCGGCTCGCGAGAACTACAACTCGTGTCAACTTGGCGCGGGGTCGGCGACGCAGTCGTCGCGTGCAGTTCACGACCGCGTTCTGTCCGATCGCTGCTGGGTTTTTCATGCTGTATCGCCAAACGGGGGCGCAGCCCACATGATGTCCAGGTACTGGCCGCGCCGACCACGGGCAAGGTAGGTCGTGTCGCCGCAGAAGCAGCCGGGACGCTGCGGGGCGCGGTTACGCCGCAGGTCGCCAAGATGGGGGCGTAGCAGCAGTTCGGTCGCCTCGGGTGATCCGATACTGGTTAGCCGCAGCAAGAACTCGGTAGTGGCAAGCGCGGCAACGAGGGTGGTGAGCGTGACGATTGCTGGTTGCGGGGTCTCGGCCGCAGCGACATAACCTTCGCCTGCGAGGCGCTGTCGGGTCTCGGGGTCGAGGTTCTCGGCGTAGGCGAGCGCAGCGTCAAGGCGTCCGCGGCACAGCAGACAAGCGGTGCCGGGTCCGAGCCAGGTGACACGTTCGTCGATTTCGACGCGGTCGCGGCCTGGCTGGCCAGCACCGGATACGGCTACCAGAACAGCCAGGTCGATGACCGGGGTCAGGTGGGCGTAGGCGAAGCGGTTAAGAATCATCCTCGCCCCGTGACCGTCGACGCAGCTGAAGACGACATCGGCGTGCTGAATGGCGCGCAGAGCTCTTGGCTGATGCAGCGTCGCATTCACCTCAACGACTCGCGTGCCGAGGCCAATGTCGCGCAGGTGCTCGCCCAGGGTGGTCACCTTCGGCCGCCCCAGATCGGCGGTACGCATGCCGTGGCCTCGGGTAGCAGTGGGAGCGGTGACGACGTCGTCGTCGACCAGCGTGATCTCGCCTACACCGAGCCGTGCAAGCTGGACTGCCACAGCCGAACCGGTTCCGCCCGCGCCGATGACGGCGGCGCGTACAGCGTGCAGGGTGTGCTGGCCGTCGGACCCGAGCATGCGGATCTGTCGATCGAAGGTTTCTACCGGGACAACGACCGCTTCCCCGGCAGCGTTGGCCGCGTCGTCGCCGTGTCGATGTCCTTCGTCCGGGGGGAGCCGCAGCTGCATCCTGCTGCCAGCAACTCGGATGGCGTCGACAGTCCGGAGCCGGCTCGTGGCGCCGTTGCGCGATCCGTCGCCTTCGGCCTCAGGACCCTTCGGGTCGAACAGGCACAGGCGAGCCGTCGCCGTCGGCGCGTCACTGCGACCGGCGATCACGATCGAGGCGTAGCCGCGCGCACCGAAGTTGCCAGCCGCGGCGGCGAGCGCTGCGTCGACGTCGTCATCCCAACGCGAGAACTCGGCGTCGCCGCCAGGGTGGGTGTGCACGAATACCGGCACCAGGGCATCTGCGACCGCGCTGCGGAATGCAGGGACCCACCCCGTCGAGGCAATGGACAGCCCGACTCCGGTTCGTTGCAGGTAGGCGTCTTCGGGCACCCAGCTGATCTCGCGCGCAAGCAGCGAGACGTCGTCGGTGTCGCTGCTTGCTGTGGCGCAGGGCGCACCTGACTCTGACGAGGCACCGGGCGCGAGGCCGCCGGTAGGCGAGGCCGCCGGTTCGTCGCGCGGTCGATCGCCGCGCACGTCGCGCACGAGGGTTGCCGCGACCACCGCGGCGGTCTCTTTCTCGGCGTCGAGTGAATGCGCGAGCTGCCCGAACTGATCCTCCGTGAAGGCGATGCGGGTGCGCATCAATCTCCCCCGGCCTGCCGAAGGCAGCGGCGGATGTAGGCCAGGTACGTCTCCAGGTTGTCGATGCCCGGCCGCCATTGCCCGGCGATATGGCGGCTCCACCGCTGCCACTGGCGGTTCACGTAGGTCTCGGTCAGCTCGGTGCCGGGCACCGGCTGGCCGGCCGCCGTGGTGATGTTCGGCCTCACCCAAAACATGTCCGGCGCGGCGTCGGGGAAGCCGAGTGGCAAGCGGATCAGCAGCTCGACCTTGCCCGGAGCCAGTCCTGGGGCGGAGTCGAAGCCGGCGATGATCAGATCGATGAACTGTCCGTCGGTCGTGATTGAGTGCGACAGTGCGGAGTCAGTCAGGAACTGCTGGTCCTGCTCCCGAAGCATGGTCACGGCCCCGGCGGTCACGACTTGTCCGAGGGTCCGGCCGCCGGGTACGGACGGGTGATCGTGCCGGGGTTAATTACACGGGGCACGGTGAAGAAGCGCATCTTGGCCTCGATCTCGACGACCTTGTCGTCGGGGATGAGCTCATCGAGCTTGTCGACGATGTCCAGCCAGAGGTCGCGGTCCTCGCCGACGGGCGGCTTGGCCAAGGCTCGCACCTGCGCACCAGTGAGCTCGTGGCTGTGCGCCTCATACCTCGCGCCGTCGATGAAGATGGGCAGCTTCTCCGGCTTCGGGGGCCTCGCCGTCTGCGTTTCTGTCGACATCATGCCTCCAGGTGGGATTGGATGTGGTGATGCCATAGAGCATACACGAATACACGTGGCTTGCAATGTTGGCTTTTCCGCGCGATCATTCAGGAATACAGCGCTGCCGCGCCCGCGACCGAGGGGAGAGATGTCATGAGCAAGACCCGCGTCACGACCATCCGACAGCCAGAGGACCAAGCCGAAGATTTGGAATTCGTCGCCCGGGTGGACGGAATGGCCGCATCTGAGTTGATCCGCGATGCCATCGCCGCACACCTCGACAAGCGCCGTGCCGACCCCGACTTCCAGGCCCGGCTGCGCGAACGTATCGCCGCCGACCAAGAGATCCTCAAGCGTTTGGCCGAATAGCGACACCAGCCACCGCGGCCCCCTCTGACCGAACCACACCGCACAGGAAGGACGACGATGATCCGCTACCTCGGGCTGCCCGACTTTCTGATCATCGCCGAAGCGGTGCTCGGAGTGCGGGCCGAAGACCTGTTCCGCAGCTGCGACGTCGGAGCCGCGGAGTCCGCCCTTCAAGCACCGGCCGCGGGCTTCGGCACATTCGAGCCGTACCCAACGATGGCCGAGAAAGCTGCGGTGCTGGCGTCTCGGCTGTGCCGCAACCATCCGCTACTTGACGGCAACAAGCGGGTCGCCTACCTGTCACTGCGTGAGTTCGTCGCCCGCAACGGATACGACTGGACGCCGCCCGCCGCTGACGATCCCTCCGGCGACGAGACCGTCAAGGTCATGTGGGACCTCGCAGCAGGGCAGCTGAGCGAAGCCGAGCTGACCGCATGGGTGGGGCTTCGGATCGGCGGAAATCAATGAGTGAGGCCACCGCCCCGGTGCCGGACAACGACACCGAGGTTGATGAAGACCAGGCGATGCCGCGCATCTACGTGGCGACGCCACTGACCGGACTGTCCGAGAAACGAAGGAAAGACCTTAGCTACCGGGTGTCTGCAGTCAAGACTGCGATCACCGAAGTCACTCTCACCGACCGGACCGACGACGACCGCTGGCCGGTCGCGCTGCACGTGCCGTGGGAGCACACAGCGCCCTGGAACGACTCCGGGTTGTCGCCGCAAACCATCTACGAGCACAACCTCGACCAGTTGCTGAACTCCGACGGGCTCATCGTCGTCACCGACAACACCTGCAGCGCCGGCATCGGTCAAGAGATCGAGTGGGCGGCACGCGCTGGCATTCCAATGCTCTACCTGTCCGACACCGACGCTAGTCGGCAACTTCGCGGCAACCCTCAGGCCATCGAGACCCGGGTCTGCGTCGATGCCGATGACGCGGGGGCGCACGTGCGGCGGTGGCTCGCGCGCGAGCGGCGGACGCTGCAGAAGGGCCCTGGTCGACGGATCGACCGCGACCTGTCGTACGTGAAAGTCACCGCTCAGCTGGAGGTCGCGTGGAGGGCGACGCGGAACCCGACGGCAGTTGCCGCGCAACTCGGCCTGCACCCCAACGTCGTCTGGCACATGGTTGGCTCGCCGGCTCGCGTGGCGCTCACGCCCTGGTGGACCGTCTGTGAGCTCGCGGCGGCTCTGGGCATCTCGCTCGATGCCCGACGTTCGCTGACCTTCTCCGAGAGCCGCGCTTGGATTAGGGCGATGGAGACGGGCAGCTGGTCCCCTCGAGATGCCGAGCGAGTCCGGTCCTACGCGCTTGCCACTCAAAACTTGGACTTCGAACTTCCTTCGTCCTGGGCCCTAGCGTACGAACGAATGCGTAGAGCGGGCGGCTTCGCAGGGCCAACCAACGGCTGATGTATTTGTCGCGATCCGGACTCACGAATCTTCATCGCGATTTCTAGCTTCAGTGACGTCCAGAGCGCACGCGGCATCACGATCTTGCAAAGCATGCTCAATGATGGACCACACCGAATGATTCGATTCATGAACGTGTCTGTCGGCCCCCGCACATATCTGATCAAGGCACGCGGGGATGAAGCGTGGAGTCCCGCTCAAAATGCGGCGTTACGCACGCCGGCCGGCACGGGCGGCGAAGTCGTCGAGGGCGGTGAGCACCTCGCGCGCCTGCCACATGCGGTTACGGCGCAGGCCGGTGAACTCGGTCAGGACGCCGGCCTCAGCGAGTGGGGCGATTGCGCGCTGAGCGTTCTGCGGCGCGATGCTGAGTTCCGCACCAACCGTGGCGGCGTCGATGACGGGCTGGCGTAGCACCAAGTCCGCGACCCGCCACGCCGACGCCCCTTGGCGGGCCTTGATCGTGTCGTGCCAGCCCGCACGAATCTCCCGCAGCGCCACCACAAGCTGGCGTCCGTTCGTCGTCGCCTCGAAGGAGGCGTCGGCCAGACGCTGGACAATTTTCGCAGGATCCCCTTCGCGGTACGCCGTGAGTGCATCGAAGTAGGCGTTCGTATCTGTAAGCAGGCCGGCAGAGACCGGCACGGTGACATTCTGCGTGAGGCCGTGGCCGCGCAGCATCGAGTGGATGAGCGCCCGGCCCGTCCGTCCGTTGCCGTCCGGGAACGGATGAATGGTCTCGAATTGCGCATGCGCGACGGCGGCCTGCGCCAGCAGCGGAAGGTCGGTGCGGGTCATGAAGGCGACGAGATCGTCGATCAAGGGCTCGACGTGCTCGTGATGCGGCGGGACGAAAATGGCCTGATGAGGCCCGAACGAGCTGCCGCCGATCCACACCTGCTCACCACGCCACCGGCCGGCGATGTCTGGATGCAGGTGGTCGAGCAGAGCAGCATGCATCGCCAGGATCGCATCGGCATCGAGGTGCTCGGCCAATTCGAGCGCGGCCCTCATCGCCGCGACGTTGCCGACGATCTCGCTGGCGTTGCGCTTCTCGGTGCTGCCGAGCTCGGCCAGCGCGATGGCTTTCGCACCCGACGTCAGGTTCTCGATCATCGACGACGATGCCGACTCCGATCGCAGCAGCACGGAAGCGAATGGCGCCACCTCTGCGCCGAGCTCCGCGTCGAAGCGCGCGATCTCGACCGAGGCTTCTTCAGCCAGCGTGAAGACGTCCGTCGGCAGCTGAGGGGTCCGGTTCGCAATGAGGGGAACGACTGCGGCGCGATACGAGCCTGAGTGCTTGCGGCGGACGCTCGCGGAGACCATCTCCGGCGCGATCGAGGGCGTCCAGGGCCGC
>CAXTHY010000020.1:18549-48208 GCA_964244175.1 uncultured Jatrophihabitans sp. | reverse complement strand
CAACCTCGCCGCCCTGCTCGAAGACCGAGGCCGCATATCCGAGGCGCGAGATCACTACCGGCTCGGCGCAGCCGCGGGCGACACCCTCGCCCAACAAGCGCTGAACCGCCTCGACGCAGACGAGTACCTCAACTAAAGCGCACGCTCATGGCGGCGGTTACGGCGCGCTGAGGACATCGGGCGCGCCCGTAGCAGCAGTTCATCAGTCGCCTTTGACGTTCACGAACTGTCGGAGCGTCGTGACGATCTCGACCAGGTCGGCGGCGTCCTGCATCACCTGGTCGATCGGCTTGTAGGCGTTGGGGTGCTCGTCGAGGAACGCGTTGGACTCGCCCCACGCGATGCCCTCCATGCGGTGGTCAAGGCCGTCGCGGCTGAACAGTCGGCGAGCGGCAGCGCGGGAATGGTTGCGCCCGGCGCCGTGCGGGCTCGAATTCAGCGCGAGCCGGTTGCCGCGGCCACGGACCACGTAGGACAGATCACCCACGCTGCCCGGGATCAGGCCAAGCGTGCCGTTGGATGCGTCGATCGCGCCCTTGCGGCACCGGCACGTAGCGCTTTGCGCGTGGCTGTTATGCACCCTTCTCGCTGTTAGCGGCGCGTGGTTGATCTCCACGCTCGGTACTCCGTGATCGCGCACTACGGCCCATAGCGATATGTCGAGCTTTGGTTCTCACCTTTTCCGTTCGAATTGCTGGAGGCGCTGCAAGCAGGAACGTCAACCAGCGGGCATACCGATAGACGGCACAGCCCTGCCCAGGTCAAGCCAGTGGCCATCGCCTGCGATCACGGAACGACGCCAGCACCGCAAACGATCCCCGACATCAAAGACCAGAGGCCGCGCCCATCCGTCCATCCTGACGCACACACGCGGCTCTACCCGGCTCTGCCGCGCAGCGGCTCCTTAGTACGGGTCGATGAGGCGCCGCTTTCGATGACGGTCCACGAGTCCGGGCGTCCCAGCGAGCGGATGACCGGGCTCGCGAGTAGCGGTGCGGTGCTGAGGACGACCAGCGCTGCTCCGACCAGCGTTGCAGCCTGGCCGCCGACGGATCCGACCAGCAGTCCGGCGACGACCGGCGCGATAGGTGATGCGGCGTTGCTGATGAAACCGGCGGCGGAGTTCATCCGCCCTTGGAGGCGGTCCGGTGTCGCGGCGGACAGGTAAGCCGATATTCCCGCGTTGTTGGCTGGTAGCAGCACCATGCCGCCCGCCAAGAGCGACCCGATGATCACCACGTTGTGGGTCCACGCCATGGGCGTGATGATGGCCGCAAAGACCAGCGTCGTCGCGGTTGCGAGCGCACCGGTAGGGGTGCGGCGAATGACGGCCGGGGCGAGCGCGGCACCGAGCAGACCCGCCGCGGCAGCGATCGCGTCGACTGCGCCGATCGCCGCTGGATGGACTCCGGCCCGGATCAGCCGCAGCGTCACGCCGACGAACACCACGGTGACCGCGAAGTTGAAGGCCGCGCCCCAGATCATCAGGGTGCGGATGACCGTCTCGCGCCACACGAAGCGCAGGCCCATAACCAGGTCGGCGCGGAACGACCGTTCCGCTTCCGCGGTCGCTGGTGCCGGCAGTGGTGAGCGGAGGCTGGTGATCGACAGCGCCGTCAGACAGTAGGAGATGGCATCGACGAGGAACGGTAGGCCACGAGCAATCGAGTACAGCGCGCCGCCCAGCGGCGGCCCGCTGAGATCGACGGCGTGTCGCCGGGCTTGCAGCTGCGTATAGGCCAGCGGTAGTTGCTGCGCCGGGACGACCGCCCGAACGGCCGCCGATGCAGCCGGGTCGAGGAAGGAGCTGACCACGCCACTGGCAAAGCCGCCCGCAATCAGATGCGGCAGGGTCAAGTGATGCGCGAGCGTGGCCCCAGCCAGACTGCCGAAGACGACGACCCCAGCAAGATTGCCGACCAGCAGCACGCGCCGACGCGGCCACCGGTCGACCAGCGCGCCGGCCGGCAGGCCAGCGACCACCTGGCCGAGCAGCGTTGCCGCGGTGGCGAGCCCGGCCAGCCCCGCCGACCCGGTGATCGCATACCCGATGAGCGGGAAGACCAGCACGCTCATGGACGAGCCCAGCTCCGACACCGCCTCCCCGGACCAGAGGATCACGAAGTCCCGATTGCGCCGCAGCGGCGAGCGGTTGTTGGCTGGGGCCCCGCCCTCGTCCGGCTCCACGCTGCGCAGCTCCCTTCTCGAGCGAACCGTCAGCCTGACAGCCTCCTCACCCGGCCCGATAGCTGCATAGTGACTGCACCGCAGCTAAAATGACTGCATGAGTGTGGTCATCACGGTGAGGGACGTTCCCGACGCCGTGCGCGATGAACTCGCCGGGCGCGCGGCGCGCGCCGGGAAGTCACTGCAGGAGTACCTGCGCGCGTTGTTCATCGACAGCGCCGCCCGCCCCCCGGTCGAGGATGTCATCGCGCGAGCGCGGGCGCGCGTGACCACCACCGGAGTGAAAATCGACGCGGACTCGATCCTCGGCGCGCGCGACGCCGAGCGGCGTTGAATTCCGATGCGGTGTGCGACGCCTCGGCCGTCGTAGCCCTGTTACTCGACGCGGGTCCGGACGGGCAGTGGGCAACCGGCCAACTCTCGGGGATGCGGCTGCTCGCCCCGAGTGTGGTCATGTTCGAGTCCAGCAACGTCATCCGTAGGCACGAGTTGGCTGGGCTCGTCAGCGCCGACCAGGCCGCGCAGGCTCACGTCGACCTGCTCGACCTGTCGATCGAACAATGGCCCTACGAACTCCTGGGTTCGCGGGTATGGGAGCTGCGCGTCAACCTTTCCGCCTACGACGCCAGCTACGTCGCCGTGGCCGAACTCTCCAACGCACCCCTGGTCACGCTCGACCGCCGAATCAGCCGGGCACCGAACCTCAGATGCGAGGTCACCGTGCCCTGAACATGTCGCTCACCCGGGCACTACGACACCAGCAGAGGTGCCCCCACGGGTTGTCACCGCGGCGACGCCGCGACAGTCGTATCCGCGACTACCGTGGACCAGGACGTCGCCGCGCTCGTTCGGAGGTTGTGCATGGCCGGTAACTACCGCTACGGCACCTGGCACGGCGGGCCTGACCCGCTCGACCCGCCCTACGACATCCGCGAGGCGCTGGACGAGATCAGCGACGACGTGCTGTCGGGCATGTCGCCCCGTTCGGCCCTCAATCGCCTGCTGCGTAGGGGAACCGCTGATCGTGACGGCCTCGACTCGCTGCGCCGCCAAGCTCGCGAACGCGCCCGGGAGCTGCGGCGCGGCGGGCGACTGGACGGCACGCTCGAGCAGGTCAAGCAGCTGCTCGACCAGGCGCTGGAGGAGGAGAAGCGGGCGCTGTTCCCGATCCCCGACGACTCGGCGCGGATGGCCGAGGCCGAGCTCGACGCGCTGCCCAACGACACCGCCCGCGCGGTGCGCCAGCTCGCCGATTACCAGTGGCGCTCGCCCGAGGCCCGGCAGGCCTACGAGCAGATCGAGGAGCTGCTGCGCAGCGAAGTCCTCGACTCGCAGTTCGCCGGCATGCGCGACGCCCTGCAGAACGCCTCGCCCCAGGATCTGGCCCGGGTCCGCGAGATGATGAAGTCGCTCAACGACATGCTCGACGCCGACGCCCGCGGCGAGCACACGCCGGAGCAGTTCCAGCAGTTCATGGACCAGTACGGCGACTTCTTCCCCGAGAACCCGAAGAACCTGGCCGACCTCGTCGACGCGCTGGCCCGCCGGGCCGCCGCGGCCCAGCAACTGATGGATTCGCTCACACCCGAGCAGCGGGCCGAGCTCGGGAACCTGATGGCCAACGCGATGGGGCAGGCCGGCCTGGCCGACGAGATGGCCCGCCTGCAGGCCGGGCTGCGCTCGGCCCGTCCCGATCTGCGCTGGGGCGGCCGGCAACGCATGGACGGTGAAGAGGGTATGGGTTTCTCCGACGCCACCGGCGCGCTGGCCGAACTCGCCGACCTCGACCAGCTCGACGAGTTGCTCGGCCAGGACTACCCCGGCGCCGGGCTGGACGACATCGACGAGGAGCTGATCGAACGCGCACTGGGCCGCGCCGCAGTCGAGGACCTCGCCCAACTGCGTCGTATCGAACGCGAACTGCGCGAGCAGGGCTACGTGCAACGCGGCGGCGACGGTCTGCGCCTCACCCCCCGCGCGCTGCGCCGCCTCGGCAGCACCGCGCTGCGCCGCGTCTTCGCACTGGTCGAGTCACGCGGGCGGGGCGGGCACGACGTGCACAACGCCGGCTCGGCCGGTGAGGTCACGGGCGCCAGCCGTGAATGGCAGTTCGGCGATGAGCAGCCGCTCGACGTCGTGCGCACCGTCCGCAACGCGGTGCTGCGCGCCGGCGGCAGCCCGCTCGAACTGGGCTCCGAGGACTTCGAGGTCGTCGAGACCGAGCGGCGCGCGTCGGCCGCGATCGCCCTGCTCGTCGACATGTCGTACTCGATGGAGCTGCGCGGCACGTGGGGTGAGGCGAAGACGACGGCGCTCGCGCTGCACTCGCTCGTCACCACCAAGTACCCGCAGGACGCGATCGAGATCATCGGGTTCAGCGACTACGCGCGGGTGATGTCCACCGGAGCGCTCGTCGATCACGACTGGGACCGCGTCCAGGGCACGAACCTGCAGCACGGTCTGATGCTGGCGCGCCGGCATCTCGACAAGCATCGCGGGGCCGAGCCGGTCATCCTGGTGATCACCGACGGCGAGCCGACGGCCCACCTGGCCGCCGACGGCTTCGCCGACTTCGCCTGGCCGCCGACCCGCGAGACGATCGCGGCCACCCTGGCCGAGGTCGAACGCTGTACCCGCCGCGGCGCCACCATCAACGTCTTCATGCTCGACGACGACCCACGGCTGGTGAGCTTCATGCAGGAAGTCGGCCGCCGCAACGGCGGCCGGGTCTTCCAGCCCAAGCGTGGCGCGCTCGGCGAGTTCGTCGTCGCCGACTACCTGTCCAGCCGCCGCGGCAAACGGCGTGCAGCCGGATGAGCCGTGCCGGCGGCTGACAAGCGACACCAGGCCACCACGACCGGCCTATCCCTGATCGCCGGTACGGGCCTGCTGGCGACGGCGCGCATCGCGGCCGGCGAGCTGGTCGTGCACTTCGCCGCCACCCCCAAGACCGTTGCCGACCTCGGTCCGGTCAATCACAGTTGCGAACCGACCCTGGCCTGGACCGATGAGCGCACCCTAACCGCGCTGCGTGACGTAGAGCCCGGGCAGGAGCTCACGCTCGACTACGCAACCGTGATCGACGACCCCGCCTGGGTGCTGTGGTGCCACTGCGAGACGTACCGCTGCCGGCAGGTCATCGAGGGGACGGACTGGCAGATCCCGCAGTTGCAGAAGCGCTACGCCGGTCAGTGGAGCCCGGCGGTGCAGATCCGTATCGACGCGCTGGCTCGCTAGCCTCGCAGGCATGGTCAAGCTCCTGCTCACGCTGCACCTGCTGTTCGCGGTGTTCGCGATCGGCCCGCTCGTGCATGCCGCCACCACGGCCGGACGCGGGATCCGGCGCGGCGATGCCGCGGCCACCGCGTCGTCGTCGCGGGTGCTGCGCATCTACTCCTACGTCTCGGTGCTGGTGATCATCGCCGGCTTGGCGCTGATGGCGCAGAAGCGCCGGGGCGAGAAGCTGGGGGAGATCGGGGACGTGTGGATCTGGCTGTCACTGGTCCTGTGGGTGGGCGCGGTCGCACTCGTCCTGTTCGTCGTCGTCCCGACCCTCGACAAGGCGACCACGCTGATCGGGCAGGAGGCCTCGGTCGCCTCGCTGACCGGGCGGGTGGCCGCGGCCGGCGGCGTCGTCGGCCTGGTCTTCGCGGTGATCGTCGTGCTGATGGTCTATCGCCCCGGCGGCTGAGCCGTGCACGTCGCCGTCGTCGACGCCGCAGTCACCCGTGAGCTGCGCCGGTCGGTGCTGCGCCCCACCTGGCCGGTCGGTTCGCCGATGGGCAGCGATGTCGACGACGCAGTTCACCTCGCCGCGGTCGACGGCACCGAGGTCGTCGGGGCCTGTGTGCTGCTTGCGCGCCCCTACCCGCTACAGCCGGGGACGCCGCTGGCCTGGCAGCTCCGCGGCATGGTCACCGCGTTGCACCGACGTGGACAGGGCATTGGCGCAGTTGTCCTCGCCCGGGCCGTCGACGAGCTCATCACCCGCCGGGCCCGGCTCGTCTGGTGCGACGCGCGCACGAGCGCCCGGCGCTTCTACGAGCAGCACGGGTTCGTCGCCGAGGGCGACGAGATGGTGCAGGCCGAGACCGGCCTGCCGCATTTCCGGATGTACCGAGAACTTTCCGAGCGCCCCGCCTCGTCAGCAGGGGCGAGGAGGGCAACGGGTGCGTGACGAGGCCGGGTTCCGTGCGTTCGTCGAGGCGAACGGCGCGACGCTGCTGCATGCCGCCCGCCTGCTGACCGGCGACCACCACCGCGGCGAGGACCTCGTCCAGACCGCGCTCACGAAGGTCTACCTGAAATGGGGCCGCATCGACACGCCACTGCCGTACGCGCGGCGCGCCCTTGTGACGGCCCACATCGACCAGACCCGACGCAAGTGGTGGGGCGAGCGTCCGACCGAGACGCTGCCCGAACCGGCGGCACCGGCCGGCGCGGGCGAGGGCGGCGCGTCCGACAACCGCGACGAGTTACGCCGGATGTTGGCCGGCCTGGAACCACGCGAGCGCGCCGTCGTCGTCCTGCGGTACTACTGCGACCTGTCCGAGCAGGACACCGCAACCACCCTCGGGATCCCGCTCGGCACGGTCAAGAGCAGCTGTTCACGCGCCCTGACCCGGCTGCGGGTCGAGGCCACGAGCGGCTCTGGAGGAGTCTCATGAGCCCGACCGAGCACGATCTGCGCGACGCGTTGCACCACGGCGAGGGTGACGGCCCCGACGTCGACCAGCTCATCGCCGGCGGGCAGGCGCGGCGCCGGCAACGCCGGGTGCGGGTCGGGTCGTCCGTGGCCGCAGCGGCGTTCGTCGCCCTCGCGGCCACCGGCGGGGCACTGCTGCTGGGCCACGTCCACGACCCGGGCAGCGACACCGCCGCCGGGGCCGACAAGCGCGGCAGCAGCGCGGGTGCGGTAGCGGGCCAGGCCAGCAAGACAGCGGCGCCGGCACCCCGGGAGAACGCCAGTGCCGCCGTGCGCTGCCCGCCGTCGTTGCCGCGCCAGCTGCTGCCCGGTGGCGGGAGCCCGGGTCAGTTCGGGTCAGGCGGGAAGCTCTTCGCCCAGCCGGTGGGCACCCTCGTCGTCTGCGCGTACGGCACCAAGCGACAGGCCCTCGACACCACGCCGCCGCCAGCGCCCGGCCGGCTCGTGCTCAGCAGCGCGCAAGCTCAGCAACTCGTCGCCAGTCTGGAGGCCGCCCCGAAGCTACGTAGCCGGGTCTGCCCGACGGTGCGCGCGGCGTCGGTGCGCGAGTTCGCGCTCATCGGCGTGACCGCCGGGGGCGCCACCCTGCGGACCGTCACCGTGTCACTCACCGAGCCGGCCTGCCAGGGCATGATCACGAACGGCACCGCGGTCCGGTACGCATGGACCCCGCCCGCCAGCCTCGACCCGCTGCTGTCCCAGGTGCGCCCGGCCGGCTGACCGCTGAGCGTAGGCAGCCGGGTCAGAGGCCGCGCAGCCGGCGTGGGCCGGTGTCGGCCTAAGCGGTCGGGGCCGCCACTCGAGCCACGACCCCCTGCACCTGGGCGCCGATCGGGGTGGCCAGTGCGGTGATCCGGCACTCGGCGATCTCGGGCAGCGCATCGCCCAGGGCGGACAGCCGCAGCGCGATGTCGGCCAGCGCGCCCGTGTCGAGGGGCGCGCTGCCCAGGTATCCGGTCAGCAACGGAGACGCGCGCGGGGTCTGGATCAGGCGCTCGGCGTCCTCAACAGTGAGCGGGACCGCCGCGTAGGCCCGGTCGCCCAGCAACTCGGTGGCCACGCCCGCGAGGCCGAACGAGACCAGCGCGCCGAACGAACGGTCGTCGAAGACCGCGAGCTCGACCTCGACCGTGTCGGCCGGCCGCTCGTTCGACAGCACCAGCCCCAACGCGCCCAGCAGCCGGCCCACCTCGTCAGCGCTGAGCACGCGGCCGTCCGGCTCGGTGTCGAGCACCGCCTGCACGATGCCGCGGGCGGCCACCAGATCGACATCGGCGAACGTCGGCAGCACCCCGGGCTGGGTCGCGCGCCAGGCCGCGTACCGGACGGCGCGGGCCAGCGCTCTGATCGCGCGTTCGGGTGAGGGATAGGACGGCACCGAGCCGCGGGCCGGCGCGTCCGCGCCGCCTGCGGACAGCGCCTTGGGCACGCCCTCGAAGCCCAGGAACGTCGACAGCACCGGCTTCGTGCTGCTCGCCGCGACGGCCCGCACGGCCACCGCGACCTCGTCGCCCGTCGTGCGCTGCAACGGCGGCACGAAGACGACGGTGACGGCATCGACGTCCGGGTCGTCGACCGCGGTGCGCAGTGCGGCCTCGAACGCCGCACCATCGCCTTCGACACCCACGTCGTCGAGCCGGGTGAGGTGCAAGCCCTCGGCCGCGCACGCGTTGGCGACCAGAACGCCGATGGCGGTGGAGTTGCCGACGACGGCCACGCGGTCGCCGGCCGGCAGCGGCTGGGTGGCCAGCAACAGCGCGACGTCGAACATGCCGCCGACCGTCTCGACCCGGATCACGCCGGACGCCTCGAACAACGCCCGCGCACTCACGTCCGGCACCGCGACCGACGTCTGCTCCAGGCCCGCGACCGGGGCCGTGGCGGTGCCGCTCTTGACCGCGATGATCGGCTTGGTCAACCCGAGGCGGCGAGTGAGCCGCGCGAATTTGCGTGGGTTGCCGAAGCTCTCGAGATACATGAGGACGACGTCGGTGGCGTCGTCGGTCTCCCAGAACTGCAGCAGGTCGTTGCCCGACACATCGGCCCGGTTGCCGGCCGAGACGAAGCTCGACACGCCCAGCCCGCGACGGGCCGCCTCGCCCAGGATCGTGACCCCCAACGCCCCGGACTGCGAGAAGAACCCGACCCGGCCCGGCAACGGCGACAGCGGTGCGAGCGAGGCGTTGAGCCGCACCGCCGGGTCGGTGTTTACGATGCCCAGGCAGTTGGGCCCCACGACCCGCATGCCGTGCACCCGGGCCGAGGCGACGAGATCGCGCTGCGCGTTACGCCCGGCCGCCTTCTGCGCGGCACTGCCGCGCTCCCCGAACCCGCCGGAGATCACGATGAGACCCCGCACCCCGCGCTGCGCGCACTGCTCGACCACCCCGGGCACCGACGCGGCCGGCACGGCGATGACCGCGACGTCCACGACGTCGTCGGGAATGTCAAGCACCGACGGGTAGGCGCGGACGCCGGCAACGTGGCGGGCATCGGGATTGACCGGGTAGAGGGGCCCCTCGAAACCGGTCCGCAGCAGGTTCACGAACACCGCGTGCCCGATCTTGCCCTCGTCGCTGCTCGCGCCCACGACGGCCACCGAACCCGGACGCAGCAGCCGCCCTATCGAGCGCGCCTCGGCCCGCTGTTCCCGCTCCCGCCGCACGGCCGAGGTGGTCGCCGTCTCGGCCACGTCGAACTCCAGCGTCACCTCGCCGTACTCGATGTGTCGCTTGGTCTCGAACCCGGCGTCACGAAACACCCTGATCATCGAGGAGTTCTCGGCCAGGACGACGGCGACGAAGCGGTGCACCCCGATCTCGCGCGCCGCGGCGGCGAGGTGTTCGAGCAGCACCGACCCGATGCCGCGGCCCTGGTGCGCGTCGGCGACCACGAACGCGACCTCGGCTTCATCGGTGCCCGGACTCCGCTCGTAGCGGCCGACGGCGATGATCTCGCCGGCCAGCTCGGCCACCAACGCCACCCGGTCGTGGTGATCGACATTGGTGAACCGGAACAGGTCGCGCTCGGGGATGCGCGGGTAGGCCGAGAAGTAGCGCAGGTAGCGGGTGCGCTGCGAGAGACCGCTGTGGAACGCGACGAGCGCCGCGGCGTCGCTCGGCCGGATCGGGCGCAGGTGCACGGTGCCGCCGTCGGCCGCGACGACGTCGGCCTCCCAGTGCGGCGGCGGCTCAGGGGCGTCCGTGCTCTCAGTCACGGGGATCGTCGGGGTCGAGCCCGAGCAGCGGGAAGACCGCCCGCCGGGTGGCGCCGATCGCACCGTCCAGCCAGCCCTCACCGCCCGGCTCCCAAGCCCGCACCTCAGCCACCGGGCGCTCGCCCATCGAGGACGGAAGCTCGACCCGCACGCCGCGCTGGCGTAGATGCGTGGTCCAGGCCGCCGGGATCGGGGTGTCGGCCGCGACGGGATGCCCACTGGCCTCGGCCAGCAGATGCGTCCAGGTCCGTGGGACGCACCGGATCAGCCCGTACCCGCCGCCGCCGAACGCCACCCACTTGCCGCCGGTGACCTCGTGCGCGAGCGTGTGCAGCGCGGCGATCGCGGTGCGCTGGCCGTCGATGGTGAGCTCGAGGTTGGCGAGCGGGTCCTCGTGGTGGGTGTCGCAACCGCACTGGGTGACAAGGAGATCGGGCTGGAACGCCCGCACCACGCTGGGCACGATCGCCCCGAAGGCCCGCAACCAGCCGGCGTCGTCGGTGCCCGGCGGCAGCGCCACGTTGACGGCCGTGCCCTGGGCGGCGCCGCGGCCGACCTCGCTCGGCAGTCCGGTGCCCGGGAACAGGGTGCGCGGGTCCTGGTGCAGGCTGACCGTCAGCACCCGCGGGTCGTCATAGAAGGCCGCCTGCACGCCGTCGCCGTGATGGACGTCGACGTCGACGTAGGCGACCTTCGTCGCGCCGGCGGCCAGCAGGGTGCGGATCGCCAGCACCACGTCGTTGAAGATGCAGAAGCCGGACGCGTAGCCGCGCATCGCGTGGTGCAGGCCGCCGGCGATGTTGACCGCGTGGTCGACCTCGCCGTTCCACAACCGCAGCGCCGCCTGCGCCGAGCCGCCGGCCACCAGCGCCGACGCGTCGTACATCCCGGCGAAGACCGGATCATCGCTCGTGCCCAGCCCGAATCCGCTGAAGGTCGGGTCGGCACTGGCCGCCCGGACCGCGGTCAGGTACGCCGCATCGTGGACGGTGAGCAGCTGAGCCTCGTCGGCCGGCTCGGGCGCGGTGATGTCGAGCCGGTCGAGGACGCCCAGCTCGCGCGCCAGCCGGATCGTGAAATCCAGCCGGACCGGGTTCAGCGGATGGTCACCGAAGTCGTAAGCCAGATACCGCTCGTCCCAGATCGCGCCGGTGCGACAGTCCATCCCCCGACCGTACTGATCGGCGGCCCGGGCGCCGAGATCATCGCGATTTGGGCCCTCGCTGCGGAGGCCGCCGTCTGGGATCATCGGCCGATGCTGGCGCGACGTTCGAGTGGGGTCGAGGCGGGGCTGGAGCCGTGGGCGGTCGGGCGGCGGGACCTGTTCGGCCTGATAGGGCTGGTCGGTCTCGCACTCGCGGGTTGCGGTACGTCGAACGGCTCGCCAGTGCGGGCTTCGAGCTCGGAGCCGACGGCCGACGCAGGCCCGGCCACGTCTTCCACTCCGGCGTCGATGGGTGTCACTGCGCCGGCGACCGGGCCGGTCCCCTCCAGTCCGACCGTCCGGCCCGTGGCCCGGATCGGCGGCCCCCACGTGAAGGCCGGAGCAATGTCGGTCAGCGACGCGCGGCGCGAAGCAACGGTGGCCAATGGCACCTGGCGGGGCGGCTGGCACGACACGGCCGGTCACAGCGGCACCAGTGACATCACTATCGCTATCAACGGCACTGCCCGGATGTCGCGGGCCTCGGTCGCGTTCGCGGGCCCGCTGCTCGGCACCGCGGTGCCGGCGCAGGCCTACGACGTGGATCTGAGGTCATTCGTTCTGCTGGCCGACAAATGGACGGTCGATTCGCCTCAATTCGGCACGGTGACCATCGTCCCCGACGGCTTCCGGTACGGCAGCGGCTCAGCCAAGAACGTCCCCGGCCACCCGGAGATCGCGTCAATCACGGTGCAGGCGATCAAGATCGGCCGCCGGGTCGACATCGCCTACACCGTGAAGCACACCGCCGGAACCAGCGTGAAGGGCACGATGGCCTGGTCGGCCAGCGGTGCCCGCGCCATCCCCAAGCCGCTGCACCAGACCTGACCGATCGGTGGATTCAGCTGAACGCGGCCTGCGGACCAAGCAGCAGGCGATCGCGCACCTCGCCCAGCTCTGGTCGCAAGGCTAGAGACAATGCCCCGCTGCTAGCACAGCAGGCCGAGCGGGCCTCAGCTGGCGGCGCTCCAGTCACCCATCTCGCTCTCCACGACCGTGCTGCGCCCGGTGCCCAGGACCGGGTGCAGCTCGAGCGCCGGCGAGTAGCGGCTGGCCGGAGTCTCGCGGCCGACCGCTTCGGCCATGGCCCGGACGTAGTGCGGTGCGCCGCCGCAGCAGATGCCCAGGTACCGCACACCGAGGTCGGCCGCCTCACGCGCGAAGTCGGCCATCTCGAAGCGCGTGTGCCCGCTGGCCTCGAGCTGGATCGGGAACAGGCGCCGGCCGTCCTCGCGGGCCAGCGACTCGAACGCCGGCGTCTTCTCATCCGTCCGGTACGGCACCGGCTGCGCGGCGATCGGAATGTCGACGGCGTCGCGGATCCGGCGCAGCAGCGGCAGCATCGTCGCCGGCCCGCGCGAGCAGTTCAGCCCGACGACGGCCGCGCCGGCATCAGCCAGCCGCCGGCACGCCTCGACGTATTCGACGCCGTCGTAGGTCTCGTCCGGCTGGACGCTGGCCAGGGTGATCATCGCTGGCAGCCCGAGCTCCTGGCACACCTCGAGCCCGATGAGCGCTTCCCCGAGGTAGTCGTTGGTCTCGCTGATGACGAAGTCGACGCCTTCCTCGGCCGCCCAGCCCAGCTGCTCGCGGTACTGCTCGCGCACGACCGCGCCCGAGACCTCGGGATTGGCCGGGTCGTAGCACCAGGTGTTGCAGATGTTGCCGGCCACGAGTGCGCCGCCCTCGGCCGCGATCTCGTTGGCGATGCGGACAGCCTGCCGGTTGAGCAGTTCGAGATCGCCGTCGCGGCCGACGTCGCGCAGCTTCTCGCGGTGCGCGTAATAGGTCAGGGCCACCATCACGTCGGCCCCGGCGCGCAGGAACTCGCGGTGCAGCTGACGCAGGGCGTCGGGCGCATCGAGGATCACCTCGGGGACGTACGGGCCGGCCTTGACGTAGCCGCGACGCTCGAGCTCGAAGACGTAACCCTCCGCCCCGATCATGATGTCGTCGGCGAGCCGCTGTTCGAAGGTCCGGGTGGAAGGTCGGGTCGTCATCGGGCGTCCTCTTCGGGTGGGGTGGGGTCGTCGGCGGCAGCGGCGGCACCGGCGGTGAATCGGGCGGGATCGAAGCGGGCGATGTCGTAGACCGTCCCGCCCTGCAGGGCGAGCTGGAACAGCGTGCGGCCGATCCAGGGCGCGTACTTGTAGCCGGTGCCGCGCCAGCCGACCCCGACGTAGACGTTGGGGATGTCGGGCACCGGGCCGAGCACGAAGTCGTCGTCGGCGACCAGGTCGTAGTCGCACTGGTCGACGTCGAGGACATCGCTGAAGGACGCGTCGGCCAGGCCCGGCATGACCTGCGCGACGAAGTCGGCGATGTCGCTGATGCCGGTGCGGTCGCGCGGGATGTCCGGCGGGTTGTAATAGCCGATCTTCACGGCGTCGATCACGCCCTCGACGATCGGGTGGACGTAGACGCCGGTGTCGAGGTAGGCGATCACCGGCATCGCGTCGGCGGTGAACTGATCCCTCGTCGCGGCCGGCGGGACGAAGTACTTCGCCTCGCTCGGCCGGTCCTTGCTCAGCGGAACCTGCAGCGCGCAGCCGGTCAACCGGGTGAGCAGTTCGTTGGTGCCGTGGCCGGCGGTGACGACGACGGCGCGGCCGAGGAAGTCACCGGCGTCGGTGCGGACGCGGACCAGCTCCCCCTCGTTGGTGATCTGCGTCGTCTCGACGTGCTCGTGCACCGCGACCTTGCGCCCGTGCAGGGCCTGCACCAGCGCAGCGGCGACCGAGCGCAGGTCGACCAGCCCGGCGGCGTCGTCCAGCCAGGCCACGTCGGTACGTAGGTAGGGGAAGCGCTGGACGAGCTCGGTCCCGCGGATCTCGTCCGGCGCCATGCCCAGCGAGCGCATCGTGTCGGTGCTCAGCTGGCCGTAGGTCTGCGTCATGTCCGGGGTGATCGCGGCGCTGGCGATGTTCATGCAACCGCAGCGGACGAGGACGTCGCGTCCGGTCTCGCGCTCGAACTGCGACCACAGCGTCATCGCCTCGTCGGCCAACCGGGCGTAGACCGGGTCGAGGTAGTCCTTGCGGTAGGAGCGGGTGCGGCCGAACGACGCGGTCATCGGGTCGCCGATCTCGCCGCGCTCGAGCACGGCGACCCGCCCGAACGCGGCCGAGGCGTGGTAGGCGGTGAACAGGCCCATCACCCCGCCGCCGAGCACGACCAAGTCGAGGACGTCCTCGGATTCGTGCTCGCTCACGACGCCTCCACGGTCGGGCCGTCGAGGGGCCGCAGCTCGTCGGCGTAGGACACCGAGGTGCGGCGCAGCATGCCGCTGTCACTGACCGTGTACTGGCCCATCCGCCACAGCGGCGGCGAATAGGCGTGCACGCTGACGCTGCCGGCATCGCGGCCGGTCAGGCGATGGATGTGGTCGGGGCCGAAGCTGTAGCCGCGCCCGGCGGTGATGTCGGTGGTGACGGTCGGTCCGCCCACGGCCAGGTTGTGTTCCACCAGCGTGCCCTGCGTGACGACGACGGCGCCGGACGAGATGTCGTGGTCGTGCCAGCCGGTGTCGTTGCTCGGTGTCCAGCACAGCAGCCACACGTCGACGTGCGCGTCGCGGTGCAGGCACACGTAGTGCCGCTCGGTGCCGTCGGCGAACGCGACGTGCTCGCGCCAGAGTTCTGGACGCGCGGCGACGGACGCGGCCAACGCGAGCAGCTCGTCATGCTCGAGGTCACGCGCGGGCAGCTCGTCCCACCCGGTCGCGGTGGCGACGTCGGCGGCGGGGCGATTGGCGCGTGCCGGCACACCGTCGCTGACGGTGCGGGGGATGAGGGCGGTCATCCGATTCCTCCTTCGAGCAGTCGGCGGGGGTTGGCGACGCAGATCGCGTGGGCGGCGGCGTCCCCGGCGAACGCGTGGTCGGTGTCGGGCGGTTCGGCGTACGGGCGATCGCTGCCGAGGACGACGACGTCGATGCCCAGCGCGCGGGTCAGCGCGTCGATGCCCTGGCGACGGTAGGACGAGATGTCGACGAACACGTCCTGGTCGACGACGAAGCGGCCGCCGCCGCGCGCGGCGAAGCGCTCGTGGTGGACGGGGGCGAGCCCGGCGCCGGCGGCGAAGCACAACCGCAGGTCGGGCAGCAGCTGGCGACCGGCCGCGTGCCAGGCCCACCAGGCCGCCTGCAGCTGTGCGGGGTAGGTGACGACGGGAGCCCACCACGACGGCACGTGCGGTGGCATGGCCGCGGCCGGGCCGGGGTGGACGAGCACCGGACGGTCGAGTTCCTCACACAGGCGCAGCACCGGCGCCACGGCCTCGACGGCGGCCGGGCCGGCTAGCGCGGCCGCGGAGATCTGCAGGCCGACGAATCCGTCGCTGAGGTGACCCTTCAACCCGTCGAGATCGGGGTCGATTGCGCTGACCGAGGCCCAGGCCGCGAACGGTTCGGGCAGGGTGAGCACACCGCGGTGCCACGCGTCGAGCAAGGGCGCGGCCTCGTCCGGTGCCAGCAGCTCGATGCCCAGGGGCGTCGACAGCGACAGCAGCACCCGCGTCGTGCCGGGGTCCAGCCGCGCCCGCGCGTCGGGGTCGTGGTCGGCCGGGTCGATCTCGTGGGGCGCCTCATCGGCCGTGTGCAGCGTCCAGTCACGCACCATCGGTGGCGCGGAGCGGCGGCGCAGTTGCTCGAGCAACTGCGCCGGCCACAGGTGCTGATGGACGTCCGTCCGCATGAGACCCCTCGCTAGTGAACCGCTTCACTGTAACGCTTCACTGCGACAGCCTGAAGTCCATCACGTCACCGCGCGGTTACGCTCTACCGGTGCGCGGCCGGGCGAAGCGTGTCACTCTCCGCGACGTCGCGGACGAGTGCGGCCTTTCCCCTGCCGCCGTGTCCTACGCGTTGCGCGGGCTCCAGGTGCCCGTCGAGACGCAGGAACGGGTCAGCGAGGTCGCCGCCCGCCTCGGCTACCAGGTCGACCCGATTGCCCGCGCCCTGGCCTCGGGCCGTACCGGTTACGTCGGCGTGCTCTGCGGGTCGCTGCAGGACATCTGGCAGCAGAACGTCGCCGCCGCCCTCGGCCGTGAGCTGCTCGAGTCCGGCCGGCACGCGCTCATCGTCGACGCCTCGAACAGCCCGATCCTCGAGAAGGAGCTCGCCAACCAGTTGGTCGACCAACGGGTGGACGCGCTGATCGTCCTATGGGTCGACCCGGCTGCGGCGCACTGGCCCGACATCGCCCGGCGCACCATCCTCGTCTCGATCGGCGACGGCATCGACGGCGCGAACACGGCGGTGGAGGTCGTGTTCGACAACGACGTCGGGGTGCGGACGGCGCTGGGACAACTCGCCGACGCCGGCCACCGGCGCATCGCGGTGTTCACCCCGTCCCCACGCAACACCCCGGACACCCCGGCCGAGCAGGCGATCGGCCGGGTGTCGAAGGAGCTCGGGCTGCAGATCAGCCTGCACATGACTCCGTACGAGCTCGACAGTGCCGCCGCGGTGGCGTACGAGGTGCTGACCGGCGACGACCGGCCGACCGCGTTCTTCTGCCTGGCCGACTCGATGGCCTACGGCGTCTACTCCGCGGCCCACGAACTCGGGGTGCGCATCCCCGACGACGTCTCGGTTCTCGGCTACGACGACGATCCGGTGTCGCGCCTGCTCACCCCGCCCCTGTCGAACTTCCGCTGGCCGGTCGACGTCCTGGTGACGCACGCGGTCGAGCGCACCATCCGGGCCATCGACGAGGACAAGTACTCGCGGCGCAAGCTGTTGACTCCCGTCGCCCAACCCCGCGGCTCGGTGGCCGCGCCCCCGCCCGAGCGGAGCTGACGTGCCCGACCAGTTGACGCCCGACTACCCGATCGAGACCGAGCGCCTGCTGCTGCGGCCGCTCAGCCTCGCCGACGTCGACGACCTGCACGCGTACCAGTCCCGCGAGGACGTCTGCCGCTACATCCCGTACTCGCCACTGACCCGCGCGGCCGTCATCGAGCGCATCCAACGCCCGCAGATGCGCTCGACCATCGACGACGAGGGCCAGGCCATCAATCTCGGCATTGAACTGCGCGCCGGCGGCCGGGTGGTGGGTGATGTCACGTTGTTCTACCGCAGCCGCGAGCACCGCAGCGGCGAAATCGGCTACGTGGTCAACCCCGAGTACCAGGGGCGCGGATACGCCACCGAGGCCGGCCGGGCCCTGCTCGAGCTCGCCTTCGCCGGCCTGGGTCTGCACCGCGTCATCGCCCGTATCGACGCACGCAACGATGCCTCCGCCGGCGTGCTGCGCCGGCTCGGCCTGCGGCAGGAGGCTTACCTGCGCGAGAACGAGTGGTTCAAGGGCGAGTGGAGCGACGAGATCGACTTCGCGATCCTAGCCGCCGAGTGGCGCGCCGCCCGCCCGCCCGCTCCGTTGAGTGGCGACGGACAGCGGTCAGGCCAGGGCGGACGCCAGGTCGGCGATGAGGTCCTCGATGTCCTCGATGCCGACCGAGAGGCGGACGAGGTCGTTCGGCACCTCGAGCGCTGAGCCGGCCACGCTGGCATGGGTCATCCGGCCCGGGTGCTCGATCAGCGACTCGACCCCGCCGAGCGACTCGCCCAGGGTGAACACCTCGACGAGCCCGCACACCTTCAGCGCGGTCTCTTCGCCGCCCCGCAGGGTGAACGACACCATGCCGCCGAACCCACGCATCTGCTTGGCCGCGACGTCGTGCCCGGGGTGCTCGGGCAGCCCCGGGTACAGGACGCGGTCGACGGCCGGGTGCGCGGTCAGGAAGTCGACGATGCGCACGGCGTTCGCACAGTGCCGGTCCATGCGCACGCCCAGCGTCTTGATGCCGCGCAGCACCAGCCAGGCGTCGAACGGACCGGCCACCGCACCCATCGCGTTCTGGTGGAAGGCGAGCGGCTCGGCCAGTGCGGCGTCGGCGGTGATCAGCGCCCCGCCGATGACGTCCGAGTGGCCACCCAGGTACTTCGTGGTCGAGTGGACGACGACATCGGCACCCAGCGCGAGCGGTTGCTGCAGGTAGGGCGAGGCGAAGGTGTTGTCGACGACCAGCCGGGCCTGCGCCTCGTGCGCGATGGTCGCCAGTTCGGCGATGTCGGCGATGCCCAGCAGCGGGTTGGTGGGCGTCTCGCACCACACGACCCGGGTGGTGGGACGGATCGCCGCCCGCACTGCGTCCAGGTCATCGAGGGGCACGGCGCTGTAGTCGAGGCCCCACTTCGCGAGCACCTGGGCGACGAGGCGGAACGTGCCGCCGTACGCGTCGCCGGGCAGGATCAGATGATCACCCGGGCGGCAGATCGCGCGCAGCAAGGTGTCTTCCGCGGCCAGACCGCTCGCGAACGCGAAGCCGCGGGTACCGCCCTCGAGCGCGGCCAGCGAGGCTTCGAGCGCGGTGCGGGTCGGGTTGGCGCTGCGGCTGTACTCGTAGCCCTCGCGCAGGCCGCCGACGCCGTCCTGCTTGTAGGTCGACGTCGCGTAGATCGGGACGGTCACCGAGCCCGTGCGCGGGTCCGGATCCTGGCCGGCGTGGATGGCGATCGTGTCGAAACCGGGCATGCCCGTCGACGCTACTCACCGCCCACCCCGAGTTGTCCGAGCGTCACGGGGCCAGGGCGGCGGCGAGCGCGGACAACTTGGGGGTAGCCGCCAAGTTGTCCGCGCGTCACCGGGCCAGGGCCGGGACAAGCGCGGACAACTTGGGAGGTCAGCCGCCGGCGAGGTGGCCGAGCAGATCCTGCCGCGTCAGCACACCGGCCGGTTTACCGTCGATATGGACGAGCAGCGCGTCGGCCCCGCCCAGCGCGTGCACCGCTTCGGACACCGGCTCGCCCGAACCGATGATCGGCAGGGGGTCGGACATGTGCCGCTCGAGGGCGTCGGCCAGCGAGGCCGAGCCGGCGAACAGCGCCTCGAGCAGCGCGCGTTCGGTCACCGGCGGCTCGGCCCGCACCACCGGCATCTGCGAGACGCCGTACTCGCGCAGGATGTCGATCGCCTCGCGCACCGTCTCGTTCGGGTGGCCGTGCACCAGCGAGGGGGTGTCGCCGGACTTCTCCCGCAGGACGTCCCCGACCGAGGCCGAACCCGAAGCCTGGACGAAGCCGTAGTCGGCCAGCCAGTCGTCGTTGAAGATCTTCGACAGGTAGCCGCGGCCGCCGTCGGGCAGCAGCACCACCACCACGTCGTCGGGCCCGCAGCGCGCGGCGACGTCGAGCGCCGCGACGACGGCCATGCCGCACGATCCGCCGACCAGCAGGCCCTCTTCGCGGGCGAGCCGGCGCGTCATCGCGAACGAATGGGCGTCGGACACCGGGATGATCTCGTCGCACACCGTGCGGTCGTAGGTGGTCGGCCAGAAGTCCTCGCCGACCCCCTCAACCAGGTAGGGACGGCCGGTGCCACCCGAGTAAACCGAGCCTTCGGGGTCGGCGCCGATGATCCGCACCGGACCCCGCTCCTTGAGGTAGCGGCCGACGCCGCTGATCGTGCCGCCGGTGCCGACCCCGGCGACGAAGTGCGTGATCCGCCCGTCGGTCTGCTCCCACACCTCCGGCCCGGTCGTCTCGTAGTGCGAACGCGGGTTATTGGTGTTCGCGTACTGGTTGGGCTTCCAGCCGCCCGGCCGCTCGGCCGCGAGCCGGTCCGACACCGCGTAGTACGAGCGTGGGTCCTCGGGCGCGACCGCGGTCGGGCAGACCACGACCTCGGCGCCGTAGGCCCGCAGCGTGTCGATCTTGTCGCGGCTGACCTTGTCGGGGCAGACGAACACGCAGTGGTAGCCGCGTTGCTGGGCCACGATCGCCAGCCCGACGCCGGTGTTGCCGGACGTCGGCTCGACGATCGTCCCGCCGGGCTGCAGTTCGCCCGATTGCTCGGCGGCCTCGATCATCCGGACCGCGATGCGGTCCTTCACCGACCCGCCGGGATTGAAGTACTCGACCTTCGCCAGGACGGTCGGGGCCTGCTCGGGGGGCAGGTGGTCGGTGACGTGGTGCAGCCTGACCAGCGGGGTATTGCCGATCAGCTCGACCAACGAGTCGCAGTAGCGCATGCCAGAGAGGTTATTCACTACCCTGCACATCGTGACCCACCGCCGGCGAGTTCAGCGCTTCGCGCTGTACGCCAGCAGCGGGTTGGGCGGGGTCGCGCTGACCGGCGCGGCCGGCCTGATGGGCCTGATGTGGGGCGAGGTGAAGCTGGCCGAGCGGCGCATCCCGGTGGCCAAGGACCCGCCGCCGCCGTCCAACGACACGACGTGGGCCGCGGCGGGCGTGAGCCGCAGCCGGCCGCCGATCCGGATCGCGACGCTCGGCGACTCCACCGCCGCCGGTTACGGCGTCCACCGCGACCGCGACACGCCCGGCGCCCAGATCGCGATCGGCATCTCCGAAGCCGCCCGGCGCCCCGTCCACCTCACCAACGTCGCCGTCGTCGGGGCCGAGTCCCCCGATCTCGGGGTGCAGATCGACGCGCTCGGCCGGGTCCGGCCCGAGCTGGCCATCATCATGATCGGCGCCAACGACGTGACCGAGCTGACCAAGCCGGAAGTCGCGGTGCCCTATCTCGAGCAGGCCGTGACCCGGCTGCGCGACCTCGGCGCCGAGGTCGTGGTCGGCACCTGCCCCGACCTGGGCACGATCCGCCCGCTGGCCCAGCCGCTGCGGGCCTACGCTGCGCACCTGTCGCGGGCCATGGCCCGCCAGCAGACCGTCGCAGTGGTGCGCGCCGGCGGCCGGACCGTGTCGCTGGGCGACCTGCTCGGGCCGCTGTTCATGACCAACCTGCACTTCTTCTCCGAGGACCGCTTCCACCCGTCGGCCGCCGGCTACTTCGAGGCGGCGCAGGCCGTGCTGCCCTCGTGCCTGGACGCGCTCGGCCTGCGCACGCGCACCCGTTCGGCCAGCACGTTCACCACGCAGCGGGTCAAGTCGGCCAAGAAGGCCGCCGCGCAGGCGGTGGCCCGCCCCGGTACGGAGGTGTCGGGCGCCGAACGCTTCGGCCGCAGCGAGGGCCGGGCCGGGCCGTTCGCCCAGTTGCGCCGCCGCCGCCCGCAGCGCGCCGCGATCACCTCGCCCGAGGCGGCGACCCCGGTGCCGACCGATCCGGCCGGGTGACCTCCGTCCCGCCGTACCTGACAGGCCGTCAGGGCGGTGGCAATATCGCAGGCACACCCGAACCCGCGAGGAGCCCGCCATGCCCGAAGCCGTCATCGTCGCGACCGCCCGCTCACCCATCGGTCGCGCCGGCAAGGGCTCCATGACCACCATCCGGCCCGACGACCTCGCCGCCCAGATGGTGCGGGCCGCGCTCGACCAGGTGCCCGAGCTCGATCCCCACGACCTCGACGACCTGATGATGGGTTGCGGCCAGCCCGCGGGCGAGGCCGGCAGCAACATCGCCCGCACGGTCGCGGTGCAGCTCGGGTACGACTTCCTGCCCGGCACCACCGTCAACCGGTACTGCTCGTCGTCGCTGCAGACCTCGCGGATGGCGTTCCACGCAATCAAGGCCGGCGAGGGCGACGCCTTCATCTCGGCCGGTGTCGAGACGGTCTCGCGCTTCGTCAACGGCAGCGCCGACGGCTGGCCGAACACGCACAACGACCGGTACGCCGATGCCGAGCAGCGCACGGCCAAGGTCGCTGAGTCCGGGGCCGGCGAATGGCACGACCCGCGCGAGGACGGGCTGCTGCCCGACGTCTACATCGCGATGGGCCAGACCGCCGAGAACCTCGCCCTGCTCAAGAACATCAGCCGCGAGGACATGGACCACTTCGGCGTCCGCTCGCAGAACCTGGCCGAGCAGGCCCTGGCCAACGGGTTCTGGCAGCAGGACATCACCCCGATCACGCTGCCCGACGGCACCGTCGTGTCGAAGGACGACGGTCCCCGCGCCGGCGTCACCTACGACGCGGTGTCGGGGTTGAAGCCAGTGTTCCGGCCGGACGGACGGGTGACCGCGGGCAACTGCTGCGCCCTCAACGACGGCGCCGCAGCCGTGGTGATCATGAGCGACGCGAAGGCGACGGCGCTGGGTCTGACGCCACTGGCCCGCATCGTCGCCACCGGCGTCAGCGGGCTCTCGCCCGAAATCATGGGCTACGGGCCGGTCGAGGCCTCACGCAAGGCGCTGGCCGGCGCCGGCCTGCAGATCGGTGACATCGACCTGGTCGAGATCAATGAGGCGTTCGCGGCCCAGGTCATCCCGTCCTACCGCGACCTCGGCATCGACCTCGACCGCCTCAACGTCAACGGTGGTGCCATCGCGGTCGGGCATCCGTTCGGCATGACCGGCGCGCGCATCACGTCGACGCTGATCAACTCGCTGGCTTTCCACGACAAGCAGTTCGGGCTCGAGACCATGTGCGTCGGCGGCGGCCAGGGCATGGCGATGGTGCTCGAGCGGTTGTCCTGAGCTATCTCCACGACTCTGCGGCGGGCGCGTAACCCGGCCCGTCAGGCGTCGTTTGACCGGGTAGGCCGCCCGGCGGCCGACCACCTGTGGAGGGAGCCGCCGGGCGGGCCGTCGCCGGCCCGCCCTCGGTTGTCTCGCCCCCTGCGCGATCAGCGCCGGGCGTAGCCCAGCAGGCGCAGGATCTCGATGTAGAGCCAGATCAGCGTGACGGTCAGCGCGAACGCGGCGAACCAGGCCAGCTTGGCCGGGGCACCCTGCCGGATACCGCGCTCAATGAAGTCGAAGTCCATCACCAGGTTCATGGCCGCGATGACGATGCAGATCAGGCTGAAGATCACCGCGAGCGGGCCACCCGTGCGCAACCCGAGGCCGCCGGGCGTGAAGATGTAGGCGATCAGGTTGACCAGCATCAGCCCGAAGACGCCGATGGTGGCGCCGACGACGATGCGGGTGAACTTCGGGGTGACCCGGATCGCGCCGATCTTGTAGACGAACAGCATGCCGCCGGCCACGGCGGCGGTGCCGATGACGGCTTGCACGACGATGCCGGGCCAGCGCTGCTCGAAAACGTGGCTGATCGCGCCGAGCAGCACGCCCTCGAACACCGAGTACAGCAACGCGGTGAACGCGTTGACCCGCATGGTGAAGGACATGAACAGGCCAAGCCCGAGGCCGGCGACGGCCGAGATGATCAGGGCGGGGACGAACAGCCGGTCAGGCAGGGCGTACCACGCGACGGCGCCGGCGACCAGCAATGTCCCGAGCATCGCTGCGGTGCGCTGGACGACGCTGTCGAGGGTCATGTACCCCTCGTTGGGGCGCGCGCCGGTGTAGGCGGGCTTGTCGAACATGCCCTGCAACTCACCGGCTGACGGCGCGCGGTTGTTGCCGCCGCCAGCCGCGCGACCGAACTGATTGATCACCGGATTAGGCACCCGGCACCTCCTTCACGCTTGCGTCGCTGCTTTTTAGCGACCCGATCTGACAACGAACGATAGGTGACCAGCGTTCCGTGCGGTATCCGTCACGCGTCGTTGCGCCAAGCCTACTGGCGGGTAGATTTACCTGGAACCAGCTGTACCACTGACTTTGCCCGACGTCGAGGGAGACGCGATGCCAGGCCGTAACCGGCGCGGACGCGATGCGATGGGAGTCGGGCTGGCCGCGCTCAACCGGCTGGCCGGCGTCGCCGCGATCGACAAGCTCAAACTCCGCAAGCCGATCGAGCGGGCGGTGTACGAGGGCAGCAAGGCCGGCTTCCGGGGCGTCGGAGTGGCCAACCGCCGCTTCGCCGCCGCCGGTAAGGGCGCCGGTAAGGACGGCGGTATGTACGGCAACGCCCAGCGGCCGACCACGGCCGGCGGGCGCGATCTGTTCGACCTGACGCCGAGCGACGAGCAGCAGATGATCGTCGACGCAACCCGCGAGTTCGCGGCCGAGCAGCTACGGCCCGCGGCCGCCGCGGCCGATGACGCCTGCGACACCCCGCCGGAGATCCTGAAGCGTTCAGTCGCCGAGCTGGGCGTCACGCTGGTCGGCGTCCCCGAATCCCTCGGCGGCATGGGGGCCGAGCGGTCGGTCACCACCGGCGTGCTGGTGGCCGAGGCCCTGGCCCACGGCGACATGGGACTAGCGGTCGCCTGCCTCGCGCCGGCCGGCGTCAGCACCGCCCTGGTGCTGTGGGGCGACGAGGAGCAACAGGCGACCTACCTGCCGTCCTTCGTCGGCGACGACGTGCCGGCGGCCGCGGTGGCCGTGCTCGAGTCGCGTCCGCTGTTCGACCCGTTCGTCCTGCAGACAAACGCGACCCGCAAGGGCGATGGCTTCGTGCTCACCGGCGCGAAGTCGCTCGTCCCTCGGGCGGCCACGGCCGAGCTGTTCATCGTGGCCGCCGATCTCGAGGGTGCGCCGGCCCTGTTCATCGTCGAGTCCGGCACGAGCGGCGTGCGCATCGAGGGTGAGCCGGCGATGGGCCTGCGGGCGGCCGCGACCGCGCGCCTCGTGCTCGAGGACGTCGCCCTGCCGGCGTCGGCGCTGCTCGGCGACGCCCAGAGCGGCGTCTACGCCGACTGCATCCGCCTCTCGCGCATCGGCTGGGCCGCGCTGGCCTGCGGCACGGGCCAGGCGGTGCTCGACTACGTCATCCCCTACGTGAACGACCGCGTCGCGTTCGGTGAGCCGATCAGTCACCGGCAGGCGGTGGCGTTCATGGTCGCCGACATCGGCATCGAGCTCGAGGGCGCCCGGTTGGTGACGCTGCGCGCCGCCTCGCGCGCCGAGCAGGGCAAGTCCTACGCCCGCGAGGCCGGCCTGGCCCGTCGCCTCACGGCCGAGTACGGCATGCAGATCGGCAGCAGTGGCGTGCAACTGCTGGGCGGTCACGGCTTCGTCAAGGAACACCCGGTGGAGCGCTGGTACCGAGATCTGCGCGCCGCCGGCGTCATGGAAGGCGTGGTGTTGGTCTAATGAGCATCAATCTGGAGACGCCGAAGAAGTTCGGCATGTTGATCAACCAGGCGCACCAGGTGTCGACCGAGATCTTCCGGCCGATCTCACGCAAGTACGACCGTGCTTCCAGTGCCGAGCCCGATGCCCCCATCAAGGAACTCGACATGCTCGCGTCACTCATCGACGGCATGAACGCCTCGGGTGAGACCAGCACCGGCGCGCGCGGCGTGCGGCGCCGGTCCGGCGACGGTGAGAACCAGAACGGCGGCAACATGTCCGGCGTACTGTCGATCATGGAGGCGTGCTGGGGTGACGTCGCGATGGTGCTCTCGATGCCGCGCCAGGGGCTGGGCAACGCCGCGATCGCGTCGGTGGCCGACGACGAGCAGCTGCAGCGCTTCGACAAGCTGTGGGCGGCGATGGCGATCACCGAGCCGAGCTTCGGCTCCGACTCGGCCGCGGTGAAGGCCACGGCCGAGCTCGACGGTGACGAGTACGTGATCAACGGCGAGAAGATCTACGTGACCGCCGGTGGCCGTTGCGACGCCGTCGTCGTATGGGCCTCGCTCGACCGGTCCCAGGGCCGGGCCGCGATCAAGTCCTTCGTCGTCGAGAAGGGCACCCCGGGCATGGTCGTCGAGCGGCTCGAGCACAAGCTCGGCATCCGCGCGTCCGACACCGCGACGATCCGCTTCACCGATTGCCGGGTGCCGAGGGCCAACCTGCTGGGCTCGCCCGAGGTCGAGGCCGAGCAGGGCTTCGCCGGCGTCATGCAGACCTTCGACAACACCCGTCCGCTGGTGGCCGGCATGGCTGTCGGTTGTGCGCGGGCGGCGCTGGACGAAACCGAGGACCTGCTCAAGCAGGCCGGCGTCGAGGTCGACTACGACAAGCCGGCGTTCGGCCAGCATGCCGCCGCGGCCGCGTATCTGCAGATGGAGGCCGACTGGGAGGCCGCCTACCTGCTGACGATGTCGGCGACCTGGATGGCCGACAACAACAAGCCCAACTCGCTGCAGGCCTCGATGGCCAAGGCGAAGGCGGGGCGGGTCGGCACCGAGATCACGCTGCGCTGCGTCGAGCTCGCCGGTGCGCTGGGCTACAGCGAGGACTCGCTGCTGGAGAAGTGGGCGCGCGACTCGAAGATCCTCGACATCTTCGAAGGTACGCAGCAGATCCAGCAGCTGATCGTCGCCCGGCGACTGCTGAACAAATCGTCCACCGAGCTCAAGTAGGACGTCGGCGCGCGAAGCTAGGCTGATTGCGTGAGCAATCTCGACCGGACGCCGACGCTGACCCGGTGCGGCGGGCTGACCGACGTCGCGCCGCGCCCGGGCGTGCCCGGGGGGACGGTCGAGCGGCCGGCGTTGTTCTTCGCCGACGCGGCCGAGTTCCGGGCCTGGTTGGCCGCTCATCACGAGACGGCGCCCGAGTTGTGGATGGGCCTGTACAAGAAGCACGTGCCCGACGGCGGGCTGACCTGGGCCGAGGCGGTGCCCGAGGCGCTGTGCTTCGGCTGGATCGACTCGCAGGCCCAGCGCATCGACGTCGACGCAGTGCGCCAGCGCTGGACCCCGCGGCGTCCCGGCAGCATCTGGAGCGCGGTGAACGTGGCGCTGGTCGAGCAACTGAGCGCCGAAGGGCGCATGCGGCCAGCCGGGCTGGCCGCCTTCGAACGCCGCAAGCGCGACCGTGCTCCGGTGTACACCCACGAGCAGGACGAGCTGGTGTTGCCGGCCGAGTTCGCGCGCCAACTGGCCGCGGACGCGCGGGCCACGCAGTTCTTCGCCGCGGCCACGCCGTCGTATCGCAAGATCGCGATCAACTGGGTGGCGTCGGCGGCGCAGCCGGCCACCCGCGAGCGGCGGATGGCCCAGCTGATCGACGACTGCGCGCGCGGGCGGCTGATCAAGTCGCAGCGCTACGGCACCGAGCCGCGCTGGGCCGAGCGCGCCCGCCTGGCCCTGGACCGGCTCGACCCGCCCAGCTGAGCGGCCGGTGCTGCCGACGGTCAGGCGGCGGCGTCGACCTCGACTTCGGCTTCGGCCTTCGCCTCGCCCTGGCTCTCCAGCGCGTAGGCCAGGATCTCGCCCACGTCACTCACCGGCCGCACGTCGAGCTCCTCGAGCACCTCGGCCGGGACGTCGTCCAGGTCGGGCTCGTTGCGTTTCGGGATGAAGATCGTCTTCAGCCCGGCCCGCTGGGCCGCGAGCAGCTTCTGCTTCACCCCGCCGATCGGCAGGACGCGGCCGTTGAGCGTGACCTCACCAGTCATGCCCACGTCCGCGCGGACCGGGCGTCCGGTGGCCAGCGAGGCCAGCGCGGTCACCATCGTGACGCCGGCCGACGGCCCGTCCTTCGGCACCGCACCCGCAGGCACGTGCAGGTGGACGGTCTTGTCGAACGCCGAGGCAGCAAGGCCGTGGAGCGCGCCGTGCGAGCGCAGGTAGCTCAGCGCGATGTGCGCCGACTCCTTCATCACGTCGCCGAGCTGCCCGGTGAGCGTGAGCTTCGAGTCGCCGGTCATCGAGGTGGCCTCGATGAACAGCACGTCCCCACCTGCGCCGGTGACAGCCAGCCCGGTGGCGACGCCCGGCACCGCAGTGCGCTCGGCCGACTCGGGCAGGAAGCGCGGGCGGCCAAGGAAGTCCTTCAGGTTCTCCTCGTCGACCGCAATCGGGCCGTCGTCGGTCGCGAGCTTCGTCGCGACCTTGCGCAGCACTCGGGCCAGCCCGCGTTCGAGCTGCCGGACGCCGGCCTCGCGGGTGTACTCGCCGGCAATCTGGCGCAGCGCGCCGTCGCTGATCGACACCTCGCCGTCGTCGAGCGCGGCCCGCTTGAGCTGCCGGGGCAGCAGGTGGGTGCGTGCGATCGAGACCTTGTCGTCCTCGGTGTAGCCGTCGAGCGTCACGACCTCCATCCGGTCGTAGAGCGCGGCCGGGATCGTGTCGGCGACGTTGGCCGTCGCCAGGAACAGCACGTCGGACAGGTCGAGGTCGACCTCGAGGTAGTGGTCGCGGAACGTGTGATTCTGCGCTGGGTCGAGCACCTCGAGTAGCGCCGCGGCCGGGTCACCCCGGCCGAAATCGCCGAACTCGGCGGAGCCGACCTTGTCGATCTCGTCCAGCAGCACGACCGGGTTCAGCGAGCCGGCCTCGGTGATGGCGCGGACGATGCGCCCGGGCAGCGCGCCGACGTAGGTGCGCCGGTGGCCGCGGATCTCGGCCTCGTCACGGACGCCGCCGAGGGCGACGCGGACGAACTTGCGGCCCAGTGCACGGGCGACGGATTCGCCCAACGAGGTCTTGCCGACGCCGGGCGGGCCGACGAGCGCGAGCACCGCGCCCGAGCCCCGGCCGCCGACGACCTCCATGCCGCGCTCGGCCCGGCGGCTGCGCACGGCCAGGTATTCGACGATACGTTCCTTGACGTCGTCGAGCCCGTGGTGGTCGGTGTCGAGGATCGCGCGCGAACCCAAGATGTCGGTCGAGTCGACGGTGCGTTCGGACCACGGCAGGTCGAGCACGGTGTCGAGCCAGGTGCGGATCCAGCCCGACTCGGGCGACTGGTCCGACGCGCGCTCGAGCTTGCCGACCTCACGCAACGCGGCTTCGCGCACCTTCTCGGGCAGCTCGGCCGCCTCGACGCGGGCGCGGTAGTCGTCGCTGCCGTCCGGTTCGCCTTCG
Source organism: uncultured Jatrophihabitans sp. (assembly GCA_964244175.1). Taxonomy (GTDB): domain Bacteria; phylum Actinomycetota; class Actinomycetes; order Mycobacteriales; family Jatrophihabitantaceae; genus Jatrophihabitans. The sequence continues at coordinate 19,365 of CAXTHY010000020.1, read as the reverse complement.
CCGAGTTCCTTGCGGATGGCGGCGAGCTGCTCGCGCAGCAGGAACTCGCGCTGGCGCTTGTCCATGCCCTCGCGGACGTCGTCGCGGATCTTCTCGCTGACGTCGAGCTCGGCCAGATGCTCGCGGGCCCAGCGGCTGACGAGCTCGAGTCGGGCGGTGACGTCGGGGGTCTCCAGCAGCTCGCGTTTCTGCTCGTCGGACAGGTACGGCGCGTAGCCGGCCAGGTCGGCGAGCGCGGACGGATCGGAGATCTTCTGCACTGAGTCGATGACCTGCCAGGCGTTGCGGCGCTGCAGGATGGCGATCACGACCTGGCGATACTCGTCGGCCAGCGTGCGGATCGCGTCGGTGACCGCCTCGTCGTCGACCGGCTCGGCCTCGACCCACAGCGCGGCGCCGGGACCGGGGACACCGGAGCCCAGGCGGGCTCGGCGGCCGGCGCGCAGCACGGCGGCCTTGGCTCCGCCGGGCAGGCGGCCGATCTGCTCGATCTCGGCGATGACGCCGTAGCTCGGGTAGCGGTCGGCCAGGCGCGGGGCCAGCAGCAGCTGCCCCGAGTCGTCGCCGGAACCGGCGCGGGCAGCGTCGATCACGGCGCGGGCGTCACCGTCGAGCTCGACCGGCACGACCATGCCGGGCAGCACGACGAGATCGGGAAGGGACAGGATCGGAAGGGTCAATACGTCGGACATCAACGGCCTCAATTCTTGAGCGATATCGACTCAAGGTTGCGCGTGGCGCTGATGTTTCGCCGGACCCCCGCCCCCGCCGCTCCGTCCTCGGCCTCGATCACGAGGTCGCACTCGGTGTCGAAGC
>CAXTHY010000020.1:14110-18539 GCA_964244175.1 uncultured Jatrophihabitans sp. | reverse complement strand
TGGCGCTGATGTTCCCGGACCTGTCCGCTGTCGGCGAACGCTCCTCGGTCGCGGGGGTCGTGGGTGCCCGACGGGACGTGCGGCATTATCGCGTCCGGTGGGATGACGCCGAGCCGGCCGGCCTGGTAGTCCTCGAGGGCCGTCACAAGCTCCTCGCGGGTGTTCATCACGAACGGCCCGTAGTGCATCATCGGCTCGTTGATCGGCTCGCCGCCGAGCAGGATGACCTCGAGCGAGCTGGTGCGGCTGTCCTGCTTGGCGTCGGCGGTGATGGTGATCCGATCACCGGCACCGAGCACGGCCGTCTGACCGGCGTGGATCGCCTCGCCCTTCGGTCCGATCGTGCCCGAGCCGGCGTAGACGTAGGCCAGCGCGTTGTAGGTCGGCTGCCACGGCAGCGATAGTCGCGCGCCCGCGGCCACCGAGGCGTGCAGCAGGGTGATCGGCGTGTGCGTCGAGCCCGGCCCGACGTGCCCGTCGACCTCGCCGGCGATGACGCGCAGCAGCGCGCCGCCGTCGGCGCTGGCCAACAACAACAGATCCGACGCCTCGACCGGCTGGTAGGCCGGCGTCAGGAGCTTCTTGTCGGCCGGCAGGTTGACCCAGAGCTGGAAGCCGTTGAACAGCCCGCCGTCCTCGACGAGCTTCTCCGGCGGCGTCTCGATGTGCAGCAGGCCGGCACCGGCTGTCATCCACTGCGTCGACCCCTCGCGGATCACGCCGCCACCACCGTGGGTGTCCTGGTGGATGAACTGGCCGTCGATCAAGTAAGTGACTGTCTCGAAGCCGCGGTGCGGGTGCCAGTTGGTCCCGCGGGGCTCGCCGGCGGCGTAATCGACCTCGCCCATGTGGTCCATCATGATGAACGGGTCGAGGTACTTGTAGTTGATGCCGGCCATGGTGCGACGCACCGGGAAGCCCTCGCCCTCGAAGCCGGACGGGCCGGTCGAGAGCGCGAGAACCGGTCGCTCGGTGTCACCGAGCGACGCGTCCTTGACGCGTGGCAGCACGAGGGTGTCGGCGGTGACAGCAGCCATCAGGGGTCTCTCCTCGAGTTGATTGCAGATGCAACTGCTTGGGCAACTCGCGATACGGGCAACCTATTCCACGGACTGCCCCCGATGAGAGGACACGCGACCGATGCTGTACGGCAAGGAACACGTCAAGCGCTACCAGGAGACGGACGGCAAGGAGGGCTACGAATGGGAGAACGGCACCACGACACTCCTGTTGCACACCAAGGGCCGCAAGTCGGGTGACGAGCGCGTCAATCCGTTGATCTTCCGCGAGTGGGAGGGCGACTATCTGGTCGTCGCCTCGAAGGGCGGCGACGACGCCGACCCGGCCTGGTACCTCAATCTCAAGGCCGATCCCGACGTCGAGGTCCAGATCAAGGGTGACAAGTTCCCCGCCAAGGCCCGCACCGCCACGCCCAGCGAGAAGCCGGCCATGTGGCAGCACATGATCGAGGCCTGGCCGGACTATTCCGACTACCAGAAGAAGACGAGCCGCAACATCCCCGTCGTGGTACTTGAGCGGGCATGACAGTCTTGGGGCATGAGTTCCTCCGAGGCCGGCAAGCGCGCGGCCGGTAAGACCGCCTCCACCAAGGACGCGTTCCGCGAAGCCCTCGAGCGCAAGAAGGCCAAGCAGCACCCGCACGAGGAGGCCTCGCAGCGCGATTCCAAGGTCCACGACGAGCACGGCGCGGCCGGCGGCAAGCGCACCTTCCGGCGCAAGAGCGGCTGAGCCGTACCCCCGGTCGGACTCGAACCGACACTGGGACCCTTTTAAGAGGTCTGCCTCTGCCATTGGGCTACGGGGGCCGTGTCGCCCCATTCTGCCTGCGCGGCAGGATGGGCGTCGTGCCCGCCACCGCAGCCGAGATCGCCGCGACACTCCCCGGGGACGATCTCGTGCCCGACGCCAACACCGCCTTCGACCGGGCCGCGACGCTGCCGGCGACGCCCGACGAGCTCTGGCCGTGGTTGCTGCAACTCGGCAAGGGCCGCGGCGGCTGGTACTTCCCGCGTTGGCTCGAGCGCGTGACGCCGCCGGGTCGACGCGGGTTGCGACACCTCGACCCGTTGCTGCACGACGTGCGGATCGGCGACGACCATCCCGATTGGGGGCCGGGCGACCCGGTGCTGCGGGTGGCCGACCTGCAACCGCAGCGCGCAATCGTCTACCTCTCGTTGCGCGACAAGGGTGCCGGCCACCGCTGGCCCGCCGACGGCCGCGCCGACCGGCCCGGTGTCCTGGCCCTGAGCTGGGTGTTGGTGTTGACGCCGCACGGACTGGGCCGCACCCGCCTGCACCTTCGGCTGCGGACCCGGATCAAGGGCCGCCGCCTCTCCCCCGAGCCGATCTTCGACGCCTTCGACTGGGCGACGGTCGAATTGCTGTTCGCCGGCCTCCGCGAACGCCTCGCGGCATGACCCGCTGGTCCGCGCCGGTGCGCTACGCCGAGGTTGATCAGCAGGGCATCGTCTTCAACTCGCACTACCTGCTGTACTGCGACGAGGCGATGAATGCCTACTGTGCCGAGCGCGGGCTGCGTGACTTCGCGGCGCTCGTGCGGTTGGTCAGCTCGTCGCTCAACTGGCGTGGCCCGGCCCGCTGGGGCGACGTGATCGACATCGAGGCCCATTGCGCCCGGATCGGACGGACGAGCGCGGTCATCGCCTTCGACATCCGGGCCGGCGACCGCGACTGCTGCTCGGTCGAGACGACCTACGTGTACGCCGACCCCGAGGGTGCGCCGCAACGCATTCCGGACGAGATGCGGGCCCAGCTCACCTGAGCCCGGCCAGCGTCGCCGCGCGCGCCAGCACGGCGTCCAGCATGGGCTCGGTGAGCCGGCCGGTGAAAGTGTTCTGCTGGCTGACGTGGTAGCAGCCGAGCACCGTCCGGCCGTCGACGGCGGCCTCGACGCCGTGCCCGAACAGCGGCACCGGCACCGGCGCGATCACCCCGGTCGCACGCAACGCCGGCCACAGCGCGGCCCAGCCGAACGCGCCCAGCGCCACGACGGCGCGCAGCCCGGGCCAGAGCAGCGCGAGCTCTCCGACCAGCCACGGCCGACAGGTGTCGCGTTCGACCGGGGTGGGTTTGTTGGCCGGGGGCGCGCAGTGCACCGGCGCGGTGATGTACGTCCCGCGCAGTTCCAGCCCGTCGTCGGCTGAGACCGAGGTGGGTTGGTTGGCGAGCCCGACGCGGTGCAGCGCGGCGTAGAGCCAGTCACCGCTGCGATCACCGGTGAACATCCGCCCGGTGCGGTTCGCGCCGTGGGCCGCCGGCGCCAGTCCCAGGATCAGGATGGCCGGGTTCGGGGCACCGAAGCCGGGCACCGGACGGCCCCAGTAGGGCTGCGCGGCGAACGCGCGGCGGCGCTCGTGCGCCACCTGCTCGCGCCACTCGACCAGCCGCGGGCACGCTCGGCAGACGCTGACCCGCGCGCTCAGCTCGGCGCCACTGCCCGCGGCCGAGAGCCGCATCACCTCGTGCGGCCCGTGCGCCACCGGAGTCCGCGCGTCCGCCTGGTCACCGGGCCACCCGGTCCCGGGCGGCGCTGGTCCGACCGGGGCGTCCATCCGGACAGCTTGGCAGGATGCACGCGAAGGCGTCCTGGGTAGGGTCGCTGCAAGTCCACCACGCAAGAGGAGAGCTCGATGGCTGCAGGCGCGAAGATCGGCATCAAGGTGATCACGATCGTCGTCGGGATCCCGGTCGGCATTGCGACGCGCAAGATCGTCGAGCGCAGCTGGGACGCGGTCCGCCCGGGCGACGGCCCGCGCAAGCCGACCGAAGAAGGCGTGCATTGGGGCGACGCGGTCGCGTGGGGTGCGCTCTCGGCGGTCGGCATCGTCGTAGCCGACCTGGTCACCCGCCGCAGCGCCGAGGCGGCCTACCAGGCGATCACCGGCAACCCGCCGCCGCCAGGCAAGGCGAGCAAGGCGCACAAGAAGCTGTCGAAGGCGTCGGAGAAGTCACCGGCGACAGACGACTGAGCCCGCACCTCAACCGAGGCTGAGCGCGATCCCGTCGAGAATGTCGTGCTCGCTGGCCACCACCGCGGCCACCCCGATCTCGTCGACCAAAGTGCGCAGCACCAGCGCGCCGCCGATGATGACGTCGACCCGGCCCGGATGCATGACTGGCAGCGCCGCCCGCGCGTCACGCGTCTGGTGTAGCAGCCGCTCGGTGACGTCGCGGACCTGTTCGGCGCTGATTGTCGCGCCGTGGATCGCGTCCGGGTCGTAATGCTCGAGGCCGAGGGCGATCGCCGCGATCGTGGTGACGGTGCCGGCCACCCCGATGAAGGTGACGTCCGGATCGAACGGGACGTCGTCCCGGGCCCGGCCGATCGCGGCGCGCACGTCGTCGACGGTCGCGGTCACCTGCGCGGTGGTGGGCGGGTCATCGTGCA
>CAXTHY010000020.1:0-14100 GCA_964244175.1 uncultured Jatrophihabitans sp. | reverse complement strand
GCCTCCACCGCCGCGATCTGCGCCGGCGTCGGGGGATCGGCCACCAGATGCCGCTCGGTCATCCGTACGCACCCGACGTCCATGCTGTGCGCGCGCAGCGCACCATCGCCGCCGCGGACCAGCTCCGTGGATCCGCCGCCGATGTCGGCCACCAGCAGTGGCAACGTGGCGTTCGCCCGCACGCTCGCCGCGCCGGTGAACGACAGCGCGGCCTCGTCGTGACCGGTGATCACCTCCGGCTCGACGCCCAGTTCGGCCTGGACCATCGAGACGAAGTCGGCACGGTTCTCGGCGTCGCGGGTCGCGCTGGTGGCGACCATCCGCAGCTGCTGTTGGGCGTCGTGCGCACGGATCGTCGCGGCGTAGTCGGCCAGGGCGATCCGGGTGCGTTCGAGCGCGTCGGGTGCGAGCCGCCCGGTACGGTCGACGCCCTGGCCCAGCCGGACGATGCGCGTCTCGCGCACGACGTCGGTCAGCCGGCCGGCCTCGACCTCGGCGATGAGCAGCCGGATCGAATTCGTGCCGCAGTCGATCGCCGCCACCCGGGTCATGAGGGGAGATCCACGCAGGGCCCGGCCGCCGACCAGTCCGGCAGCCGAGCGAGCGCCTCGTCGCCGAGCGGGTTCGCGCCGGGGCCCTCGGCCAGGGCGTGGCCCACGAGCACGTGCAGGCACTTGACCCGCGTCGGCATCCCGCCGGCGCTAATGCCGTCGATCTCGGCCACCTGCCCGATCGCCTCGCGGTGCGCGAGGTAGCGCTCGTGCGCCGCCCGGTAGGCCGCCGCCAGCACGTCGTCGGTGCGCAGCCGCTCGGTCATCTCGCGCATCAACCCGCTGGCCTCGAGCGTGCCGATCGCCGCGGCCGCCCGTGGGCAGGTCAGGTAATAGAGCGTGGGGAACGGTGTCGCGTCCGGCAGTCGCGGCGAGGTCTCGACCACGTCGGGGTTACCGCAGGCGCAGCGGTGCGCGACCTGCCGGATCGCGCGCGGCTCGCGGCCGAGCTGGGCCGCCACGACCGCGCGGTCGGTGGCGGAGACCTGAGGTGCGCTCACTTCCCGGCGGCGCGGACGCTGTCCCACAGGCGCGTGTTCCACGCCGGTCCGGCGGCCGGTTTCGACGGCGTCCCTGCTGTCTTCTCGATGTCGGACTGCTGACCCTTGTCGACGACGATGTAGACGGTGTCGCCGGGCATGGCGAACTGCAGCCGGGTGCGGGCCTGCCGCTGGATGTAACCGGGGTCAGACCACTTCGCCTTCTGCTTGCGCAGCTCGGCCACCTGGCCGCGGTCCTGCAGCAACACTCGGGCGGCGCTGCCGACGTCGCCGCGGCTGCCGAGGTAGCGGTGGATCGGCGAGGCGAGCAGCACCACGAGCAGCACCACGATGCCGCCGAGCACGAGCGCCCGGCCGGTGAGCACCGGTCGGGCGACGTGCCTACGCTCGCGGGTCATCCGCGGCTCACCGGCGCTCAAGATCCGCCGGCGACAGTGAACGGAGCGGGTGCGTAGCGCGGGAAAGCGCCGGCCCCGGCGTAGCGGGCGGCGTCGTCCAGCTCGTCCTCGATGCGCAGGAGCTGGTTGTACTTCGCGACCCGCTCACTGCGTGCCGGCGCACCGGTCTTGATCTGGCCGCAGTTCACCGCGACCGCCAGGTCGGCAATGGTGGTGTCTTCGGTCTCGCCGGAGCGATGACTCATCATGCAGCGGTAACCGTGCCGGTGGGCGAGATCGACGGCGTCGAAGGTCTCGCTCAGCGTGCCGATCTGGTTCACCTTGACGAGCAGCGCGTTGGCCGCCCCGGCCTCGATGCCGCGAGCGAGACGCTCGGGGTTGGTGACGAACAGATCGTCGCCCACGATCTGGACGCGCTCGTCCAGCTGGCCGGTCAAGGCCTCCCAGGCGGCCCAGTCGTCCTCGGCCAGCGGGTCCTCGAGTGAGACGATCGGGTAGTCCTCGACGAGCACGGCGTAGTACGCGACCAGCTCGTCGGCGGACTTGCTCACGCCCTCGAACTGGTAGGCGCCATCGGCGAAGAACTCGGTGGCCGCGACGTCCATGGCCAGGGCGATGTCGACGCCGGCGGTCAGCCCGGTCTGGCCGATCGCCTCGATGATCAGGTCGAGCGCGGCCCGGTTCGAGTCGAGACTCGGCGCGAACCCGCCCTCGTCACCGAGCCCGGTCGACAGCCCCTTCGTCTTCAGCACCGACTTCAGCGCGTGGTAGACCTCGGCGCCGTGGCGCAGCGCTTCGGCGAACGTCGGCGCCCCGATCGGCGCGATCATGAACTCCTGCACGTCGACGTTGGAGTCGGCGTGCGCACCACCGTTGAGGATGTTCATCATCGGCACGGGCAGCAGGTAGGCGTTGGGGCCGCCGAGGTAGCGGAATAGTGGTAGCTCCGCCGACGCGGCCGCCGCCTTGGCCACCGCGAGCGACACGCCGAGGATCGCGTTGGCGCCGAACTTGCTCTTGTCGGGCGTGCCGTCGAGATCGCGCAGCGCCTGGTCGAGGATCCGTTGCTCGCTGGCCTCGAGACCGATGATCTCCGGTGCGATGTCGTCCATCACCGCGGCTACAGCCTTCTCGACACCCTTGCCGCCGTAGCGGCCGCCGCCGTCACGGAGTTCGACCGCTTCGAAGGCGCCGGTCGAGGCACCGCTGGGGACCGCGGCCCGCGACAGCGTGCCGTCGTCGAGTGCGACCTCGACCTCGACGGTCGGGTTTCCGCGCGAATCGAGGATCTCTCGCGCGCCAACGGCATCGATGCTCGCCACAGGGGTAGTCCTCTCGCCAGCGGGTTGCCCAACCCTAACGGCGCGCGGACAACGCGACGAGCCGCCCCGCCGCGAGGCGGTGACGCTTCGGTGGTGCGGTGGTCAGGCCGGCGCGACGCGGTCGTACGCCGGGCCGGCGCCGCGATCGGCGAGCATGACCCGGTTGCGGCCGGCCGCCTTGGCGCGGTACAGCGCCGAGTCGGCCGAGTGCAGCAGGTCGCTGAGCTCGATGCCGTCGGTCGGCAGGCAGGCGACGCCGACGGAGACTGCGACCGCGTCGTCGTCGGACGGCTCGATCTCGTCGACGAGGTCGGATACGCGCAGGGCGTGCACGCGGGCGCGGAGGCGTTCGGCCACGACCAGAGCATCCGTGTCGCCGGCCGTGGGCAGCACGGCGACGAACTCCTCGCCGCCGAAGCGGCCGACACTGTCGTACTCGCGGACCTCTGTGCTCAGGCAGCGTCCGACGCTCTTGAGCACCGTGTCACCCACGAGGTGCCCGTAGCGGTCGTTGACCAGCTTGAAGCGGTCGATGTCGATGATCAGTACGGCCAGGGAAGAATTCTCGCGGTGGGCCCGGGCCAGCTCACGGTTGGCCACATGCTCCCAGGCAATCGCATTGAGCAGGCCGGTCTTCGAGTCGATCGTGGCCGCGGTCTCGAGTTCGCGCACCCAGGCGCCACGCTGTAGCGCAACCATGGGCGCGATCACGAGCGCGCACGTCCAGGGTTCCTGCAATGCGGCCAGGGCCACCAGACCACCTAGGCACAAGGTGGCGAGTTCGACGAGGTTCTCATCGCGGGTGCCGAGGATCTGGCTACCGCGCACGCCGACCCCCAGCAGCGCGATCGTGATCAATGCCCGGTTGATCAGGGTCTGGAGAATGATGGCCAGGAACACCGACACGGCGCCGGCCAGCGCCCAAGGCAGAGTGGCCCACACATCGGACCACGTGTGCAGCACGAACCCGACGGTCAGGCAGCCCAGCAGTTGCGACGAAGCCGTGAACCAGGCCCGGTGGACCGGCTGACCCGCGGGACCGCCCTGGCGCCACCAGCCGAAGGCGAACACGGCGGTGACAAGGAGAACCGCCTGAGCGGGAGGTAGGGCGATCGCGGCAGCAACGGTCCATACCGACGTCATGTCCCGCTTCAGCTCGGAGCCGAGTCGGAACTGCAGCCGGGCGAGGCGCGTGGCGCCTTCTTCGAACGCGACGGCGAGGCAGACGAGCAGGGCCAGGACCCACCAGCCGCGCGCGCCGGTCGTGGCGCGGGCTACCGCTACCCCTGACCAGACGAGCGCGACGGCGTCAACGACCAGGAGATAGGCGACCACGCCGCGGGGGAGGCTCAAGATGGGCAAAGCGGACCGCGACGCACGCACGCGCGTAGCGCCGACCCGGCCCATATGGACACTCCTAGTCACCAAAATAGACGAACCTCGGTTTCATAGTAACGGGCAGTCATCGGGACACAAGGGACCACCGTCCCTTGCGCTTTCAGGATGCCCATTAGACACCCCATTTCAAACTCGCTCGGAATTTGACGATAACCATACGGCATTAACACGTCCGGGCGGGCATATTCGATTAGTAGCCGCATTCGCCCCCCAAGCGATTGATCACTACATGCCGGGCGGCCAAAGACGTGAATCCGAATTGTTCGGAGCGTTATTAGGCATGCCCGCAGGCGTTCGATGAGACCCACGAGCGAGAGGAGCAAGACATGAACCTCGGCTGGACCTGGTAACCACCACCGCCCGCAACCCCCACCCACAACCCGGAAGGACACCCCATGAACCTCGGCTGGACCTGGTAACCGCGACCGCCTGCAACACGCACCCACAACCCGGAAGGACACCCCATGAACCTCGGCTGGACCTGGTAACCACCACCGCCGCAAACCCCACTTACAACACTCACCCACAACCGCGGAAGGACATCCCATGAGCCTCGGCTGGACCTGGTAACCGCGACCGCCTGCAACACGCACTCGCAACCGGAAAGGACACGCCATGAACCTCGGCTGGACTTGGTGAGCAACTGTTCACAATTGCAACAGCGCGTATTTGTCCGTTAACGCGAATCAAACAAATGCAAGGGAAAAGCAGCCGCATAATGTGCAGCAGCGGCCGTCCGCACGCTTTATCATCGTCGGGAAAACGGTCCGCATCGGCTCGAAGCGTTTACTCGCCAGCTGGGATGTCAACTGCGCTCCCAGCGTCGACCCGCACGACGAGTGCGTGGCTCGAATCCAAACCGTTGGCAACCTGAACTCGCGAAACTCGTGAGCGCAGCTCAGCGCGACGCCAGCCGACTCAGACGCTGACTCCTGGTCCGGCTCCGGGCCAACAGGACCGCTAGTGTGCTGCCGCACAGCCCGGCCAAACCAATTGCTGACGAAACCGTCAGAACCTGGGCGATTGCCCCAAATACGATAAGGCCCAGTCCCTGGACGCCAAGTAACAGCGAACTCGTGACGCCCACGGCGCGCGACAGCATCTCGTGGGGGATCGCCTGCGTGATGGTGGGGAACAGCTCGGCCTGGTACGCCGCCAACGCTCCGGACACGCCCCACAGCCCGAGTGCAGCCGGCCAGTGTGGGGTCACCGCCGTGAGGATCAGCGGGACCCCGCATCCGGTAGCCATCCAGGTGGCCACCGTCGCCCGTCTAGAAGCGCTGACCAAGCGAACGAGCCAGGCCGCGCCGAGCGCGCTGCCGAGCGGGATCGAGGCGAGCAGCAGTCCCGTCTGTGCCGTGGTGGCCCCTGTCTCGCTGCCGAACGGCACGGCCAATCCCTCGGGCACGACGAAGAGTCCGGCGAGTGAGCTCATCGCCAGCAGCACCCGAACGCGGCGGTTCCCCCAGAGCACGCTCACGAGGCTGCGTGCCGGCGCCGGTGCCGCTGACCTGTCCGGATGCGCCGACTCCGGTTGGACCGAGTCCGGTTGCGCCGAGTCGTATTGCTGCGGCTTCGGGTGGGGTTTCGAGCCGAGCGCGAAGGTCATCAACAGCGCCGAGAGGACGTAGGTAGCCGCGTTGACCAGCAGCGCGCCGCGCGGACCGAGCCCGGCCACGACCGCGCCGCCGACCGCGAAGCCGAGCACCTGAGCCAGCTGATTGCTGATCATCCGCAGTCCGGTTGCGACTCGGAAGTGCGCCGGGCTGAGCGCCGCCGCGAGATAGCTCACCTCAGAGGCGGCGAAGGCCGGGCTCAGCAACACCGCCAGCACCAGCAGGCCGATCAGGACCAAGGTCGACATCCCGTGCACGGCCATCGCGGCGAACAGGCCGGCCCGCACGACGTCGGCGCCGATCATCACCAGCCGCTGCGGCACCCGGTCGCCGATCCCCGACAACACGACGCCACCGACGATGGCCGGTAAGTAGGTCGCGGCGTAGGTCAGCGCCGTCGCCGCGGCCGAGCCGGTGCGCTGGAACACCAGGACCGACAACGCGACCCGGGCCAGCTGGTCTCCGACGATCGACTGGGTCTCGGCGGCGTAGAGGACCGCGAATACCGGGATGCGCAGAACGTCGGTGAAACGCGTCGGTCGGGCGGCTGATCCGACGCCGACCGGCGGTTCGCCCATGGTCACCGACAGTAGTACGGCACCAACAGCGCGCCAGTCGCCGATCCGAGGTTCCCGCCCGGCGCGCGGTATGGGAGGTTACCGACGACGCGCGCAACGAAGTCGTGAGCGCTCTCGGATGACGCTGACCGGGATGCCGGACCTGGGTCGAGCGGTTGACAGCAGAGGGGGATCGCCCATGGTCTCTTCTTGGTGCGCTGCCGCGGTCCGCCCGCGTGGTCCATCGTGACCGATCGACGAGCCGACTCGACGGTCTCCGTGCTCGAGGGTTTCGCGCAGCGACTGGGTGTCGAGGCGGCGGTCTACGTGCCACAGTCCGAACCCCAGTCGAGGGCGCACTCGGCATCGGCGGTACTGCGCATCGTCGGCGGTAACCATCTCGCCGAGGCCGAACTTGCGGCCCGGTCGTGGCTCTCGGCGCCGAGCGCCGAGACCGCGCAGCCGGACTCGTCACCGGACGGCGCGCGCGCCGACCTGTTCCTCGGTCCCGTCCGTACGCCCGGCGGGACGGTATTGGGCGTGGTCGTCGCCGCCAAGGATCCGGCCGCCCCGTGGACCGACCAGGAGCGCGCGGTCTTCCATTTCGCCGTCGAGTCACATGCGGCCGATCTCGACCCTCGCGCGGGCGAGCCGGCGTCCAGCGCACCGAAGATCCCCGAGGACTTCGACAGTGACCTGCGCTCAGCCGTTGCGAACGACGAGCTGACGCTGGTCTACCAACCCGAGTTCGATCTGCCCACCGGCGAGGTTGTCGCGGTCGAGGCGCTGGTCCGTTGGCAGCACCCGCGGTTCGGCGAACTAGGTCCCGAATGGTTCATCGAGCTGGCCGAGCGCTCGGACCTGATCAAGCTCGTCGGCACCTGGGTGATCGACACCTCGATCAGCGCGTTGGCGTCGTGGGACGCGGCGCTGCCCGGGTTGGCGTTGGCGTTGCGGGTCAACGTCTCGCCGGTGCAGATGGTCGGCGCCGACATCGCGGTCCCGATCGCCGCCGCGCTCGAGCGGCACCAGGTGGCCGGCGAGCGGGTGTGCATCGAGCTCACCGAGAACGCCCCGCTGGACGATGTGGCCGAGGTCGCGCAGGCGCTGCGTCGACTCAAGCAGTTGGGCGTGACGTCGGCGATCGACGACTTCGCCACCGGTTACAGCGCACTGAGCCACCTGCGCACCCTGCCGGTCGACTTCGTGAAGATCGACCGCAGCCTGGTCTCAGGCATCGACACCGACCGCCGCGCGCAGATCATCGTCACCTCGGTGATCGGGCTAGCGCTCAACTTCGGCCTCGGTGTGATCGCCGAGGGCATCGAGTCGGACTCCGAGGCCGAGACCCTGCTCGGGCTCGGCTGCACCCGTGCTCAAGGGCACCATCTGGGCCGGCCGATGACCGCTGCAGCCGTGCTGGAATTTCTGCACAAGCAGGTGCGCGGCGCCTCGAGGACGCGCTGAAGGTCACGGCTGGTGATGTTCCGCTACCCAGAGGTAGGCGAGGTCGGGGCCTGCTCGGCCGTGACGAGGGCCGACCGGTAGGCCCGTGCCGATCGCCGCAGCGCCGACTCCGGGTCGACCCCGGCGGCCACTGCCTCGCGCACGAGCGCCAGCAATCGGGCCCCGATGTCGTCGCCGGCCGATTCGCCGGCCGCCGGCGTCACCTCGCCCAGCCCGGCCCGGCCGGCGCGCGACACCAGTTTGGCGCTGAGCGCGAGGGCCGGTTGATCGACGGGCACACCGTCGACGCATGAGGTCCGGCTCTTCTCCGCTATCTTCTGCCGCTCCCACGTCTCGTTGAGCTGGTCGGCGCTACCGGCGTCGGCACCCGCGAACACGTGGGGGTGACGGCGCACCAGTTTGTCGGCGAGGTCGGTCGCGATCTCCTCGATCCCGAACGCCCGGCCGCCCGGGAGCTCCTGCGTGATGCGGGCGTGGAACAACACCTGCAACAACAGGTCCCCGAGTTCCTCGCGCAGCAGCGCCAGATCGTCGGTCTCGATGGCTTCGATGACCTCATAGGCCTCTTCGAGCAGATAACGGGTCAGGGAGCGGTGCGTCTGCTCGGCGTCCCACGGGCAGCCCCCCGGCGAGCGCAGCCGGTCCATCACCTCGACGGCGCGCTGCAGTGACGACATCGCCGCCTACTGGGTGGGGACGGCGATCGGGCTCGCGGAGGTGGAACCGCTCGGGGTCGGCTGCAGCTTCACGAAGCCGGGAACGCCCGCGCCGCTGCTGCCGTCGAGGCTGAGCGCCTTGCTGTCCCACCTGCCGTAGCGCGGACTGATCTTGACCGTGATCTTGGCCTTCTTCAGCAGCGTGGGAAGGTCGACGCCCTGCTGCTGGTAGGCCTGCAACACCGCCGCGTAGGTCTGCCGCTGCACAAGCTGCCGGTCGAAGGCGCTGGTGTAGCCGATGATGCCCTGCGAGGTGGCGTAGGCCGTCGCGGACTTGCCGCCTCTCGTCTGCCGGGCCACCGCCGCGAGTTGCGCCTTCGACGGACCGCCGCTCGGCCCGACCTCGACCAGCGCCTTGAGTAGGCGCGTGTAGACCAGGGTTTGGAGCACGAACGCCTTGGGTCCGACCTCGACCCCCGAGCCGCTGCTGCTCTGCAGAGTCACGCTCTTGGCCGACGGCGTGACGTAGTGGCTGAGCGTCGTGTCGCTGATCTTCGTGCCGTTGACGGTCGCAGCGTTGCCGACGTTGCTGCGGCACCCCGTCAGGCCGGCGAGGGCGAGGGCCGCCACGGCAGCGGCGGTCAGCGAGCGGACTCTCACGGCGATCTGATCTCCCGTCCGAACTGCGTTCGTGGCGTCCAGAATGTCATGCGGACCGCGCTGCGGCGCGGGCAGCCCGGCTCGGCCGAAGTCAAGCGGCCTACTCCCGACCAGTGACGGCCGCGAGCGTCTCGCCGCACCAGCTGAGCAAGGCGATGTCGCGCAGTGGCTCGCCGCCGAACGTCACCTCGGCGAAGGAGCCGTCCGGCTTGACGATGCCCTTGGGCCGGGGCACCGACATCGTCCCGATGGCCGGCTTGTAGTGCGACTTGTCGAACAGGCGCTGCAGGCGCAGCTGGGCCGACTCGGCGAGATCGACCGGCGAGAAGCGCACGAGGTTGCCCTGCATCGCCACCTCGCGCACCCCCTGCCGTCGGCACAGCACCTTGAACCGGGCGACGGCGAGCAGGTTCTCGACCTGGGGCGGGATCGGACCGTACCGGTCGACTAGCTCGGCCCGCACGGCGCTGACCGCTTCGTCGGTCGTCGCCGACGCGAGCGCCCGGTAGGCCTCGAGCCGCAGCCGCTCGCCGGGCAGGTAGTCGACGGGCAGGTTGGCGTCGACCGGCAGGTCGACTTTGACTCCGGAGTCCTCGGGCCCGGTGTTCTCGCCCCGGAAGTCGGCGACCGCCTCACCGACCAGCCGGACGTAGAGATCGAAACCGACCCCCGCGATGTGCCCGGACTGCTCACCACCCAGCAGGTTCCCGGATCCGCGTATTTCCAGGTCCTTCATCGCGACGGCCATCCCGGCGCCCATCTCGGTGTGCTGCGCGATGGTGGCCAGCCGGTCGTAGGCGGTCTCGGTCAGTGGGCGCTCGGGCGGGTAGGTGAAGTAGGCGTAGCCGCGCTCGCGCGCCCGGCCGACGCGCCCGCGCAGCTGATGCAGTTGTGCGAGGCCGAACGTGTCGGCCCGATCGACGATGAGGGTGTTGGCGTTGGGGATGTCGAGCCCTGACTCGACGATCGTGGTGGCGACGAGCACGTCGTACTGCTTCTCCCAGAAACCGATCATGATCTGCTCAAGGGCGTGTTCGGGCATCTGCCCGTGCGCTACCGCGATCCGGGCCTCGGGCACGATCTCGGCGAGCTTGGCCGCGGCCCGGTTGATCGACTCGACGCGGTTGTGGATGTAGAAGATCTGGCCGTCACGCATGAGTTCGCGCCGGACGGCGGCACCGATCTGGCGCGCGTCGTAGGCGCCGACGAATGTGAGGATCGGGTGCCGCTCCTCGGGCGGGGTGAGGATCGTCGTCATCTCACGGATGCCGGTCAGCGACATCTCCAGCGTCCGGGGGATCGGCGTGGCCGACATCGTGAGCACGTCCACTGCCGTGCGCAAGCCCTTGAGGTATTCCTTGTGTTCGACGCCGAAGCGCTGCTCCTCGTCGACGATCACCAGGCCGAGGTCCTTGAACCGGACGGTTTGCTGCAGCAGGCGGTGGGTGCCGATGACGATGTCGACGGAGCCGTCGACGATGCCCTGGCCGATCGCGTCGACATCGGCCGCCGGGGTGAAGCGGGACAACTCTCGGATGTTGACCGGGAACTGCGCCATCCGCTCGCCGAAGGTCTGGATGTGCTGGTGGGCGAGCAGGGTCGTCGGCACGAGTACCGCGACCTGCTTGCCGTCCTGCACCGCCTTGAACGCGGCGCGCACGGCGACCTCGGTCTTGCCGTACCCGACGTCACCGCAGATGACGCGGTCCATCGGCATCGGCTTCTCCATGTCCTGCTTGACCTCGTCGATCGCCGCCATTTGGTCCGGCGTCTCGACGTAGGCGAACGCGTCCTCGAGCTCGCGCTGCCACGGAGTGTCAGGCGCAAAGGCGTGCCCGCGCGTCGCCATCCGCGCGCTGTAGAGCCGGATCAGTTCGGCGGCGATCTCCTTGACCGCCTTGCGGGCCCGGCCCTTCGTCCGGGCCCAGTCGGCCCCACCGAGGCGCGACAGCGAGGGCGCCTCGCCGCCGACGTACTTGGTGACCTGGTCGAGTGAGTCGGTGGGCACGAACAATCGGTCGCCGGGCTGGCCCCGCTTGGATGGCGCGTACTCGATGATCAGGTACTCGCGCTCGCCGCCGTTGACGGTGCGGCGCACCATTTCGACGTACTTGCCGACGCCGTGCTGCTCGTGAACGACGTAGTCGCCGGATTTGAGCTGGATGGGGTCGATGGCGTTGCGGCGCCGCGACGGCATGCGGCTGGTGTCCTGAGTGAGGGAGCCGCGCTGCCCGGTGAGATCGGCTTCGGACAGGTACGCGACCTTCAGGGCGGGGCCCACCACGCCCGAGCCCAAGCAACCCGTGGTCACATCGACGATGCCGGGCTCGAGCTGCGCCTCGCCGGTGAGGCGCGCCGGGATCTCGGCGTCCGCCAGCCGCTCGGCCCCCCGCTTGGCCGAGCCGTGGCCGTCGAAAACCAGCGCCACCCGCCAGCCCGCGCGGGCCCAGGTCTTCAGGTCGGTCATCGCGGCCTCGGCGTCGCCGCGGTATGCGGGGGCGGGCACGAGCGAGCTCGCGACCGCGTCCGGGTCGCTGAGCGCGGTGACCTTCCACCACGGGATGCCCAGGTGACGGGCCTCGACCTCGACGTCTTCGAGATCGCGCAGGGACGCCGCCCCCAGGTCGACCGGTGCGGTGCCACCACCGGCTGCGACCGCCCACGAGGCGTCCAGGAACTCACGGGAGGTACGTACCAGGTCGGCCGAACGCGACCGCACGCGTTCGGGATCGCACACGACCACGTGGGCGTCGGCGGGCAGCTCGTGCAGGACGAGGGCCAGGTCGTCGACCAGCACCGGAGCCAGCGCCTCCATGCCCTCGACGGCCTCGCCGCGGCTTATCGGATCGAGCAGCTCACTCAACTCAGGGTGCTTCGCCATGAGTTCGCCGGCGCGCCGTTGCACGTCGGGCGTGAGCAACAGCTCGCGGCAGGGCGAGGCCCACAACCCGTGCGAGGCGACCTCGAGCGAACGCTGGTCGACGACCCTGAAGTAGCGGATCTCCTCCACCTCGTCGCCCCAGAACTCCACGCGCAGCGGGTGTTCCTCGGTCGGCGGGAAGACGTCCAGGATGCCGCCCCGTACCGCGAACTCACCACGCTTCTCGACCAGTTCGGTCCGCGCATAGCCGGCCGCAACCAGGTCGGTGACGATGTCGGTGAGCTCGCGGCCGCTGGAGGGGGAGGCGCCGGCGTGCAGCTCGACGGGCACAAGCTCACCGAGTTGCGGCACCTGCGGCTGGAGCACGGCGCGCACCGGAGCGACCACCACGGAAAGGCGCCCCGACGTGGGGTCGTCCAGCGACGGATGGGCCAGCCGGCGCAGCACGGCCAGGCGCTGCCCGACCGTGTCGGCGCGCGGGGAAAGGCGTTCGTGCGGGAGCGTCTCCCACCCCGGGTAGAGCGCGATCTCGTCCGGCGGAAGCAGGCAGCGCAGGGCCGCGACGAGGTCGTCGGCCTCGCGCCCGGTGCTGGTGACGGCAAGCACCGTCGGGCCGGCTTCGGCGACGGCCGCGATGGCGAAGGGCTGCAGGCCGACCGGACCGCTCAACGTCAGCCCGGCCGCGCCGATCGACTCACGTGCGGACACCAGCGCCGGATCGTCGAGCGCGGCATGCAATAGACCGGACAGGGGCACGCGTAAAACCTTTCGGGGCAACACAAACGTCCCCCGACCGCGAGCGGGAGGGGGTTGAGTTTCAGCCTACCCGTGCCCCGCTGGCGAGATCGGCTGCGTTCACGCCGCGCTGATCACTGCGCGCGAGCGTCCTCGAAGCGCGCGGCGTCGGCAATCATCTGCGTGAGATCCCGCTCGGGTACCCACCCGAGAACCTCCGCAGCCCGTTCGTTCGAGGCGACGAGCACGGCGGGATCGCCCACGCGCCGAGCGGCTTCGACGATCGGCACCTCGTTGCCGGTGACGTCGCGGATCGCGTCGAGCACCTGGCGCACGGACGAGGCGGCGCCGCTGCCGAGGTTGATGATCTGATGCTCACCCGGCACGGCGGCCGACAGCGCGCGTAGGTGGGCGTCGGCCAGGTCGAGCACGTGAATGTAGTCACGAACGCACGTGCCGTCGTCGGTCGGGTAGTCGGTGCCGAACAGCGACAGCGCGGGGCCCCGGCCGACGGCGGCACGCAACGCGTTCGGGATGAGGTGCGTCTCGGTCGCGTGCCGCTCGCCGTAACTCTGTCCGCCAGTGGCGTGCAGCGCGCCGGCGACATTGAAGTAGCGCAGGCTGACGGCGGCCATGCCGTAGGCCCGGGCGTAATCGGTGAGGGCGAGGTCGATCGCCAGCTTGGACGCACCATAGGGGCTGGTCGGACGCGTCGGCGCATTCTCCCGGATCGGCTGCTCATCCGGCTGGCCGTAAGTTGCCGCCGACGACGAGAACACGATCCGGTCGATCCCGAACGCGCGCAACGAGTCGAGCAGCGCCACCGTGCCGACAACGTTGTTGCGCCAGTACATCGCCGGATTCGCGGCCGACTCCCCGACGAGCGATCGCGCGGCCAGGTGGACAACGGCATCGATGTTCCAGTCACCGAGCACCGGGTCGAGTCCGGTGATGGGCAGTTCATGGAAGACCGCGGCCTGTGGCACGGCGTCGGCGTGCCCGGTCGACAGGTCGTCGACGACGACGACCTCGTTGCCGGCGGCCAACAACTGGGCCGTGACGACGCTGCCGATGTATCCGGCCCCGCCGGTGACAAGCACGCGCACCGAGCGAGCGTAGCCGTCGGCAGGCGGGTTAGGTCGCGGCAGGCTGCATCTGCTCGCGGTTCCGCTGCGTTGCTGGGTCGCCTTACGTGCGACCCGAAAGGCGCAGCGACGGAGGGTGTCTCGGCGCTGGTTCGGTCGCGTTGCCGCCTGACGGTTCTGCGCGAAACCCCTGGTACATAAAGGATTTCGTCGCAATTGGTCTTGCCTTCCGGCGTTTTATCGAATAGAATCGAACACGTGGATGTGGAGGCTG
>CAXTHY010000019.1:15657-49786 GCA_964244175.1 uncultured Jatrophihabitans sp. | reverse complement strand
GGCGCGCTCGGCAAGGAGCTGGCCGCGCACGGCATCGACCTGCCCGTCTACTGGGGCAACCGCAACTGGAAGCCGTACGTCGCCGATGCCGTTCGCCAGATGCGCGACGACGGCGTGCGCCGCGCGCTGGTGTTCGCGACGAGCGCGACGGCGTCGTACTCGTCGTGCCGGCAGTACCGTGAGGACCTGGCCCAGGCCCGCCGGGTCGCCGGGGACGGCGCACCGGAGCTGATCAAGCTGCGGCACTTCTTCGACCATCCCGGGTTCATCGCCGCGAACTCCGACCCGCTGCAGGAGGCGCTCGCCGCGCTGCCGGCCGCGCACCGCGATACCGCGCGCCTGGTGTTCACCGCCCACTCGATCCCGGTGTCGATGAACGACTCCTCGGGTCCGCAGCGTGCCGGTTTGTACGCCGCGCAGCAGCGCGAGACGGCGCGCCTGGTGGCGGAGGCGGTGCGCGGCCGCGGCGCCGAGTTCGACCTCGTGTGGCAGTCGCGCTCCGGGCCGCCGCAGGTGCCGTGGCTCGAGCCGGACGTGAACGATCACCTGCGCGCGCTCGCGGCCCAAGGGGTACCGGCCGTGGTCGTCGCGCCCACCGGATTCGTTTCCGACCACATCGAGGTGCGCTGGGATCTCGACACCGAGGCCCGCGCGACCGCGGCCGAGTTGGGCATGTTCTTTACCCGTGCGTTGACGGCCGGCACGCATCCGGCGTTTGTCAGCGCGGTCCGGGAGCTGATCCAGGAGCGGCTGTCGGATGCCGAGCCCCGCTCGCTCGGCGCGCTGGGGCTGTGCGGCATCGACTGTCCGGACGGCTGCTGTCCGGTCCCGCAACGGCCGGCACCGGCCACCGGTTCGTCCACGTCCCTCGTCCTGCAGTAACCGGTCACGGCGGGTTGGCGTCGCCTTCGGTGTTGATGTCGGTGTTGTGCCGGTGGTTGCGTTGGGGTGTTTGGTGGGGGTCGATCCAGGTGGGCGGGGTCCAGTGGGGCTGGCCGTTGATCATGGTGCACGTCCAGCCTTGTTTCTCGTGGTTGCGGTGGTGATAGCCGCAGACGAGGGTGCCGTTGGCGACTGAGGTGGGCCCGCCCTCGCTGTACGGGGTGATGTGGTGGGTTTGGCACCAACCGGGTGCGGCGGAGCAGGTGGGGAAGCTGCAGCCGCCGTCGCGGGCGGTGATGGCGAGGCGTTGGTTTTCGGTGAACAGGCGGTGGGCGGTGCTGTAGGCGGTGATCTCGTTCAGGGAGTTCATCGCCACGGCGAGGAGTCGTAGGTCTCCGCCGCCCCAGTTCAGAGCTTCACTGGCGGGGATCAGGGCGCCGTGGGCGGTGCGGGCCAGGCCGGAACCGGTCAGGTAGGCCTCGTGGCTCATGGTGAGGATGATGGTGGCCGACACCCCGCCGGCGGTGGGGATGTTCCCGGCCCGTTGCGCGGCCTCCAACGCGGCGAGCAAGGCCGTCATGGCGGCGTTGCTCGGCGCTGCGGGGGTCTTTCACCCCGTCTTTCTCGGGGTGGGGTGCGGCCAGAGAGTCGAACAGGCCCCGCATCCGTTCGGTGCATTCGGGGCTCAGGTCACCCTCGAGCCGTCCGGACCCGTCGGGGTGTGTGCGCAGGGACAGGTCGCGGCGCCGCTGGGCTCTCTCGTCGTCCTCGAGTATGCCGTCGGGGTCGTAGATGTCGCTCATGCGCCGGGCCAGCAGGCTCAGGTGGGCGGGGTCGAAGCGGGTCGCGCACCCGACCAGTTCGCTCTCGATGTTTTCGCCATGTTCGTCCTGCACCGCGTCGGGCAGGTCGGTGATGGTCTTCTCGATCACCGCGGCGTGTCGGGGTGAGATGTCCCCGCCCGCTTGAGCGGCGGCGACGTGGCTGAAGAGTGGGGCGACCCGTTCCCCGCTGGGCAGCACCCGCGAGGTGACCGCTTCGGCGGCTTTGGCGCGGGCGTGGGCCTCGCCGGGATCGATTGTGAGCAGGTGGCGCAGGAACTGACCGGTGGAGCGGCAGCCGTGTTCCTCTGGCACCCCCCGCGAGTCGAGCTCGCTGATCAGGCCGTATTCGGTGCTGGCGTGGCGGCGGCGGACCCGCTCCAACCCCCGCAGCCCGACCATCACTTCCTCCGCGGTGTGGCGGGTCAGGTCCACCTCCGCGAGGCGGTCGAGCGCGGCGTGCAGCTCACCGAGCACGGTAGTCAGAGCATCCTGCTCCACCATTTCGCTCATGTATTCGATTATAGACCTTTAGCACGAAGACTTCAACGCGGCCGCCCGACAAATTCAGGGGTCAGAACGAGCTGGGACCGGCAGTCGAGAGCCCAACACAGGCCCCAAGTCCAACGCGTCGCCGCGCCTTTCACCCGCGACGGCGGCGAGTAGACCTAGGTAGCCGACCGCTCGCTCACCGTGCGTAGCGAGTCCTGATAATCCGCCGACTCGCTGTACCGAACCGCTGCCGGCCGGCCGGCCCGCAACAGGGCCCGCCACTGCTCCACGCCCCACTCGGACGGCTGGGTGCTGGCGCAGAAGTCCTCGAGGACGCGGACGAACCGGGCCGGGTCCGAGCGGAACGGGAAGTGTCCGGCGCCTTCGAACACCTCCAGGTGGCTGCCCGGCATCGCCGCGTACGCCTGGTAGGCGTGCCCGATCGGCAGCACGCTGTCGCGCGAACCCCAGACGAGCAAGGTGGGCAGGCCGCGGACCAGGTAGCAGCGGTCGAGCATGGTGACCACCTGGCCGCGCCAGTCGACCACGGAGCGCAGCGTGCGAATGAACGCTGCCCGCGCCGTGGCGTTAGGCAGCGCGTCGACCACCCGGCGCAGATCGGCGGCATCGAGCCCGAGCCCGGTGTCCATCCGCTCGAGCAGGCCGACAACCACGTTCACCGCCAGCCGTGCGCCCGGCAACCTCAGCCCGGCGAGCGCCGCCTGGGCCCCGGGCAGCGACGCGGCCCGCAACAGCGGCGAGACGTGCCGGCCGGCGCCGCCGGACGCGACGAGGACCATGCGTTCGGTCTTCTCGGGGAATTGGTACGCGAACTGCATCGCCACCCCGCCGCCGAGGGAGTGGCCGACGAGGGTCACCCGATCGATGCCCAGCACGCCCAGCAGGTCGCGCATGCCGTTCGCGTAGGCGGCCGCCGAATAGTCGGCGCGGGGCTTGTCGGATGCGCCGTGCCCGAGCAGATCGGGCGCGATGACGAGGTGCTTGCGAGCGAGCTGGGGGATGACCGTCCGCCACGTCGCTGAGCTGTCACCGATGCCGTGGATGAGTAGCAGTGGCGGCCCGCTGCCGGCGATCCGGAACACCCGGCGGTAGCCGTGGACGATGCGCGACTCTATGCGCACCACCGGCTCACCGTCGGATCGTCGGGGCCGGCGGCCACCGTCGATCTGGCTGACCGTCATGTCTGCTCATGGTGGCCCCGTCGCGATTCGTCGGAGTTTCGGCGGTGTTGCCGGCCGCAGTCGGACCCGCCGACGACCAATGCGTCGGCTCAACCGAGAGCGCTGTACCCGGCAACCCGCGCGCGCCGGACGGCCACCGCCAGGGGTCGCAGCGCCGAGTCGCGCGCGGCCATGCCCCTGCGATCGACGGCACCGCCGACCGGGTCGGCCCGCGCAAGATCGAGGATCGCGCCCAGCCGTTCGGCTTGAGCGATCAACGCGACGGCCCGGGGCGGATGACTCGGCGGCAGCCTGAGCCGTTCGCCCGCCCGCCGCGCGTAGTGCAGCGACTCGGGGTCACCCCCGCTCCGCCCGACGACGTCAGCGGCGGCGAGGGCGCTGGCGGTCTCGCGGATGGCCGTGCTCAAGCCGTACTGCGCATCGGCGACTGACTCGTAGTCGACACCGGGTGCACCGAGGGCCCATGCCGTCCAGGTGACCGACCACGGCGCGCTGCTCGGGGTGAACTCGATGATCTCGGGCACGACGCCGAGCTGACCGGCGACCGCGGCCTCACCGGCCTCGAGCGCCTGATCGCGGAACTGAGCGGGTCCGGCCAGGCCCCGCACGTCGCCGGGCACCGGCAATACGACCCGGGCCGGTTGACCCGCCCGGCGCCACGCCACCAACAGCTCGCGCAGCGGGGCGACGGCGTCGGCGTCGGCGAGCCGCCCGGGCAGGCCGACGACGCGATGCGGGCCGTCGGTGTCCAAGGTCGTCTTGTCGACCACCTGATCGAGGCTGGCCTGGCCCGCGAAGAACGCGTTGCTCCACGCGACGAGCTGACCGGATCTGCTGACGCCGGATCTGCTGACGGGCACGAGAATCGAGCGTACGGGCGTGCCGGCCCGTCTCGGACCCGACCGCGCCGTAGCGTGGCTCGACGTGCCCGACTATCGCGATGTGCTGGCCCCGGACGCCGTCGCCCGCCAGCGCCGACGCCGCGCCGTACCCGAGATCGCGGCCGAGCCCGACCTCGTCGTCGAGTCGGCCGACGGCGCGTTCTGCGGTGCCGTCGTCGACGTGACGCGCGTGGTCGACGCGGGGCAGCGGCGCGATGCGGTCACCCTCGAGGACCGCCGCGGCCGGCGTCGCATTTTCACCATGCTGCCGGCGGGGTTCCTGCTCGACGGGCAGCCGGTGACGCTGATCCGGCCGCCGGCCGTGGCGCCGGTGACGGTTCGGGCGCCGGCGCGTACCGCGTCCGGTTCGTACGCCGTCGCGCCGACGCCGGCACGAGTGGCGCGGGCGAGCCGGATCTGGGTCGAGGGCGGGCACGACGCCGCGCTGGTCGAGCGGATCTGGGGCGACGACCTGCGCGTCGAAGGCGTGGTCGTCGAACCGCTCGGCGGCATCGACGACCTGATCGCGCACGTGCGCGAGTTCCGGCCCGGCGGCCAGCGGCGGGTCGGCGTGCTGGTCGACCACCTCGTCGCTGGTAGTAAGGAGTCGCGCATCGTGGCCGACCTGGCCCGCGCCGGGTGCGGCGACTCGGTGCTCGTCACCGGTCACCCCTACGTCGACGTGTGGCAGGCGGTGAAGCCGACCGCGCTCGGCCTGCGGGAATGGCCGACGATCCCGCGTGGCACCGACTGGAAGAGCGGGATCTGTGCCGCGCTCGGCGTCAGCGAACCGCGCGAGATGTGGCGCCGGGTGCTGGCGAGTGTGCACAGCTTCGCCGACATCGAAGTGCCGTTGCTGCGGGCGGTAGAAGAGCTGATCGACTTCGTCACCGCCTCCTAGCCGATTGGTGACACCATGGGGCTATGCCAGCGTGGTTGGTGTGGTTGATCCTGGCCGGTGTGCTCGCCGGCGGCGAGACGGTGTCGGGCACCTTCGTGCTGCTCATGATGTCCGGCGGCGCGCTCGGCGGCGCGGTGACCGCAGCGGCCGGCGGCGCGGTGATCCTGCAGATCATCGTGTCGCTGGTGCTCACCCTCGGGCTCGTCTGGCTCGTCCGCCCCGTCGCCATCCGTCACCTGCACAGCGGCCCTCCGGCGATCACCGGGTCGGACGCGCTGGTGGGCAAGGATGCTGTCGTACTGACCCAGGTGACGCGCGACGGCGGCCGGGTGCGGCTCAACGGCGGTGAGTGGTCGGCCCGCGCCAAGGACCCGAACCAGGACCTGCCGGCCGGCGCCCGGGTCTGCGTGGTCGCGATCGACGGCGCCACTGCGGTGGTTTGGCAAGATCCGTTCGGCTGAGTCGGTCTGGGGAGGCCTGTCATGAACGCTGCTGCAATCGCGGCGATCGTCGTCGCCGTCGTGGTCATCATCGTGTTGATCCGGATGGTGCGCATCGTGCCGCAGGCGCGCGCCGGTGTGGTCGAGCGGTTGGGTCGCTACATCCGCACCCAGGGCCCCGGGCTGACGTTGCTGGTGCCGTTCGTCGACCGGATGCGCCCGCTCATCGATCTGCGCGAGCAGGTGGTCAGCTTCCCGCCGCAGCCGGTGATCACATCCGACAACCTGACCGTCGGCGTCGACTCGGTCATCTACTTCCAGGTCACCGAACCCAGGGCCGCGACCTACGAGATCCAGAACTACATCCAGGCCGTGGAGCAGCTGACGATCACCACCCTGCGTAACGTCATCGGCTCGCTCAACCTCGAGCAGGCGTTGACCAGCCGCGACGAGATCAACACCAAGCTGCGCGGCGTGCTGGACGAGGCCACCGGGCCGTGGGGCATCCGGGTCGCCCGCGTCGAGATCAAGGCCATCGACCCGCCGCCGTCCATCCAGGACGCGATGGAGCAGCAGATGCGCGCCGACCGGAACAAGCGGGCGCTGATCCTCACCGCCGAGGGGCAGCGGGAATCTGCGATCAAGAGCGCCGAGGGCCAGAAGGCCGCTCAGATCCTCGACGCCGAGGGCCAGAAGCAAGCGGTAATCCTGGCCGCCGAGGCCGACCGGCAGTCGCGCATCCTGCGCGCCGAGGGTGAGCGCGCGGCTCGCTACCTCGCCGCGCAGGGTCAGGCCAAGGCGATCGAGACGACGTTCGGCGCGATCCACGCGGCCAAACCCGACCCGGCGCTGCTGGCCTACCAGTACCTGCAGACGCTGCCGCAGATCGCCCAGGGCGACGCCAACAAGATGTGGATCGTCCCGAGCGAATTCAGCAAGGCCCTCGACGGCCTGGCCAAGCTGGGCGGCGCCGGCGAGGACGGCCCGAACTGGCTCGCGGCCCAGAGCGCCGGTGGCGGCACCGGGCCGGGCGTGCCGATCGACACGTCGAACTGGTTCGACTCGAACCTGCCCCCGGCCGCGGCGCAACCAGAGGCACAGAACCTGCGGGCGTCCGACGACGACCCCGATTCGCAGGCCGCGCGGGTCGATGACAACCCGCCGTTTCCGGCGCTCGACAAGTTCCCTGATCCGCTGCCGCCCTACGTGGGGCCGCCACCGAGCGCGCCCGTCGGTCCCCAGCCGGGCCCGCAGCCTGGACCGCAGCCTGGACCGGCGCCGGGCCCGCAGCCAGCCTGATCGCGCTCAGAACCCGGTCTGGTTCCACGGGGCCAGCGAGACGGCGAACATCGCGTCGACGAGGTCGAGTGCGCCCTCGGTGCGTTCCTCGACCCGGCCGGTCGCGGCCATCGGCCGCAGCCGGTGCCCGCCGAGGTAGATCGAGGCGAGGGCGCGCTGGTCGATGCGCAGGTCGGCCGGTTCGTCGGTCGGGACGCAGGCCGGGTCGGCGTCCGTGTCGAGGGCGAAGCGGCCGCTCGCGTAGCCGCCCAGGCTGGGGTCGACGACGTCGAGCACGACCCGACCCGGCCCGGCATAGCCTCGCGCCGAGAGGGCCGCCGGCACGTCCAGGATCCGTACCCACAGGAAATCGTGCGACTCGGTCGGCTGCAGCGCCCGCCCGTCGTGCATGAGCCACCGGATCGGTTCGTCGACGGGTCGGTCGGGCAGCTCGACCTCCTCTACGACGTCGAGGCTGCACAGGTAGGCGAACAGGTCGCGGTAGGCGTCGTCGGTGCTCGCGATCAGGTCCACCACCGCGACGGCACCGAGGACGTCGGTCAACCCGAAGTCGCGCGTGACCCGCCAACCGAGCATCCCGTCGATGCCGCCGGCACCCTCGTGCACGATCCAGGTGGGCCGCGGCCCCAGCACCTGGTAGCCGTCCTGGCCGAGGCGGCGGTCCCACCAGGGCGGCCGGCGGTCGACCTGCCCGGGACGCTGTCGGCGCGCGACGTCGAACAGCTCCGCGGCGAGCGGGGGCAACTCGGCCGGCGTGACGGTGCGCAGCGTCCCGACCGGTGGTGGCAGGACGGCCTGCGGGCGCCGCAGCCGCAGCCGGTAGCCCGACGAGACGGTGGCCGGGCCGTAACCGTAGCGGCCGTAGATCGGCCACTCGGCCGCGATGAGGATGCTGAGCGCGTCGCCGCGCTGCTTGGCCGCGTCCAGGGACTGGGTGATCATCCGGCGCAGCAGGCCGCGCCGCCGGTGCGTGGCCGCCACGGTGACGGCGGTCAGCGCGTCGACCTCGAGGTCACGGGTGCCGACCGCGCCGGCCGGCACCGTGAGCGTCCGGGGCTCGGTCGCCAGCGTGGCCACCCACGCCCCCTGCTCGCGCACCCCCCAGGTGCGCTCGGGCCGCCAGTCACGCGACCAGCGGGTCAGCCGGCGCTCGAAGTCGTCGTCGTGTGCGGGGGCCAGCAACGTCACCAACAACGCGCGGACCCAGCCCGCCGCCTCGTCCACCGGCACCGGGTTCGTGATCTCGAGCTCGTCCACGTCTGGTGACGATGCCAGGCGGGTGAAACCTATATCCAGCTCAGGTGGCCGTGCAGGTAGATGTAGCCGATGAAGCTGGCGGCGTCGATGAGGAAGTGCGCGATCACCAGCGGCCAGATGCGCCGGGTGCGCTGGAACCACAGGCCGAAGACGATACCCATGACCGCGTTGCCGATGAACCCGCCGTAACCCTGGTAGAGGTGGTACGAGCCGCGCAGGATCGCGGCGGCGCCGAGGGCCCGGGTATTCGTCCAGCCCATCTGCCGCAAGCGGGTCAGGACGTAGGCGCAGACGATGATCTCCTCAGCCGCACCGTCCTGGAACGCGTCGAGGATCAGCACCGGCAGGCGGTACCAGACGTCGGGGAAGTCGACGACGATGAGCTGCGCGTTCAGACCGAGCATGCGCGCGAAGTAGACGAGGGCGAGGCCGGGCACGCCGATCAGCAGGGCGAAGCCGGCGCCCTGCGCGAGCTCCCGCGTCCGGAGCCGATCGAGCCCGATCCCGAGGCCACGGCCCGCGGGGGAGCGCGCCAGCAGGACGAGGGCGAGGAAGGCGGGCAGGATGCCGTGCAGCACGTCGGCGAGCCGATCGAGGACGTCGAGCCACTCGTAGCGGGTCTTGGTGGCCTGGTTGACCGTCGTGGCCACCCCGCGGAAACCCACGCCGTGGTTGATCACCACCTGCGCGCGGATGAAGCTCAGCAGCGCGTAGATGCCGGACATGCCGTACGAGACGCCGAGCACGGCCAGGAGTTCGAGCCCGTGCCGTTCGCGGACGGGGACGGGCGACGCGGCGGTCGTACCGGTCTCCACGCTCACCCGATCAGTGTGCCGCAGCGCCGCCCGTCCCCTTCTCGGGTGCTCAGTTGACCACTTTCCGGCGCGCAAAGTGGTCAGCTGAGCACCCGAGAAGCGGATCAGGCCGGGTGGGGTTCGCGCAGCGTGATGTTGGCGCAGGCGGCGCAGGTCTCGGCCGGCACGAGTCCGGCGCGCATCAGCACCGCGAAGATCCGGCAGCCCAGGCAGAGGGCGAACACCGACTCCAGCGTCGCCGCCACCGTCACGAAAGCGACGAGGACCACCGCTGCGGTGTCCCACGCCAGCCAGAAGTGCAGCCCGGCCGCGGCGAGCGTCAGCGCCGCCCCGATGGCCTGGGCGAAGCGTTTCGGCGGGCCGGCGACCAGGTTCTCGTGGCCGATGCGCGGCGCCACAACGCGCGTGGCGAACTGGCCCAGCGGGCTCAACCGCGGCCCGGTCAGCACGCGCGCCACGAACCCGTAGGCGAGCACCGCAGTCAGCCACAGCCAGCCCGGCCCGGCCAGGGCCGCCAAGAGCACGGTCGCCAGACTCAGGACGGCGACGCCGGCCGCGACGCTGCGCGCGGCGACCTCATTGACGGGGTTGGGGAAACCGATGATGCGGGCCACGGACCAAACTCTACTTATCGAGTAGGCAATTCGGCGACCACGAGCGTCTGCATTCCGCCGCCGACCTCGCCGCGGGCGTCGGACAGCGTCGAGCGGGCCAGCGCCGAGCCCTGCGGGCCGAGCTGGGTGCGCGCGTCCATCAGCAGCCACTCGCCCTCGACCGGGCGGGCCAGATGGACGTCCAGGTCGACGTTCAGGAACGACCACGTGCCCCAGTCCAGCTCGGCCGAGATGCCGCTGGCCGAGTCGGCGATGAGTACCGCACGAGCCAGCCCGGACAGCTCGTAACCGTCCAGCAGTTGGACGGTAGG
Organism: uncultured Jatrophihabitans sp.; assembly: GCA_964244175.1. GTDB lineage: Bacteria > Actinomycetota > Actinomycetes > Mycobacteriales > Jatrophihabitantaceae > Jatrophihabitans. The sequence continues at coordinate 39,871 of CAXTHY010000019.1, read as the reverse complement.
ACGCACCCACGCGGCCGCCGGACCGCGCTCGGTGAACCGGCCGCGCACGAAGCGCCAGTCGAGGCTCGCGCCGTACCCGAAGTCGACACCCAAACTGGACGGCTCCGGGGGCACCGCCGGCGGGGTCGGCAACGCCTGCGTCAGGTTGGCGGTGTCGCTCGTGCGCACGAACCACACCCGGACGTACAGGCAGTCGCGCCCGCCGGCCGAGATGGTCACGGCGCCCAGCGCGGCGCTGCGCGCGGCCCGGACTACTCGAGCGCTCACCTCGAGCTCGCCGACCGGCACCGGCCCCACGAAGTCGGCCGACAGCCGCAGCGGCACAAGATCGCTACGGCCGGTCGCCGCGGCCACCACCCGTTCGGCCACCGCGACCGCCAACGCGTTCGGCGGCCCGCCGTGTTGCAGATGCTCGGCCCAGGGGCCCGCGGTCTGGGGACCGGCGCGGAATCGTCCGCCATCGTCGGCGGCGGCGGTCGAGACGAAATAAGCGTCACCCACGGGGTCGAACCTACTTGGCGCGAACCCGTCGAAATGCCCTAGACTGCCGTGTTAGGGCGAGCGGCACATCCCTCCCGTGCCGCTCGCCCCCCAAACTTTGTTGCCGCGCCGACCGGTTCCCCGCACCGGCGCTGGCCCACTCGCCAGCCGGTACCGTGCGCCACGTCACTGCGCTGAAACCGCAGCCGATCATCCGTACGAACTCCTTCATGAGCGGCGTGATCGATCTCGCCGGCCATCGCAGCAGTGGAGGGCCAACCCGTGGCACGTCGGCGCATCGCAGTAGTGGGCAGTGGGATTTCCGGCCTCACCGCCGCGTACATACTCAAGGACGAGGCGGACGTCACGCTGTACGAGGCCGCCGATCGCCTCGGCGGGCACTCCGACACGCACGACGTGATCGGCACCGACGGGGTCCTGCGCAACATCGACACCGGTTTCATCGTCCACAACCTGCGCACCTACCCGATGCTGCGACGCCTGTTCAGTGAGCTGGGGATCGCCACCCAGGAATCGGACATGAGCATGTCGATCTCGTGCGCCGAGTGCGGGCTCGAGTACGCCGGCGGTCGCGGCATCTCCGGGCTGCTGCCCGACGTCCGCACGGTCGCGTCCCGCCGCTACCTGCGGCTGCTGGGCGAGGTCGTCCGCTTCTACCGGCGCGCCCACGAGGTGCTGGCCGATGCCGACGACGGACTGACCGTCCGGCAGTTCCTGGCCAAGCACGGCTTCTCCCACTACTTCGCCTCGCACTTCGTCACCCCGGTGATCGCCGCCGTCTGGTCGACCGCCCCCACCGAGGCCGGCGACTACCCGGCCCGTTACCTGTTCACCTTCCTGCAGAACCACGGCGCGCTCTCGGTCTCCGGCAGCCCCGTTTGGTACACCGTCACCGGCGGCTCGGCCCGCTACGTCGAGCGCGCGGCCAAGAGCCTGACCGCCGTCGAGACGTCGACCCCGGTGCGCTCGATCAGCCGCGTTGCCACCGGCGTCGACATCCGCGACGACTCCGACACCGTCGAGCACTTCGACGGCGTGGTCGTGGCCACCCACCCGCACCAGGCGATGCGGATGCTCCGCGAGCCGACGCGCAGCGAGGCCGAACTGCTGGGCGCCATCAGCTACACCGTCAACCCGACCCTGCTGCACACCGACACCAGCGTGCTGCCCCGCCGGCCGCGGGCCCAGGCGTCGTGGAACTACGCGATGCCGTCGTGCGACGCCATCCCCACGGCCGTCCAGGTCAGCTACAACATGAACCGCCTGCAGCGCCTGGATGCCCCCGACACCTACGTCGTGACGCTGAACGCCGAGGACCACATCGACCCGTCCTCGGTCATCGATCGGATGAACTACGAGCACCCGGTCTACACGACCGAGTCGGTCGCCGCCCGCGAGCGCCTGCCCGAGCTGAACGACGGCACGGTTGCGTTCGCCGGTGCCTACCACGGGTGGGGCTTCCACGAGGATGGCTGCCGCGCCGGCGTCGACGCGGCCGCATCCCTGGGCGTGCGGTGGTGAGTGTGGCCGACGGCGGCGCTGCACCGGCGCTGTACGAGGTCGACATCGCGCACGTGCGGGCCGAGCCGGTCCGCCACGACGTCCGGCACCGCAGCTACCTCTGGTATGTCGACCTCGACGCGCTGCCCGCCCACGGCCCGTTGGCCCGCTTCGAGTCCCGCGACCACCTCGGCGATCCGGAACGGACACTGCGCGAGAACGTCGATGTCTACCTCGCCAAGAACGGCGTCGACCTGCGCGGTGGCCGCATCACGATGCTGACCAGCGCGCGCAGCCTCGGCTACGTCTTCAACCCGCTCACGCTCTACTGGTGCCACGAGCCGGACGGGTCGTTGGCCTGCGTGGTGGCCGAGGTGCATAACACCTACGGCCAGCGCCACCGCTACCTGCTGCGCACCGACGACGCCGGGCGCGTCGACACGGCCAAGGAGTTCTACGTCTCGCCGTTCTATCCCGTCGACGGGCACTACCGGATGAGCCTGCCCGAGCCGGGCCAGCGGCTCGCCGTCACCATCACCCTGCACCGCCCGGACGGCAAGCCGTTCACCGCCTCGGTCCGCGGCGTCCGCCGCCCGGCCACGCGCCGGGCCGTGCTCGCCACCGGCCTGCGCCACCCGTTCGAGACGTGGCTCGTCCGCGCGCTCATCACCGTCCACGGCATTCGCCTGTGGCGCAAAGGTGTGCCCGTTCAGCCGCGCCCGCCCCACCCGTCCGACTCCGTCACCGCATCCAGCGAGGTCACCATGCCCAGCGAGGTCACCATGCCCAGCGAGGTCACCATGCCCACCAAGCCCTCCGTCGCCGATCGCCTGGCCGCCGTCGTCCACGACACGGTCGGCATCGACCTGCCGGTGCGGCTGCGCGCGTGGGACGGCAGCGAGGCCGGCCCGCACGACGGCCCGGTGCTAGTCATTCGTTCGCGCCGCGCGCTGCGCCGGTTGCTCTGGGCGCCGGGTGAGCTGGGCCTGGCCCGCGCCTACGTCACCGGCGACATCGATGTGGAGGGCGACCTGGCCGACGGCTTCCGGCGCGCCTGGACGCTCGCGCGATCACGCCCGCAGACCGGTATCTCGTTGTCGACCAGCGCGAAGCTCAAAGCCGCCGCCACGGCCGCGCGCCTGGGCGCGATCGGCGCCCGGCCGACCCCGCCGGCGTCCGAGGCGCGGCTGAGCGGTGGCCTGCACACCCGGGTGCGTGATCGCGCCGCGATCTCGCACCACTACGACTTGTCCAACGACTTCTACGAGCTGCTGCTCGACGAGTCGATGGCCTACTCCTCGGCGTACTTCACGCACGAGGGTCAGTCGCTGGCCGATGCGCAGTGCGCCAAGCTCGACCTGATCTGCCGCAAGCTGGGCCTCGCGCCCGGCATGCGGATGCTCGACGTCGGCTGCGGCTGGGGTTCGCTGGCCCTGCACGCGGCCCAGCACTACGGCGTCCAGGTCACGGGCATCACGCTCTCAGCCCAGCAGCGTGACTTCATCGTCAAGCGGGTGGCCGACCGCGGCCTGACCGACCGCGTCGACGTCCGCCTCCAGGACTACCGCGAACTGGCCGAATCACGAGAAACCTACAATGCCGTCAGCTCGATCGAGATGGGCGAGCACGTGGGCGAGGGTCAGTACGGCACGTACGTCGGCATCCTGTTCGGCGCGCTCAAGCCGACCGGCCGCCTGCTGCTGCAGCAGATGTCGCGCCACCAGGACACCGCACCCGGCGGGGGCGCCTTCATCGAGAGCTACATTGCTCCGGACATGCACATGCGGCCGATGTCGCAGACCCTGACGCACCTCGAGCGGGGCGGCTTCGAGGTCCGCGATGTCGAGGCGATGCGCGAGCACTACGTCACCACCGTCCAGCACTGGATCACCACGTTCGAGGCGAACTGGGACGAGTTCGTGGCGCTGCAGGGTGAAGAGGTCGCCCGCGTCTGGCGGCTCTACCTCGTCGGCGGGATGCTCACCTTCGACGAGGGCCGCATGGGCGTCGACCAGTTCCTCTGCGTCAAGCCGACGGCCGAGGGCCGCAGCGCGATGCCGGCTATCCGCCCGTGGGCGCAGGTACCGTCGACTGAGTGACCTCGTTCGACTCGTCCGCCTTCGTCGGCACACTGGCCTGGGCCGGCGGCGCGCTCGTCGTCGTCCTGCTGGTCACGTTCATCGCGTCCAAGATCGCGGGCAAGCACAGCGTCGTCGACACGACCTGGGGTCTGCTGTTCGTCACCGTCGCGGTCGTGGTGTTCATCCGCTCGACCGGCCACGGTGACGACGTCCGACGCTGGCTGCTGCTCGTTCTTCCAGTGGTGTGGGGCTTACGGCTCGCGATCCACATCGGCCGTCGCTCGATCGGCAAGCCCGAGGACCCGCGGTACAAGGAGATGCTCGACCAGCAGCCGGGCAACGGGGACCTCTACGCGCTGCGCATGATCTATCTCCTGCAGGGCGTGCTCGCGTTCGTCATCGCCTCGCCCATTCTGGTCGGCGGGTTCGAGGGGTCCGCGGTAGGCGGGCTGGCCTGGCTCGGCGTCGCCAGCTGGGCGATCGGCCTGTTCTTCGAGGGCGTCGGTGACATGCAGATGGAACGCTTCCGGGGCGATCCCGCCAACAAGGGCAAGGTCATCGACGTCGGCCTGTGGCGCTACACCCGGCACCCCAACTATTTCGGCGACGCCTGCGTGTGGTGGGGAATCTTCCTCGTGGCCGCCGACTCGCTGCCCGGCGTGGTGACGATCTACGCGCCGATCATCATGACGCTGCTGCTGACCGTGGGCTCGGGTGCCCGCATCCTCGAGAAGTCGATGAGCAAGCGCGCGGGCTGGGCCGAGTACGCCGAGCGGACCAGCATGTTCTTCCCGCTGCCGCCGAAGAAGAAGTAAATCAGCCGTACGCGCCGCGCAACACGCTGACGCCGCTGTACTTGATCTGGTTGGTCTTCTGGATGCTGACCTCGAAGTCGTTGTACTGCGCCATCACCTTCGCGGCGACCGGAATGACGGCAGTGTTGTCGCTGCCGATCGACCCCACGGGCTGCATGTGCTTGCGCTCGCTGTCGGTGACCCACAGCTCGTAGTAGTGCTTCGCATCGAGCCTGGGCAGCGCCGACGCATCGACCTTGATCTTGCTGTCCTGGATCGTGATGTTCGCCTTGTGCGTGCCGACCCCGAATGCGTCCAACTGGACCGTCCGGCTGGAGGAATCCGACGAGGTGAGCTCGATCCCGGCGATCGTGCCGCCGCCGCCGAGCACGACGGCCGCGGCGGCCGCGATCGCTACCAGGCGCCGCCGGTTGCGGGCCGGCGGCTCGCTCTTGGCGATCGCATCCTTACGGGCCTGCGCGAACACGTCGCTCAGATCAGGCAGGCTGGCCGTCTCAGGCAACTTCTCGGGGATCCCCGAGTCGCCCTGGGCGACGACCTCCGGCGCGAAACGATGGGCCGAGGCAAGCGACGCGTGCGCCACCACCGCCGACACCAGTTCCTGCTGGCAATCGGGGCAGGTACGCAGGTGCGCCGCGGCCGCGATCACGGTTTCTCGGTCGGCGTCACCCGTCAACATGCGCGGGAGTTCGTCGGAGACGTGTCGCTCGCTCATCTCGGCTCCTTCGTCGCCGACAATGCTTTCTGGATCGCTGCGCAAGCGTCGCTCATCGCAACCCCCTCGCGTTCTCCAGCAGCCCGGCCAAGCGGTGCAGGCCGCGCGCGGTGCGCGTCTTCACGGTGCCCAATGGAGTGTCGAGCGCCACGGATATCTCGGTCTGGGTGTAACCCTGGAAGTAGGCCAGCTCAATGACCTCGCGTTGCAAATCGGGAAGCATATCCAGCGCGCCACGCACCTCGTCGGCCCAGACGAAGCGCTCGGCGGTGTCGCGTCCGTCGTCCCCGGTGATCTCGCGCATCGAGTCCAAGGGGACGACGACGTCGCGGCGCTTACGCAAGTGGTCGATGGCCCGTTTGCGGGCGATGCCCAGCACCCAGCCGCGCAGTGACTGCGCGGGGTCGAAGCGGTCGTGGACGCGCCACAGCTCGTAGAAAACCTTCTGCAGGACGTCTTCGATGTCCGGCTGCGGAACGTAGCGGCTCAGGTAGGACATGACGAGCGGCCCGAGCGTCCGATACGCCTCTTCCAAGGCCTCCGGCTCACCTCGGTTGAGGCGTTCGCCGATCTCTGCGAGTGCGGGCTCCACGTCCTTCATTCGTGCGCGGCCTGCCTTCCGGTTTCACGCCGGGCGGATGCGTCCGGTTACGTCACCCAGGCTCATTGTCCCGGCGGTTGCACCGATCATGACCCATCACCGTCCAACAGCCACGTCCAGCCCGAACGTCATGTCGTCGCCCACGACCAGGCGTAGGCGCCGTCGTCGCTGGCCTGGCCGCCCTCGACCGCCATCGCTGCCGCGCATTCTGGTCGGCGGCCCGGCGGTGTTCGTCAGCGGTTCTCGACCACCACGAAGTCGCGCTCGGGCTCGCCGGTGTAGAGCTGGCGCGGCCGACCGATGCGCGTCTGCTTGTCATTGATCATCTCGTGCCACTGCGCGATCCAGCCCGGCAACCGGCCGATCGCGAACAGCACCGTGAACATCCGCGTCGGGAAGCCCATGGCCCGGTAGATCAGCCCGGTGTAGAAGTCGACGTTCGGGTAGAGCTTGCGGGATACGAAGAAGTCGTCCTCGAGTGCGACCTGCTCGAGCTCGAGGGCGATGTCGAGCAACTGGTCGCGCTTGCCGAGCGCCTGCAGCACCTCGTCGGCCGACTTCTTGACGATCGCCGCGCGCGGGTCGTAGTTCTTGTAGACGCGGTGGCCGAAGCCCATCAGCTTGACCCCGTCCTCCTTGTCCTTCACCTTCTTCACGAACTCGGACACGTCGCCGCCGTGATCGCGGATCTGCTCCAGCATCTCGAGGACGGATTGGTTCGCCCCGCCGTGCAGCGGGCCGAACAGGGCGTTGATCCCGGCCGAGACCGACGCGAAGAGGTTGGCCTGCGACGAGCCGACCAGCCGCACAGTCGAGGTCGAGCAGTTCTGCTCGTGGTCGGCGTGCAGGATGAACAGCCGGTCCAGGGCCTTGGCCAGCGCCGGATCGACCTCGTACGGCTCGGCCGGGAACCCGAACGTCATCCGCAGGAAGTTCTCGACCAGACCCAATGAGTTGTCGGGGTACAGGAACGGCTGGCCGACGCTCTTCTTGTACGCGTAGGCCGCGATGGTCGGCAGCTTGGCCAGCAACCGGTACGTCGCGAGTTCGAAGTCCTCGCTGTCGTAGCGGTTGAGCAACTCGGGGTAGAAGGTCGACAGCGCCGACACCGCCGACGACAGCACCGGCATGGGATGCGCGTCGGAGGGGAAGCCGTCGAAGAAGTTCTTCATATCCTCGTGCAGCAGGGTGTGCCGACGGATGTTGTTCTCGAAGGCGCTGAGCTGGTCGGCGGTGGGCAGCTCGCCGTAGATCAGCAGGTAGCTGGTCTCGATGAAGGTCGAGTGCTCGGCGAGCTGGTCGATCGGGTAACCGCGGTAGCGCAGGATGCCGGCATCGCCGTCGATGTAGGTGATCGACGACGAACACGACGCGGTGTTGGCGAACCCGGGATCGAAGGTGACGAGATCGGTCGTCGACAGCAGCTTGCTGATCTCTGCGCCCGCTGCCCCTTCGGTCGCCTGGTGCAGCGGCAGCTCCAGCGGGTCGTGGCCTGGTGCGGTGAACGTTGCGGTGCCAGCTTCGTCGGACATTCGATCCCCTCTCGCGACGGTCGACCCGACCCTACTTGCCGGTTCCCCGAGCTCAGTCGGCGAGGTTCTGCAGCCGGACCTCGCCGCGAGCCGCGACCTTGGCGTCGGGGCTGACGACCTCGACCAACCAGAGCTGTTGGCTGCGCCCGCGGTGGATGGGAGTCGCGGTGGCCACCATGCGGCCCTCGCGTACCGCGCGCAGGAAGTTCGTGTGATTCACCGAGCCGACGACCGTGCCGCGCTCGCCGAACCAGATGGCGCCGCCGATGCTGGCGCTGGCCTCGACGGCGGCGCAGTACACCCCGCCGTGCACGATGCCGTGCGGCTGCAGGTGCTGCGGTCCGATCGTCCAGCTCAGCACGACGCGATCGGGGCCGGCTTCGTCGAGCTGGAACCCGAGCGCCGCGTTGAGGCCCGAGTTGACGATGTCGGTGAGGTCTGCGGCAGTCACCTGGCGACGGTAGCGCGGCCGGCATCGGCTCAGGCGCTGGCCCGTGACCGCTTCGGCTGCGTCGCGGACTTGGCGGTGGTGAACGTCAACACGTCGTCCTCGATCGCGCCGCGGCGCAGTGTCGCAGAGTCGCGCAGGTAGTTGTTGCGCACCAGCCAGGGTCCGTGCGTGCCTTGGCGCGGGAGCTCGTCGTTGCCGCGCCGGACGTAACCGGAGTTCAGGCTGCTCAGGACGGAGTTCTCGGCCCGGTCGGCGTCGCGCGCGTGCACGACGAACTGCGCGTACCCGCGCTCGTCCATGTGGTTGAGCAGCCGGCACAGGTACTCCGCGGCCAGATCGGCCTTCAGCGTCCACGAGGCGTTGGTGTAGCCGAAGATGATCGCCGCATTCGGCACGCCTTCGAGCAGGACCCCCTTGTAGGTCACCGCCCGGCTGATCGCGAGCGGTTCGCCGTCGATGTCGACCGCGGTGCCTCCGAGCATCTGCACCTGCAGGCCGGTCGCGGTCACCACGATGTCGGCCTCGAGCACATCGCCGGACTCCAGTTCGATGCCCGTCTCGGTGAATGTCTTGATCTTGCCGGTGACGACGTCGGCTTTGCCCTCGCGCACGGTGCGGAACAGATCGCCGTCCGGGACGACGCACAGGCGCTGGTCCCAGGGGTCGTACTTGGGCGTGAAGTTCGCGAGGTCGGACGAGCCGGCGAGCTGGCGCTGGGCGCCCTTGAGCACCATCGACCGCACCACGTTCGGCCGGGACTTCGCGAGCGCGTAGATGGCGCGTTGGATCGCGATATTGCGGCCTCGGGCCAGCTTGTAGACGACACTGTCGGGCAGCACCTTGGCCAGCGCGAGAGAGATTTTGTCCACGGCCGGCAGCGAGACGATGTAGGTGGGCGAGCGCTGCAGCATCGTGACGTGCGCGGCGTCGTCGGCCATCGCCGGGACGAGCGTGACTGCCGTGGCGCCGCTGCCGATGATCACGACTTTCTTGTCGGCGTAGTCGAGGTCCGCCGGCCAGTGCTGCGGGTGGACCAACTGGCCGCGGAAGCGCTCCTCAGCGGGGAAGTCCGGACGGAAGCCGTGGTCGTAGTCGTAGTAGCCGGTGCAGGCCGCAAGCACGGTGGCGGTCATACGCTGCGTCGCGCCCGACGCCTCGTCCACGGACTCAACGGTCCACTTGCCGTCGGGCGTGGACCAGCTGGCCGAGATCACCTTGCGACCGAACGTGATGTGCTTGTCGACGCCGTACTCGGCGGCCGTGTCGGCGACGTAGCGGCGGATCGACGGGCCGTCGGCGAGGATCTTCGGTTCGGTCCACGGCCGGAAGCTGAAGCCGAACGTGTACATGTCGGAATCCGAGCGGATGCCGGGGTAACGGAAGAGATCCCAGGTGCCGCCCACTGCCTGACGACGCTCGAGGATCGCGTAGGACTTGTCGGGAGACTTCCGCGTCAGGTGGCAGGCGGCGGCGATGCCGGAGATCCCGGCGCCGATGATCAGGACGTCGATGTGCTCGGCGGGCATCCGGGCCTCCTGTCGATGGGCGAACTGATCGGACGGTAGCGCACACACCGTGTCCCGCTCATCTGCTGCGCTGCCTACAGCGACGCCCGAAGGGGCGATTCCCAATTCCCTGCGAAATTCCCAGCGGCCGATCGGCGAGGCGGCTGGGCCGCCGTAGCGTCCTGCCATGGCGAGCGAACCCGAGCTGCACCCGCAGAGTTCGGCCGACGGCGTGGCCCGCGCCGACACCTGGGCGGTGCTCACCGGCGAGACCGCGGTCAGCCAAGAGCACGCGCAGCAGGCAGACCGCGTCCGGTGAGCTGGAGATCAAGGGAACGCTCGGCTACAACCTCGAGGTCGATCGTCTCCACCAACGCCTGGGCAACCGGACCCGCAGCCGGCGCACACGAACAGAGCTGGTTCGCGCACCACCGCACCCTGACGCTTGTCGGCGGTGCGGCGGTGCGGTGGTTCCGGTGGGGACCGCGCGGGCGGTCAGCTCAGCTGGCGAGGCGCAGGTCGGCGCGAGCGAGCTGCGCGGAGATGTCAGTCGCGTCCTCGCCGACGACCACATGCTGGCGCCAGCCGAGGACGGAGTGGAATTCGCGGCTGCTGACGACCGGCCAACTCGAGCCGTCGGGAAGGGTGACCTGGTCGCCGAGGCACAGGGGGCGGCGCGAGCGGGTCGACATGAGTAACTCGCCGAAGCCCCAACCGTCCTGGAGGGCTTGATCCCATCGAGGCCGGCGATCGTGCACGTGCACAGCTCCCATGATGAGCCTCCGTCCGTCGAGGCCGCTGAACACTGCCAGCGACAATCTGCTCCTCATGATTACTCAAAGTAATGCTTAATGCAAATTTCACATGGATGGATTTTCCCGACCCGGGCGAGATCAGCCGAAAGCGCGTCGGGGACGTGCCGCAGTCGCCCGCACGGCGGGCATGCGACCCCCGCGCCGCTAGGAGGCAAGTCGCAAATAACCGTACGTGGGCCACGAAGGTGATAGGGCAATGGTTTACGGATCGTAGTGATCGCTTGGCAAAATGACTACGCATGGTGTTGATCAAATACTGATCCACACGTAGCGGCGGCGGTCCCGGCCCAGGTACGCGTCGCGCTGGATGAGCCGGAAGTGCGTTCCCCCGCCTTCGACCCATCCAGCGCCCCGCAGCATCGGACAGTAGCGGTGTCGGCTCGACGGCGATAGACCGCGCGGCCCGGCATCGGCATTTTCAGGCCTTTTGGCCCCAGATTTGCTGGGCTTATGAGCGACACCTCGAGCTACGTCGCGGTCGCTCGTATTCGTTGGGTGGGACCTGTCGCACCCGGATCGTCGCCCCGTAACGAGATTTCGGGTCGGCCGGCGAGTGTCAGTTGGGCTTCGGGGCACGCCGTGACGGACGGCCTTTCGCGGACGCCTGGGGCTGGAGGACCACGCCCGTGGTCGTCGTCAACGGTGAGACGCAGGCACCGGCCGACGTGCCGACCCCGCGCCTATTCTGGCGGCGGGGGCCGCGATGCGCCCCGGTCTGCGCGCCGACGGCTCACGCCGATCGGTGTGGGCAAGTCCCAGCTATTTCGGCTTCAGTCGGCGGCGCGAGGCTGAGTTCGGCGGCGATCACGACCGGCAGGTTAAGGGGAAGCGCAGCGACACCGATCGCGGTCCTCGCGTGCTGGCCGACATCGTCACCGAAGACGGCGAGGACAACCTCGGAGAAGCCGTTGACTACCGCTGTTGTCCGTGGGTAGCCCGGCTGCGCCTGCACGAACCCGGTGACCGTGACCCAAGCTGCGATACGGTCGAGATCGCCGATCACACTCCTGACGCTCGACAACACCGACAACGCAGCGGCCTTGGCCGAGCCCATCGCTTGTTCGGGGCTGACCTCGTCGGGGACGCGACCGAACGGCCCCATAGGCGATCCATCGAGGTCCTGCGCGCCGTGACCGGACACCAGCACGCGGTCGCCCACGGTCCGCACCCAGGAGAATGTGGCCGCCACACCAGCCGGCATCACCGGGGTGGCCGGCAGCTGGAGGCCCAGGTCGGCGAGCCGCTTCTCGATGCTCATCCGCTGATCATCGTGACGCCGTCCGATCGACGTCAAGACTGACCGAACTAGCCGACCACCAAGCCGGATCGTCGGTAGGAGCACCCGAGTGAAGGCGCGATCATGTGGCCCGCGCGCACGTCGGAAACTCGAAGTTGCTCAAGACGAGCGACAAACGGGCGTGTGTCCGTAAGCCGACCCAGTTAGGGGGCGAATCATCATCAAGTGCCGTCGTCGACCCTGACGTCAATAGTGGTCCCGAGCTTGCAGGACGACGATGTGGTCATCGGTGACGTAGTAGACGAGGCGGTTGGCTTCGTCGATCCTGCGTGACCATGCGCCCGTCAGCATGTGTTTGAGCGGTTCCGGTTTGCCGATGCCGGTGAATGGGTCGCGGAGCACGTCGGCGATCAGCTGGTTGATGCGCTTGAGTGTCTTGCGATCCTGAGTCTGCCAGTAGAGGTAGTCCTCCCAGCCGTACGAATCGAAGGCGATCCTCCGGGTCACGCGTCCAGGAGATCGTGCTGTTCGAACTCGCCGCGCCGCGCGCGCTCGATCGCCTCAAACAGTCGTTCGGCGTTTGCAGGCGTCCGCAGCAGGTAGGCGGTCTCGGTCATCGCGTCGTAGTCGTCCTTGGACATGATGACCGCGTTGCCGTGCCGGGATACGACCTCGACCGCAGTGTGGTCGTCGTTGACCTGTCGGATGAGCCCAAACAGACTCTTGCGCGCCTCACTTGCAGTAATTGCAGTCATGATCTCTCCTACGAGTGGTACCGCATAGCGTACCTCTCAGGCGCGTTGATTCGTCCATGAGTGGACTGTCCGCGCGGAGGACCACGTCCCCCCCGCTTGCGGTCGGCAACGCCGCCAATAGCTACTCCGGCGCGGCCACTCTGGCTCTCGTCTTACAGTTCTACTGCTTTGCCGCTTAGCGGCCTATGACGTGTCTATGTCGTCACCGATCGAGCACCGCGACCTCGGCGTTCAGGGCCGCGGCACGATCGCACTGCCCGCCGACGTCCGTCGCCGGCTGCACCTGGACCAGCCGGGTGCGCAGCTGGAGATGACGGAGCGCGCCGACGGCGTCATCGAGTTGCGGGCCGCCCTGCCCGTGCCGGCCGATCAACGCTGGTTCTGGGCCGAGCGGTGGCAGGAGCGTGAGCGCGAGGTCGACGTGCACGTCACTGCCGGTCGCGTGGCAGTTCACGAGTCGGCCGAGGACTTCCTCGGCCACCTCGACGAGCTCGACGCCGAGTGAAGTTCGAGACCACTTCGGCATTGGACGGCGACTACCGGCGGCTCAAGCGCGAGCACGCGGTCGCGTTCAAGACCGTCGTCCGAGAGAAGTTCGCGCCGGCGTGCGATGCCCACGCCAAAGACCCGACCACGATGTCTTCAAAAAGCCTTAGGCCCCACCGGTTGCCGGTCCGCTTGTGGGCGCTAGGCCCGTGGCTGGCCATGACCAACAGGCAGTCGTGGCCCGGGTGCACCCGCTGTGTGCGCGTCACGGGAGAAGCGGCTCATCAATTTGCTCATCGACGGCGCCGTCAGCTGCCGCACGCCCTTCCTACCGCCGCCGACAACGACCCCAACTCGCCGCCTCACACGGCGCGTCGGATTGACCAGAAGGAGTCAACAGATGAACATCATCACGCTGCTCTGCTGGTCCCTAACTCATGGCAACCCGGTGGTCCCATCACGCTGGCAAGCGACAAACTCTGCGAGATTCTCACCAATCTGCGTCGTGCCTCAGATCAATGAGACAGGACAGGGTGCACATGCCCGGTGACGTCGCCGTCGTTCCCGGCTCGCCGAGGCAAAACGAAGGGACTCCCCAAGTTCGGGGCTCTAACTGTGTCCGAGGGGGACTTGAACCAGTTGAAACACACATTCGGAGCCCAGCGTTGATGGGTACCAGAGCGGTCAGGTCCCGCAAACGCTGGATCATCGGGATGTCAGTTCCTCACGACAAGTACCGGTAGGGGCGGATCGGTGCCCACTCGAGTGGGCACCGATGATCTTGATGCCCGAGTCCGGCAGCAGTTTCCGGGTACGGCTGATGCGCGGCTACGTTCACCGCGCATCTGATCGACATCGGCGCGCCGGCGCAGCTTGAGACCCGCACCCGCCACCCAGACCCGAATCGTGACCCGTATTCGGCTAGCTGGCGCGGCAGGGCGATATGACGGTGGGTTACGTTCCCGCCGCTGCTCCGTGAATGTCGACGAGGCTAATCACGCCGCGACGTAGGGCTTCGTTGGCCAGCCTGGCTCTGGAGCGTTCGGACCGAACGGTGAGGGCGAACTTGTTGTAGAGGTTCACGATGTGTTGCTTCACGGCGGCCTCGGTCACATGCAGAGCGGCGGCGATTTCGCGTGTGCTCGCGGGTTCGAAGTAGACCGCGTCGGGCAGCCGGCCACCGAAAAGCGCTAGCAGCACCTCCCGTTCGCGTCTGGTGAGGTCCGGAACGCCACGCGGCGTGGCGGTCGCATCGACGGCCGCGGTGCTCGACTCTGGACGGTAGATGAGGCGCGAGCGGCCTACGCGGATCTCGTCTCCGCGCCGAAGTGGGCGCTCGGCCAGGATGCGTTCACCATTGACGAAAGTCCCGTTGCGCGAACTCAAGTCGCGCACGCTCCATGCTCCGGCAAGGGGTTCCAGGGCCGCGTGGATTGCCGATGCCTCGGCGTCCTCAACCACTAGGTCGTTCTCTGCGCCTCTGCCCACGGTCATTCGTCGACGCTCGAGGAGCACCAGGCTAGCTCGGCCGAGCGACCAAAGCTCGATGGAGTCCGCCACGAAACCAGTGTACGAGCGGGCCGATCAACTCGGCCGTCGAACGGCTCACTGCACAACCCACATCTGGTCGAAGAGCACTCCCAGGAACGGGTTGCGCAGGTAGTGGTGCACCCGCCGCGACACCGCGTCCACCCATGTCGTGTTGACGAGCGAGATCCAGGGTGCCTCGTCTGTGATGTGCTTGTCGGCCAGCGCCCACGCATCGTTTGCAGCTTGGGGGGAGGTCGACTCGAGTTGCTCGGCGCGCCGGATCATTGTCTCGGTGACGGGATCGCAGAACTCGGAAGTGTTCGTGTTCGCGGGGCTTGCGGGCCGAAATGAGTTACAGGCGAACAGCGGGGGCATGAAGCCGTGGACGCTCGGATCGTCCGAAAACCACGCGGAGAACGACGCCTGGACCTTATGGCGCGAGTCGGCAACGTAGCCGAAGTAATTGCCTGCCGGATTGCCGACAGCGAAGCGGACGCGATAGCCGAGTTCGCGCAGCGCGTCGACAACGGCCTTCACCCCAGGTGCCGGGTTGGGCAGTGACCAGACCGTCACGCTGGCGCCGTGTGTGCCGGACGCAGCGACGAGCTTCGCGGCCGTGGCAAAGTCGGGCGAACCCCAGGCCCCGCTGGAGTTCGGGTGCAAGGTGTAGGGGCAGTAGGGCCGATAGCCGGGAAAGTCGGGTGGGAGGACCTGGCACGTCGGCACTGCGGGGGACGGCCACGCCGCGGCGGATGCCGCGCGGTCGACCGCGAATGAGAGCGCGCGGCGCACTCGCGCATCGTTGAACGGTGGGATGCGGGTATTCAGTACGACGGCCCTGGTCGCGCCGTCTGGGGTCACGTAGAGGCGTTCGCCGAGCGTTGCTCTCAGCGCGGCCGCAGGGCCGGCGAATCGGGCGTCGACCCAGTCAGCGCGCCCGGTGTCGACCTCAGCGAGTTCCTTCTTCGACTCAGCGGGAGTAGCTGGCGCGTCGGCGCCGGGAGCGCTGTCGAACTCGATCCGGTCCGGATATCCCGCCGGCTGCGCTGCAGCGGACCACTGTTCGAAGTAGGCGTTTCTCGTGAGCGTGATTAGCTTGTTCGGGACGTATCTGCTGATCTGGTAAGGGCCCGTCGCGGGCACGGGTGCGACCTTCTGCTCGGCGAGTGGTGTGTCGGCTGGTACTGCTGCGCAGAAGAGAATGTGATCGAGAAACTCCGCAATCGGCCGGACGAGGCGGATGGTCACCGTGCGTGTGGCCGGGTCGACGCCGATCCCGCTGATGCTGCACCTGGATGTGTTGCACCTGCCAGCGCCGGCGATCTCGCTCCGTACGTCGAGCAGGCCGGACGCGATGGCTCGCTCGAAACCGCGGCGGACGTCATACACCGTCAGCAGCTTTCCGTTGGACCATCGGATCCCGGATCGCAGCCGGAATCGATATGTGCGCCCGCCATCCGTCGGTGCGGGCAGTTCGGTCGCAAGGTCCGGCACGATCTCCGCGCCGGCCGAGCCGGCGGCGTGACGCAGACCGACGAGGCCGTCGTAGACGCCGTTGAGCAGCCCTGGGGGGAGGGCCGTGCCGACGAAGGACGGATCGATCGATCCGGGATCCTCGGCGCGGAGACGGATAGTGCCACCGTGGTGCTGCAGCCGATCGATGGTGCCGGTCACCCACAGCGCATTGCGGGTGCTCGTCACGCCCCCGGGGACGACGCCGAGATGGACCTTACGCACGACCCGCGGTGGCGATGCACCGATGTCGACCTCGTCGAGGGCCTCGTCGTTCTGCGCCACCACCCAGAGCTTGCCGCCCATGTCGGTGAGCGCCGTCGGCTGCGACCCGGACCCGAGAGCAACCGTGTCGGTGACGGATCTGCCGCCGATCGCAATGCGGCTCATCGTGCCGTCCAGATTGTTCGCGACCCACACTGCATCCCTGACGACCCGGATGCCTTCCGGGTCATTGCCGACCGGGATCGTGGCGACGACGGCGTTGCTGCGCGGGTCGATCCGGGACACGGTGTTCGACGCCGAATTGGCCACCCAGATGGCATCGCCGGCGCTGATCGAGCTCGGCCCGGCTCCGACCGGAATGGTCGCTACCACCTTGTTCAGGGCCGGATCGATGCGTGACACCGTGGCGTTGCCGGTATTTGTGACCCACACGGTGTTTCCTGCGACGACGATGCCTCCGGGAGCCGTGCCGACCGCGATCGTCTGTGTGCGTTGCGTGGCGGGATCGATGCGGGTCACGGTGCCGGACCCGGCGTTCGTCACCCACACCGCGCCGGCGCCGACCGCGACGGCCGACGGCGCGGACTCGACCACGATGCGCGTCACCGAACCGGTGGCAGCGTCGATCCGCGACACGGTGTCCGCATCGGTGTTCGCCGTCCAGACAGCGCCATAGCGGGCGGCGGCCGCGCCCGGCCCGGCATCGACCGCGACAGTTCGAGTCACACGGCCGGTGGCCGCGTCGAGCCTGCCGACCGAATTCTCCCCGACAGTCCTGATCTTGGCGGCCGGGCTGTCGCTGTTGCCGATCACCGCCACGAAAGCCGTAGTGACGGCGACGAGGATTGTCGCGAGGCTGACCGCCTGCACGATCCGAGCCCGCCGGGTGCGCGGCCGGGTCTTGCGCCGTCTGCGAGCTGCCGGACTCGCGTCGAGCGCCTCTCGAGCCGCCGCGGCAAGTTCGGTCACCGAGCGAAAGCGATCCGTCGGGTCCTTCGCCAGGCCACGCGCGATCACGTCGTCGAACGATGCCGGGACGGTCGGTGCTACAAGAGAAGGCTTCGGTGGGGGCGCATCCATGTGGGCGTACAGGAGATCGGGCAGGCTCGTGCCCGTGAACGGCCGCTCTGCAGTCAGACACTCGAACAGCAGACAGGCGAGTGCATAGACATCGCCGGAGGTCGCCGGCGGTCCGCCCCGGAAGCGCTCGGGAGCCATGTATGCCAGGGTCCCGACGGGGAGTTCGTCACGGGTCAGGGCCGGCGCATCGACGAGTCGTGCGATGCCGAAGTCGACCAGGTACGCGAAGTCACCGGTCTCCGACACCCGCGAGATGAGCACGTTCGACGGCTTCACGTCCCGGTGCACCAGGCCCTCTTCGTGGGCGCCCGCCAGTGCGCCCGCCACCTGCTCAACGATCCGGACGGCCCGCTCGGGAGAGAGCGGGCCGGCTTCGAGGATCGTGGCCAGGTCCGAGCCCAGGACCAAGCGCATGTCGAGGTACAGGCGACCGTCGATCTCGCCGAACCCGTGGACGGGAATGACGTGTGGGTGTCGGAGCAGGGCGACGATCTGGGCCTCCCGCCGGAAGCGGGCTCGTAGTTCCTCGTCGGCGCTGACCTCGGCCGACAGTAGCTTCAGCGCGACGTACCGATTGTGCCGCTCGTCGAACGCGTTGTGGACCTCTCCCATGCCGCCCCGGCCGATCAGCCAGTTGAGCCGGTAGGGCCCGAACTGTGTCGAAATGGCCCTCACCTGCCCCTGCCGGCCTGGAATGGGGCCCCTATTGTCGCGCGCCATCGGCCGCACAACGGCTCGACCTGTCCTTTGGTGAAGAAAGTCTTGACCAGAGTCAGGTCGATCTTGCCCGCGAGGCCTGTCGCACCCCTCTACGCCTGATCCACATTAGGCGGAAGAAGACCGCCGCGAAGTGCGGCCGGCTTCGACATCGAGGGGGAGATGGTGAGGATCAACAGAAGCTGTGGCTGGCGGCCTCCGCGATCGGCATCTTGCTCGTGAACGCCGGTGCCGACCCTGTGGAAACGATCGCCGTGCAGAATGCCGCGGGTGCGGTCGCGATGCCTCCGCAGACGGGATGCCCGACCGGATTCCAGACCCTGTGGGTGTCCTGGCTCGAAAGCCAAAGCCCCTACCTACTGCCAGCGCGGCCCGACGACCCCGCCAAGGATGTCAACGGCAATCTCCTGGCCTGCGGCAAGCCCTGCCCGGACGAAGCACCGCCGGCACTGTCTGCCCTAACGGACTCGCCTTCATCCTTGTCGGCCCTAAGGACGACTCCAAGGCCCGGCCTCGTCCTTGCCGGAGCCGCGACGTGGCGAGCGCTGACGCTCTCACCGTTGACGCGAGAATCGCAGCAACCGCGGAACGAGGCGGTGTCATGACCCACCCAGTGCTGAAGTTGGGCCACGCCAACGATCACGACTACGTCGTGCAAGCGCAGCAGATGCTGCAGATGGTCCGCTCGCCCATGGACACCGACGATTTGCCGCAGAGCGGCGAGTACGACGCTGCGACCGAACAGGCAGTGTTGAGGTTTCAGCAGAGGGAAGGGCTACAAGGTCAGGACGGCGTCGTCGGCCCCGAGACCTGGGGCGCGCTGTGGGAGGCGGTTCGGGAGCGTCAGCAACAAGGGCAAGCGCAGGAAGATCTCGCCACGAATCTGGCTCCGCAGGAGGGCGGACATACGCCGGAGGCAGCCGACCCGCCGCCGACGCTCGCGGAGGTCGACCATGGGCGCGCGCTGCTCGATTACTACGTCGACATCATCGCCGGGGAGGCGCACGAGTTTGCTGAGGCGATGCTCGGCCTGGGCCCGGCCAGTGAGGTGCTTCCGAAGTTGATCGACGCGGCACACACCGGCGTGCTGGGAGCCGAAATTTTCGGCGTCGAGACGCTGCTCGGGTCGGCCGTAGCGATGGGCACGGCATCGGCGCTAGGGACCGTGATCGGGCCGTTGGCAATGTGGGTCGAGGCGGTCGTCGACATTCAGGAGGCCGACGACAAGCTCAAGTACCGCTGGGCTGTGTACCGCTCGTTCATGGCCGGGTTCTGGGCCGGGCTTCACGATCAGGCGCCCGCAGAGGTCGAGCAATTCTTCGTCGGCACGCGCGACAAGGCCTACAGCGAAATTTCTGGCCACACTGAGGAGGAGAAGAAGGGCATCAGGGCGATCCTCGCTGCCGTCGCCGGTGCATTCGAGATGCCCACTGACGACAACCCGACGCTGACCCCCGAACACTGGGCGCTGTGCGGACCGAACAACCACTGGACATGGAACGGCCTCGAAAGTGTGCTCTCGCAGCACTGACCGCTGCTGCGCCAGTCTGTCGCACGTGAGGTCGGGAGTATCACCAGCTCGACGGCTTCCGGCTAGAGGCTCGAATGTTGGGGCCTCCGTGAGTGTCCGAGGGGGGACTTGAACCCCCACGCCCGATAAAGGGCACTAGCACCTCAAGCTAGCGCGTCTGCCATTCCGCCACCCGGACGAGTGCGCGGACGAGTCTACCGGGCCCGCAGCGCGGCGCCGTGGTGGCGCTTACCGGACCAGCCTCGCACCAGCACTTCCCATAGAACTCACGCCCAGCTAACATCAGGTGCGCGCTCGGGGCATTCTGGGGGGCGTCTGATTGCTGACCGCTCGGGTGGGGCCCTTGAGTGCGGTCGCCGTTCACCGGGTCGGTGGACGGATCCAGCGATTGAGACGCGCCCTGACCGCGTCCCCATTCACTGTGGCGCGTCCGGCGTTGGCTCGGGCTGGTAGGAACAGCACATGAGCACGCTGTCAGAGCACACGATCACGGCGCAGGACGAGGTCACCGAGCTGCTCGTCGATCTGATCCGCATCAATACCTCCAACCCGACGCACCCCGAACGCCCCGCGGCCGAATGGGTCGCCGGGAAGCTCGACGAGGTCGGCATCAGCTCGCAGATCATCGAGTCCGCCCCCGGCCGGGCGTCCACGGTCGCGCGCATCGAAGGCAGCGACTCGTCGCGGCCGCCGTTGCTGATCCACGGCCACCTCGACGTCGTGCCCGCCGATGCGGGCGAGTGGTCGGTCGACCCGTTCGCCGGCGAGGTCCGCGACGACTACGTATGGGGCCGCGGCGCCATCGACATGAAGAACATGGACGCGATGACGCTCGCGCTGGTGCGCGAGTGGGCGCGCAGTGGGCGCAAACCGCCGCGCGACATCGTCCTCGCCTTCGTCTCCGACGAAGAGGCCGGCGGCCGGCTGGGTGCGCACTACCTGGTCGATCACCACCCGGACCTGTTCGCCGACTGCACCGAGGCGATCAGCGAGGTCGGCGGCTTCAGCCTGACTCTGGACGAGAGCACCCGCCTCTACCTCATCCAGACGGCCGAGAAGGGCATCAACTGGCTGCGCCTCCAGGCGGCCGGCGCCCCTGGCCACGGCTCGATGGTGCACACCAACAACGCCGTCACCAGGCTGGCCGCGGCCGTCTCGCGCATCGGCGCGCACGAGTGGCCGGTGGTCATCACCGACACCGTCCGCGCCACCATCGAGGGCCTGTCCGCGGTCACCGGCACGGATATCGATGCCGAGGATGTCGACTCGTGGCTGCCGCTGCTCGGTGGCGCGGCCCGGATGATCGGCGCGACGATCCGCAACACCACCAACCCGACGATGCTCGAGGCCGGCTACAAGGCCAACGTGATCCCGGGTAAGGCCGAGGCCACTATCGACGCCCGCTTCCTGCCCGGCCAGGAGGAGCAGATGCTGGCAACGATCGACGAGCTCGCCGGCGCCGGCATCACCCGGGAGACGATCGTGTCCGACATCGCCGTCGAGACCGGCTTCGAGGGTGCGCTCGTCGATGCGATGGCCGCTGCCTTGCGGGCCGAGGACCCGGCCGCGCACACCTTGCCGTACCTGATGAGCGGCGGCACCGACGCGAAGTCGTTCTCGACCCTGGGCCTGCGCTGCTACGGGTTCTCGCCGTTGCTGCTGCCCCCGGCCCTGAACTTCATGTCGTTGTTCCACGGCATCGACGAGCGCGTGCCGGTCGATGCGCTGAAGTTCGGCGTCCGCGTGCTCGACCGCCTGCTCGGCTCCTGCTGATCGCGCCGACGACGATCGGGGTCACTCCCCCGGGTAGGGGGTGTAACGGCGTCCGTGTCGCCCGCGAAAGCTCACGAAGCCGCGGGCGTTTCCCTCCGGGAGCGAACCAAGACCGCCGCCACCAGGCAGATTTTCGGGGTCATTCCCCACGCCGAGGAGGCTCCGCGTGACCTCCTGCGCACTGTCGAGCAGATCGTCCAGAGCCCGCGTGAGGTGCACGCCGTTCACCTCGCGCAGCGTTGTCTGCTCGATCAGTGACTCGAGGACGGCCCGGCGCACCAGCTCCTTGATGAACGACGCGGTGACGTTCTCGGTGCGCGCGACGGCGTCGTCGGTCTCGTGCTCCGACAGCAGCAGTGGCACGTCCTGGCTGTAGAGCGCGAGCAGCCGGCGCCGCGCGTCGGCGTCGGGCAGGTCGATGTTGACCGCGACGTCGACGCGGCCCGGCCGGGCGGCCAGGGCGGGCTCGAGCAGGTCGGCGCGGTTGGTGGTGAGCACGAACAGCAGGTCGGCGTCGGCCGCGGCGCCGTCCATCGCGTCGAGCAGATCGAACAGGACCGGACTCGATCCCGGGCCGAAACTGCGGTCCTCGGCCACCAAGTCGACGTCCTCAAGCACGATGACGGCCGGCTGCAGGTCGCGAGCCAGACCGGCCACCGACCCGATGGCGCGCAACGAGCGTCCACTGAGCAGCAGTCGTGTGTAGCCGGTCATCTTCGCGACCAGGTAACGGGTGGTGTGCGTCTTGCCGGTGCCCGGCGGCCCGAACAGCAACAGGCCACGCTTGATGTGCTGGCCCGCGGCGAGCAGCGCCTCGCGGTGTTCGGCCACACCGAGGGCGTGCCGCTCGATGCGCTGCAGGACCGCCTCGGGGAGCACGACCGCCTCGCGGGCTGTCACCGGTATTTGCCCGAACGACAGCGCGACGCCACCCATCGGTCCGAGCGACACGTCCAGCACGTGGCCGCGGTAGACGTTCAGCCGCGAACGCAACAGGTCGAGCTCGGCGTGGATGGCCTGGGCGCCGTCGACGGCCAGGCCAGCGACCTCGACCGAAATTCCTGGGTCGTGCTCACTCGGCCCCACGACCAGGATCACGTACCGGCCGCGTTCGTCGCTCACGAGCAGAGCGGCGAGCAACAGACAAGCCAGCGTCGAGTCGGGCCCGTTGGGCAGGTCGGCGAAGGACGGGGCAGACAGCCGCAACGGCGGGATTCCCTCTCCGGACACGAGCTGCTGCAGGCGTACGTCGTCGTAGTGCGGCGGGACGGTGATGCCGTGAATCGATACCGTCCGGCCTTCGGTGGCCGACCAGGCCTCGAGCGCGGTCTGCAGGTTCACGTGTTCGAACGCCGGGAGCCGACGGCTGACCACCGAGCGCGCCAGCCCTTCGGCGCCGAGGAAATCTCTGATGAGGCCGACGACCTCGTTCCCGGCGTCGTCCCCGTCGTCGGCTCCGTGCACCCACTCGAGGAACGAGCGAAAGGCCCGGGCGAAGTCGCGGGCCTCCGACGGTGCGGCCCCCGCCGTCTCGCCCAGGTCGGGGATGTCTTCGCTCATAGGCAGCAACCTAAACGAGGTGTGTCGGCTGGAGCGACACCATTCCTGGCCCGACGACCCGGCACGACGCCGTCAGTGGTCCGTGCGAGGCTGACGGACATGTTGGTCGCTCCGCTGGCCGCCGCGTCGGCCGCCGTCGGGGCCACGTCCTCGCGGCTGGCGAAAACCGCGCTGCTGGCCGGTGTCCTGGCCGCGGCCGGCGACGAGATCACCGTCGTCGTGTCGTGGCTGTCGGGCGAACTCCCGCAGCGCCAGATCGGCGTCGGCTGGGCCGCGTTGCGTTCGCTCCCGCCGCCGGCGGCCGTGCCCACGCTCACGGTCACCGGCGTGGACGCGGCGTTCAGCGAGATCGGGGCGACGGCCGGCGAAGGCTCGCAGCTGCGGCGCGCTGAGCAGCTCGCCGCCCTGTTCGGGGCAGCGACGGAGGTCGAGCAGACCTTTCTGCGCCGGCTCCTCGGCGGCGAGTTGCGGCAGGGTGCGCTGATCGGGGTCATGGCCGACGCGGTCGCCAAGGCCGCCGGGGTGCCGGCCAAGGACGTGCGGCGCGCGGCGATGCTCGGCGGCGCGCTGCCGTTGGTCGCGGCCGCAGCCATGGGCGGCGGCGCCGACGCCCTGGCCGAGTTCCACCTGCAGGTGGGCCGTCCGGTCGGACCGATGCTCGCACAGACCGCGTCCGGCGTGGCTGATGCGCTCGAGCGCCTCGGCGGCCGCGCCGTCTTCGAAGCCAAGCTCGACGGCGCGCGGGTGCAGATTCACCGCGCCGGCGACGAAGTGTCGGTCTACACCCGCAGCCTGGACGACGTCACCGCGCGGCTGCCCGAGGTCGTCGCGGCCACGCTGGCCCTGCCGGTGGCCAGCCTGATCGCCGACGGTGAGGCCATCGCCCTGCGCTCCGACCACCGTCCGCACAAGTTCCAGGTCACCGCGTCGCGCTTCGGTCGCAGCGTCGACATCGAGGCCGCGCGCACGAAGCAACCGCTTTCGGTGTTTTTCTTCGACGTCCTGCATCGCGATGGTGTCGACCTGCTCGACGAACCGGGCGAGCGCCGCGCCGCGGCCCTGGCCGAGATCGTTGCGCCTGATCAGCGCGTCGACCGGCTGGTGACCGACGATCCCGCTGCGGCGCAGCGATTTCTCGACCTGACGCTGGCCGCGGGGCACGAAGGCGTCATGGCCAAGTCGCTGGACGCACGGTACGAGGCCGGGCGGCGCGGCGCGGGTTGGCTGAAGGTCAAGCCGGTGCACACCCTCGACCTCGTTGTCCTGGCCATCGAGTGGGGGTCGGGAAGGCG
>CAXTHY010000019.1:0-15647 GCA_964244175.1 uncultured Jatrophihabitans sp. | reverse complement strand
ATCCACCTCGGCGCCCGCGATCCCGCGACCGGCGGCTTTGTGATGTTGGGCAAGACGTTCAAAGGCATGACCGACGCGATGTTGACCTGGCAGACCGAGCGGTTCCTCGAACTCGCCGACGGCCCGACCGACGGGTACGTGGTGCGGGTGCGGCCGGAGCAGGTGGTTGAGATCGCGTTCGACGGATTGCAGCGTTCGACGCGGTACCCGGGCGGCTTGGCGCTGCGCTTCGCGCGGGTGCTGCGCTACCGCGACGACAAGTCGCCGGCCGAGGCCGACACCATCGGCACCGTCCGCCAGTTCTACGAACGGAGTTGACGATGGCTGCACCCGGCTACGACCTCGACCGCGTCGATTACATCGCCCGGACGGCGGTGCCGCTGCTGCCAGGTCCACCGCAGTCGGCCCTGGTGTGGGCGCGGGCGATCTTCGAGGCCGCGCCCACACCCGTACGGCGCTTCCTGCGCGTCTCGTGGCGCTGGGGGTTGCTGATTCGGCTCGCGCCCGAACACGCGCCCGGGCACGTCTTCGGCTGGCAGATAGCTGACGCGACCAGCGATGCCGTCACCGTGCTGGCCAGCCGTTCGCGGCTCGGGCTCGACACGCGGTTGGCCGTTTCGGCCGACGACGGCCAGCTGGCCTTGGGCACGTCCATCCGCTACGCCCACCGGGGCGCGGCGGCGATCTGGTTCGTGGTCGCGCCCGTGCACCGACTGATCGTGCGGCGTCTGCTGCGGGCGGCTGCGCGACGCTCGGGACCGGGCTAGACGCCTCAGGTCGACAGGCCCGGCAGCGGGACGGCCGTCGTGCGGCGTTTGCGGCGCAGAGTCACGCGCCGGCTGCCGTCCATGTAGCGGACGACCCGGGCGAGTTCCCAGCCGCCGAACTCGGCGTGCAACGAGAGTTGCGCCGCCGCGTTCAGCCGGGTCACCTCGGCCGGGATCCGCAGCGGCGCGTATTCCCAGTCGGGCTCGGCACCGTCCTTCATCGCGTCCATTGAACGCCACGAGCGCGGCGAGCACCAACCTCAGCCGCGGCCGAAATCCATCCGGAAGTCGCGCATCGTGAACGAGGCGAAGGGTTTGCGGCCGGCGAGGTAGCCCAGCGGGCCAGCCGGGTCGGCGTCGAGCGTGGCCGACGACAGCGCAACGGACGCGCGCGAGCGCACCGGGCTGACCAACGCCTTCCCGTCCTGCGTCTGGACGATCGAGAACGCGACCGGCAGCCGGCCCGGCAGTGCGCGGTGCGGGCGCACAGTTCCTGATGCAATCGGGCCCTTCTCGTCGCGGGCGGCGAACTCGGTGCCGCGAAAGTCGAAGGTCGCCAGGTCCTTCGGGATGCCCCACAGCGCCCGCCCGCCGTCGCGGGAGGCCGCACTGTCGACCCAGATGCTCACGATCGTCGGCATGAGGCGCCGGCCGCGGCGGACCAGCAGCGTGGCCATCACCTCGCGGTAGCTCAGCACCCCGCTGGGCTCGTAGGACACCCACGCCGTGCCGACGATGCCGCGGCCGCCCACGCGCACCGGCGTGGTGCCGGGCGGCAGGTCGACCGGGACGTCGGCCAGGGGGACGAGGAAGGCCGAGGCATGCAGTTGGCCCCGGAGATCCCAGGGCTGGGGCGGGTAGTCGGTCATCGTGCAGCCTCCTGTTGGCCTTCCGGCGGCGAATCGGTCGACGGGGCGTGCCGCCGCACGGCGAACACGGGCAGACGCAGCGCGCCCGGGGCATCGGCGGGCACGACCGGCGCGGCCGGCGCCACCGGCGCCAGGCGCTGGTACGGCGCGCCGAGCGGCGGACGGGCGTCGGCCTCGCCCTTGTTCGGCCACAACGAGATTGCCCGTTCGGCCTGGGCGGTGATGGTCAACGACGGGTTCACGCCCAGGTTCACCGACACCGTGGAGCCGTCGATCACGTGCAGGCCAGCGTAGCCGTACAGGCGCTGATAGGGGTCGACGACGCCGGTGGCGGGGGAGTCGCCAATGACGCACCCACCGATGAGGTGGCCGGTGACGGGCATGTCGATCAGATCGCCCCACGTGCCGCCGGCCATCCCGTCGATCTTGTCGGCGACGCGCCGGGCGACCTCGTGCCCGGCCGGTATCCAGCTCGGGTTGGGCTCGCCCTCGCCCGTGCTGCTGGTCAGGCGACGGCCGAACCAGCGGCGTTTGCGCAGCGAGGTCGTGATCGAGTTGTCCAGCGACTGCATGACGAGCAGCACGATCGTGCGCTCGGACCAGTGCCGCGGGTTCTGCAGCTTGGGCAGGTCACGCAGGTTGCGCCGCAACTCGCGCAGCCCGGCGCGCCAGCGCTGGACCGGTTGGTCGCCATCGACGAGCACCGTGCCCAACAGCGAGAGCAGGTTCGACCCGCGTCCGTAGCGGACCGGCTCTACGTGGGTCACCGGGTCGGGGTGGATCGAGGACGTGATCGCGACGCCGCGGCTGTAGTCGGTGTCGGCGCTTCGGGCGCGGGCCGCCAGGATCGCCTCGGAGTTCGTGCGGGTCAGCCGTCCCACCCGCGGCGAGATGTTGGGCAGGGTGCCGTCGTCGCGCAGCACGTGCAGCAGCTTGGCGGTCCCCAAGGCGCCCGCGGAGAAGATCACCTGGTCGGCGGTGATGGTCCGGGCCTGCGCGCGCCGCCCGCTCGGCCGGCGGCCGGTGCGGTGGGTGTCGACGGCGTATCCGCCGGCTGGCCCCGGCCGGACCCGGTGCACGGCCGTGAGCGCATGCACCTCGGCCCCGGCCTGCTCGGCCAGGTAAAGGTAGTTCTTGACCAGGGTGTTCTTGGCGTTGTGCCGGCAGCCGGTCATGCACTCGCCGCACTGGATGCACGAGCGCCGGGCCGGGCCAGCGCCACCGAAGTACGGGTCGGCGACGTCGACGCCCGGGCGGCTGCCGGCGGCGCCGAAGAACACCCCGACGTCGGCGTTGCGGTAGGTCGCGCCGATGCCCATGTCGTCGGCGACGGCCTTCATTACCCGATCCGACGGCGACGTGCCGGGGTAGGTGGCCACGCCCAACATCCGCCGCGCCTGGTCGTAGTGCGGTGCGAGCTCGGCCTGCCAGTCGGTGATGTGCGCCCATTGCGGGTCGTCGTACACGCCGGGCGGCGGCTGGTAGAGCGTGTTCGCGTAGCCCAGCGACCCGCCGCCCACACCGGCGCCGGTGAGGATGAGGACGTCGCGCAACGGGGTGAGCCGGAAGATCCCGTAGCAACCGGCGCGCGGCGCGAACAGGTAGTCACGCACGTGCCAGGACGTCTTCGGGAAGTCCTCGTCGGCGAAGCGGCGGCCGGCCTCGAGCACCCCGACGCGATAGCCCTTCTCAGTCAGGCGCAGCGCGCTGACACTGCCCCCGAATCCGGAGCCGATGATCAGGACGTCGTAATCGTTCACGAGAGGACGCCAGCCAGAAGGGTGTCGACGAGTCGGCGGGCCTGTCGGGTGCGCGCGCGGCCCTTGGTGCCGTGCAGGGTCAGGGCCGCGTCGAGGCCGGGTTCGAACGGGGCGAGCGCCAGGTGCGGCAGCACGAGCACGAGCAGCGAGACGAGGGCGTCGAGATCGGCGTCGGCGCGCAGCTCGCCCGCCTCGACCGCGCCCTGCAGCAACGGGCGCAGGCCCTGGGCGTAGAGCCGGTGGACCGGCTCGCGGACTGCGGTGCGGACCTGCGGATCGAGCTCCATCGTCGTGGCCGCGGTGACCCCGCGTTCGAGCGGGTGCCCAGCCATGTAGTCGATCCATACATCGACGAGCCCGGTGAAGTGGTGGACGAACGGCTCGCCGTCACCGGGCGCGACGAGATAGGGCGCCAGCACCGCGTAGATGCGCAACGAGGTCTGCTCGGCCACGTGTGCGAACAGGTCGAACTTGTCGTCGAAGTACTGGAACAGCGAACCCTTGGCGACGCCGGCCGCACGGGCGATGACATTGAGACTGCCACCGCTGTAACCGTGCCGGCCGAACTCGGCCATCGCCGCGTCCAGCACCCGCTCGCGCCGCTGCGCGTCGAGGTTCTCCCATGTGGTGCTTGGCATTGCGCCCTTTCCGGGTCGGTGTCATAGTCACTATGACCACCCGGTCACATTCACGCAAGGGGTTCGCAGTGAGCAACGTCTGTGTCATCGGAGCAGGGTCGTCGGGGATCGCGGCCGGTCAAGTGTTGCAGGCACGGGGGATCGACTTCGACTGCTACGAAGCCGGCTCGGAGGTCGGTGGCAACTGGCGCTACCTCAACGACAACGGCATGTCGTCGTCCTACCGCTCGCTGCACATCAACACCTCGCGCGAGATCATGGAGTACAAGTCGTACCCGATGCGCCACGACTACCCGACGTATCCGAACCACCGGCAGATCGCGCAGTACTTCGACCGTTTCGTCGACAACTTCGGCTTCCGCGACAAGATCCAGTTCAAGACCGAGGTCGTCAGCGTCGAACCCACCGGCGACGGCGACTGGGACGTCACCGTGCGCAAGCGCGGCGCCAAGCGCACGAGCAAGCACCGCTACCGCGCGGTGATCGTTGCCAACGGACACCACTGGGACGCGCGCTGGCCCGAGCCGGCGTTCCCCGGCGCCGACACGTTCACCGGTGAGCAGACCCATTCGCACCACTACAAGACCTTCGACTCCTACGAGGGCAAGCGGGTGCTCGTCCTCGGCATCGGCAACTCGGCCTGCGACATCGCGGTCGAGACGTCGAAGGTCTCGGACCGGACGTTCATGGCGATGCGGCGCGGCGCCCATGTCGTGCCCAAGTACGTGTTCGGCATCCCCACCGACCACCTGACGACCTCACCGGTGGCGCGTCTCGGGTGGTTCCCCGTGCAGCGGGCCTTCCTCGGGCTGATCATGAAACTCGTCCGCGGCGACGTCACCAAGTACGGGCTGCCCAAGCCCGACCATAAGATCGCGTCAGCCCATCCGACGATCTCCGACGAGATCCTGATTCGGCTCGGGCACGGCGACATCGAGGTCAAACCCAATATCGAGCGCCTGGACGGCGACACGGTGCACTTCGTCGACGGAACCTTCGAGCAGATCGATGTGATCGTCTACTGCACCGGCTACAAGATCACGTTCCCGTTCCTGGATTCGTCGATCATCTCTGCGCAGGACAACGAGATCTCGCTGTTCCACCGGGTCGTCGACCCCGACCATCCCGGGCTGTACTTCCTCGGCCTGGTCCAGCCGCTCGGCGCGATCATGCCGTTGGCCGAGGCGCAGGCGGAATGGGTGGCCGACCTGCTCGACGGCACCGCGACGCTGCCCGCAGCGGCGGCGATGCGCAGCGAGATCGCGGATTATCACCGGCAGCTGCAGAAGCGCTACGTGAAGTCGAAGCGGCACACCATTCAGGTTGATTTTCTTGAGCACCTGGCCGAAATCAAGAGTGAACGCAAGGCCGGCGCGACACGCCGCGGTGCATCCCGCAAGCTGCCCGCACCGGTGTCCGAGCCCGCGCGCGTCTGAGACTTGACCGCGCTCGGCGACCCGCCCGGCTACTTGGCCGCGTTGAGGTTCTTGGCGGCGGCCTTCGCCAACGTGACGGCGAGGCCGAGCGCCTCGGTCGTGCTGCCGCGATAGACGTACACCGCATCGAGCAGGTCGTCGCGCCACTGGTAGATCGCTGCGGAGTAGACGAGTGATCCGTCGCCGTTGAGGACTTTGGTGGTGGTCGCCACCAGTTCCTTCTCCAGGCCCGACGTCGGGATGTGCTTCGTCTCATCGGTGGTACTCGAGCAGTTCTTCAGCGCCGCCTTTTCCTCGTCGTAGGCCTTCGTGGCCCCGCCGGATTTGTAACGGACGACCTCGTCGCTGGCCGATATCCGCCTGGGCTGGTCGTAGTAATCCTGTTGCAGCCGCTGCTTGCGCAGCTTCTCGCTCGGGAGCGGCGCCGAGCACGCCTGCAGGGTCGGCTGGTCGGACCCGACGGAGGTGCCGTCTTGCGCCAGCTTGACCGTCACCGTCTCACTTAGTCCCGAGCCGGCGTCGGCTGTCGACAACGCCACCGACTTCAGCGTTGCCTTCGTGGTGACGCCGCCGCCGCCGGATGACGAGCACCCGGTCGCGAGTAGTGCCGCGGCGACGGCGGCGACTCCGAGTGTGGCGCGAGCCCGGGTGCGGGGTCGGGTGCCGTTCAGGTCGCCGTGCCGTTGTGTCGTCATGCGTTCCCCCGAGTTCGTGATCATCGCCGCCTGCGACCGCGTACGGAGGCTAGCGAACGCAGTCGTCGACGCCGAGGGTTGCGGGCCGACCTGCACTGGCTGTCCTCTCAGGCGCCGTACTCGCGCAGCAGCGGGATGAGCCGGGTACGGCGGGGGATCGCGCCGACGAGGCGCACCGCCCGGGCCACCGCCGGCCCGGCGGCATGCACCACCGAGAGATGGCGCTGGGCCCGCGTCAGTGCGGTGTAGACGAGCGGGCGCGAGAGCAGCCCACCAGCCTCGGGCGGTAGCACCACGACCACGGCCGGGAACTCCGACCCCTGCGCCCGGTGCACGGTGATCGCCCAGCCGTGCAGCAGATCGGCCAGCGCCTTGCCTTTCACTTCGGCCGGTCCGGACGCGAACTCGACCGTCACCACGCCATCGGGGTCGACGGCGTCCACCCGGCCGACCTCGCCGTTCGCGTAGCCGAAGGGCTCGGCCTCGAGGTGGTTGGCGGTGGCGACGACACGGTCGCCCGGGTCGAAGCGCCGCTTGCCCGAGCCGGGGTTCAGCCGGGCCTTGAGGGCGACGTTGAGCGCCTGGGTGCCGGCCGGTCCGCGGTGCACCGGCGTCACCACCTGTATCTGTTCGGCCGCGATGCCCAGAGCCCGAGGGATGGAGTCGGTGACTAGTTGCACTACCCGGTGCGCACCTTCCGCCGAGCCGCGGGCCGCGACGATCACGACCTCGCGCGTGGGGTCGTCCACGGCCGCCAACGCGCCCTCACGTACAGCGATCGCCAGCCGGGCGATCGTGCCGCCCTCGGCCTGTCGGTACAGGGTTGTCAACTCCGTCACCGGGACGGTTCCGGAGTCGATCAGGTCGCCGAGTACCCGGCCCGGACCGATCGAGGGCAGTTGCGCCGCGTCGCCGACGAAAACGAGGTGCGTTCCGTCCGAGCAGGCCGTGAGCAACGCCTCGGCCAGTTCCACATCGAGCATCGAGGTCTCGTCGACCACGACGACGTCCTCCTCCAGCGGCCACTCCGCGCCGCGCGCGAAGCCGCCGTCGAAGCGCACCCCGTCGCCCGACTGCCGGGCCTGCGCGCCGAGCAGCCGGTGCAGGGTGGACGCGGGGGAGTCGCACAGCTCCTCCAGCCGCTTGGCTGCGCGCCCGGTCGGGGCAGCCAGGGCCACGGACTTGCCCGCCGCTTCGGCCAGCGTGACCAGCGCCGCCACGGTGCGGCTCTTGCCGGTGCCCGGCCCACCGGTCAGGACGGTCACGCCACCGTGCAGGGCCGCGGCCACCGCCGCCTGCTGGGTCTCGTCGAGCACCGCGATCTTCTTGCCTTTGGGCGCCGCGATCGGTTGCGCCGTCGCCATCAGCCGCGCGACGCCCTGCGCGATCGCGTCCTCGGCCTCGACGTAGCGGGTGAGCCCGAGCAACCCGTCGTCGGACTCATGCACGGTCGCCGCCGCCAGGGCCGCCAGGATCGCGGCCTCGGCGTCGACGACGCCAAGATCGTCCAGCCCGTCGGCGACCTCGGCGCGCGGTGAACACGTGTGGCCGTCGCGGGCGTGCCGCGCGAGCACCCATCCGACGAGCGCCCGCGAGCGGCGTTCGTCGTCACGGCGCACGCCGGGAATGGCGGCCCGGGCGACGCGGTCGGCCTCGGCCGGCGTGACCCCGTACACCCCCAGCAGGCGCCACGGGTCGTCCCGCAGCAACCGGGGCGCCGCTGGTCCCAGCATGTCGACCGCCCGCCCGGCGACGCGGGCGTCGAGACCGGCCGGGACGACGAGCGCGGCCACCTCGTAGGCCGGCGTGGCCGAGATGAACGACGACAACAACCGGCCGGCCCGCATCGGGCCCACCTTCGGCAGCAGGCGCACGGACTGCGCCGTGACGTCGGCGGGTCCCCGGATGCCGGCCGCCCCAAGTGTTGCGGCCAGGCGTTTGCCCAGCCCCGGCCACAGTCCGGCGTCGCAGAACGCCTGGAAGACCGGATCGACACCCGACCCGGGCACGCGCGGCTCGTCAGCAGTCAGTGCACGTCCTCCGGATAGCCGATCGCCGGCGCGGAGACGTCGTCGAGCGCGTCGCGGATCTCGCGCGGGATGTCGAGGGTTTCGCTGACCAGCGCGCCGGTCAGCTGCCCGAGCGTGCGGGCACCGAGGATCGGCGCCACGACGCCCGGACGGTCCCGCAGCCAGGCCAACGCCACGGCGACGGGCGACGTGGCCAGGCCCTCGGCCGCGGTCGCGACGGCCTCGACGATGCCGGCGACACCGGGCGCGTCGATCGACACCAGGTCGGGACGGTGCCCGACGGCGGCCCGGGAGTCCTTGGGCATCCCCGCGCGGTACTTGCCGGTCAGCACGCCGCCGCCCAGCGGCGACCAGGGGAAGAGCCCGACGCCCAGGGCCGCGCAGGCCGGTACGACCTCCCGCTCGACGCCGCGATCGACGAGCGAGTACCGCATCTGGTTGGCCACGATCGGCGCGCGCCCGGGCACGGCCCGCTGCCAGGTCGCCGCCCGCCCGATTCGCCAGCCACCGTAGTTCGAGACGCCGGCGTAGCGGACCTTGCCCGCGGCGACCGCGGCGTCGAGCGCCCCCAGCGTCTCGTCGAAGGGCACGGTGTCGTCGACGTAGTGCACGTACCAGAGGTCGACGTAATCGGTGCCGAGCTTGCGCAGCGAGTCGTCGAGCTGGCGCAGCAGCGCGCCGCGGGAGCAGTCGACGGTGCGCCCCTCGGGGGTGCGGGTGATGCCGGCCTTGGTCGCGATGACGATCTCGGAGCGCGGCACCAGGTCGCCGATCAGCTCCCCGAGGATCGACTCCGACTGGCCGTAGCCGTAGGACACGGCGGTGTCGACGAGCGTCCCGCCGGCGTCGTGGAAGGCCACGAGCTGGGCCGCCGCCTCGTCGAGATCGGTCTCCATACCCCACGTCATGGTGCCGAGCCCGAGGTGCGAGACCTTGAGGCCGCTGCGGCCGACCGTGCGCAGGTTCACGCTGAGAAGCTACCGGCTCGGCGCGCAGGGCCGACATGAGGCGCTCGCTATGGTGACGCGGTGCGACTCGGACTCAACGTCGGTTACTGGGGCATGCGCGGCCATACGAGCGACGAGCTCGAGGTCGTGCGTGAAGCCGAGCGACTCGGATTCTCGGTGGTGTGGGCCGCCGAGGCCTGGGGATCAGACGTCGTGAGCCCGCTGGCCTGGTTGGCGGCGCAGACCTCGACCATCGACCTCGGCAGCGCTGTGATGCAGATCCCGGCCCGCACTCCGACGATGACGGCAATGACCGCGGCCACCATCGATTCGCTGTCCGAAGGGCGTTTCCGGCTCGGGCTCGGGGTCTCCGGACCTCAGGTTTCCGAGGGCTGGCACGGCGTCAAGTTCGACAAACCGCTGGCCCGCACGCGCGAATACGTCGACATCGTCAAGCTGGCCCTGTCGCGCAAGAAGGTCCGCTACGACGGCAAGACCTACCAGCTGCCGCTGCCGGACGGACCGGGCAAGGCCCTGCACCTCATGCTGCACCCGACGCGGGAACACATCCCGATCTACCTGGCCGCCATCGGCCCCAAGAACCTCGAGCTGACCGGCGAACTCGCCGACGGCTGGCTGCCGGTGTTCTTCGCGCCCGGATACGCCGGCGAGCAACTCGGACTCATCGAGAAGGGCCGGGCGAAGGTCGGTAAGGATCTGACCGGCTTCGACGTCGCCGCCACCGTGCCGATCTCGCTTGGTGACGACCTCGACGCCTGCGCGCTGCCCGTGCGTCCGTACTCGGCGCTCTACCTCGGCGGCATGGGCAGCCGGGAGCAGAACTTCTACAACGCGCTGGCCACCCGGATGGGCTACGGCGACGCGGCGGCCGACGTCCAGGACAAGTACCTGGCCCGCGACTACGACGGTGCGGCGGCGGCGGTGCCGTTCGACTTCATCGACGCGACCTCGCTGCTCGGCCCGGTCGGGCGGATCGCCGAGAAGATCGCCGAATTCGCGCAGGCGGGCGTCACGACGATCTCGCTGGCGCCCTACGGCGGCAACGCCGACGAGCGGATCGCGGTCATCCGGGCGGCGGCTGAGGCCCTCGACCGGTCCGGAGTGAAGACGTGACGCTGCTACAGGCGATCGTCCTGGGCATCGTGCAGGGGCTGACCGAATTCCTGCCGGTCTCGTCGACCGCGCACCTGCGCATCGTCCCGGCCCTGTTCGACTGGCACTTCTACGGCGGCACGACCAACGACCCGGGTGCCCCGTTCACGGCCGTGGTGCAGCTCGGCACGACCGTGGCCATCGTCGTCTACTTCTGGCGCGAGCTGCTGCATGTCACCGTCGCGTGGTTCCGCGGGCTCGTCGACAAATCGGTGCGGGGATCGCTGGAGTACAAGCTGGGCTGGTACCTCATCGTCGCGACCATCCCGGTCAGCGTGTTCGGCCTCGTGTTCAGCGATCAGATCACCACCGGTGCCCGCAATCTCTGGATCATCGCCTCGACGCTAATCGCGCTGGGCCTGGTGCTCTTCGTCGCCGAGAAGGTCGGCAAGCGTGACCGCGGTGAGGAAGAGATCAACACGACGGACGCGGTGGTGGTCGGCACCGCGCAGGCGCTGGCCCTGATTCCTGGCGCATCCCGCTCCGGCACCACCATCACCGCCGGCCTATTCCGCGGTCTGACGCGCGAGGCCGCCGCCCGCTTCTCGTTCCTGCTGTCGATCCCGGCCGTCGTGCTGTCCGGTGCCTACGAGGCGATCAACCCGGGCAAGGGCAACCCGCCCGGCGTCGGGCTCACCGGACTGGCGGTCGTCTTCGCGTTCGTGGTCGGCCTGGTCTCGATCCACTGGCTGTTGCGGTGGCTGACGAAGCACGGCACGTTCGTGTTCATCTACTACCGCGTCGCGCTGGGCGTGCTGCTGTTGGTGCTGCTCGGGACCGGCGTCCTGAGCGCGACGAAGTGAGCCCGGCCGAGTGAGCACCGTCCTGCTGGTCCGGCACGGGCTGACGGCGATGACGGGACCGGTACTGGCCGGCCGCACGCTCGACCTGCATCTGGACGAGCGCGGGGTGAAGCAGGCGGCGGCAGTGGCCGCACGCATCGCACCGCTGCCGTTGGCGGCCATCATCACCAGCCCCCTCGATCGCTGCCTCGAGACCGCGCAGGCCATCCGCGCTGCGCAGAAGGGTGAGCCGCCCTGGCACGTGGACGACCGGATCATCGAAGTCGGCTACGGCGAGTGGACCGGCAAGGCCCTCAAGGACCTGGCCAAGGACCCGCTGTGGAAGGTCGTCCAGTCGCAGCCCTCGGCCGTGCGGTTCCCGGGCGGCGAGGCGCTGGCCGAGATGGCCATGCGGGCCGTCGCCGCGATCCGCGAGTGGGACGAGCGCCTCGGTGACGACGCGGTGTGGGTGGCGTGCAGCCACGGCGATGTGATCAAGGCCATCGTCGCCGACGCGCTCGGCCTGCACCTCGACCAGTACCAGCGCATCGTGCCCGATCCGTGCTCGGTGTCGGTGATCCGCTACACGAAGACCCGGCCCTACGTGATCAGGGTCAACGAGACCGGCGGTGACCTGAGCGGTTTCGCGCCCCCGAAGCGGCGGCGTCGCAAGTCGAGTGCCGACGACGCCACAATCGGTGGTGGCGCGGGGGGCGGCACCGTCTGAGCTTGACTACTCTCGAGGCATCATGCGCCAGCTCTACGTCTTCGATCGGCCCGGCAGATTCGTGGCGGGCACGGTCGGCACGCCCGGCGAGCGCACCTTCTACCTCCAGGCGGTCGACGGCCCGCGCATCGTGTCCGTGTCGCTGGAGAAGCAGCAGGTCGTGATCCTCTCCGACCGCCTCGAGCAGCTGCTCGACGAGATCGTCACCCGCACCGGCACCGCCTTACCGGCCGGCGACGCCGACAACGACGCACTCGAGCAGCCGGTCGACGAGGAGTTCCGCGTGGCCGCGATGGGGCTCGCGTGGGACGGCGACGCCGGAGTGGTGGTCATCGAGGCCCAGGCCCCGGTCGAGTCCACCGAGGAGGCCGAACAGACGCTGCTGGAAGACGTCGAAGAAGGCCCGGACGCGTTGCGCGTGTTGCTCGAGCCCGGCGACGCCCGCGCGTTCGTCGATCGGGCCCGCAAGCTCGTGGCCGCCGGCCGCCCGCCCTGTCCGTTGTGCGGGCAGCCGCTCAACCCGAGCGGGCATGTCTGCGTCCGGCTCAACGGCTACCACCGCGGCATCTCGCTCAATCCGTGACCGTCCCGGACGACCTCACACCGGCCCTGGCCCTCTCGGTCGGCGAGCAGCCGGGGGTCAGCGTCGAGGAGGCCCTCACGCTGCTGCGCGAGGGCGAGCTGTCGATCGAGGGCCGGGTCGTCGACGCGTCGAACGCGACGTTCTACTGCGGCGTCACCTGCGGGGGACGCGCGGCCGCCTGCGTCTACAAGCCGGTGGCGGGGGAGCGACCCCTCTGGGACTTCCCGGACGGGACGCTGGCCGAGCGCGAGGTCGCAGCCTACGAGGTCAGCGCGGCCACCGGGTGGCTGATCGTGCCACCCACGATCTTTCGCGACGGACCGGCCGGACCCGGCATGGTCCAGCTGTGGGTCGACATCGACGACACAGTGAACATCGCCCGGTTCATGCGCCGGCGCGACCTCGAGCGGCTGCGGCACATCTCGGTCTTCGATGCGGTGATCAACAACGCCGACCGCAAGGGCGGCCACCTACTGCCCACTGTTGACGGGCACGTGTTCGGAGTTGACCACGGCGTCACCTTCAGCGCCGAGGACAAGCTGCGTACCGTGCTGTGGCAGTGGGCCGGGGCCAAGGTGCCGGCCGAGGCGCGCGAAGTGCTGGCCCGGCTGCGGACCGAGCTCGACGCCGGTCTCGGTGACCGGCTCGGCGAGCTGCTCACCCGCCGTGAGGTGCGCCAGACGCGGCTGCGCGTCGACCGGCTGCTCGCGACCGGCCGGCACCCGGAGCCGCATGGCGACTGGCCACCCGTGCCCTGGCCGCCCATCTAGTCTCCCGGCGGCGGGTGAGGCGATCTTGTTGCGGTCTGGTGGTCATGGCGTCCGATCGCCAACAAGATCGCGGAGCCGGGCCTTCTCAGCGGATCTTGTGCGGCTGACGGCGTCTGGGCGGGCCTGGCTGCACAAGATCGGCGGGCCGGTCCGGTCAGGCGGGTTTGGTGGCGAGCTCGTCCAGGCGTTCAAGGGTCTTCTTGATGCCTTGACGGTTGCGCTTGCCGAAGGTCAGGCGCAGGAAGAAGCGATTCCACACCGGGCGCGCGTCCCACTGTTCGGTGACCTCGGTCGAACCGTCCGCGGTCGGCTCGAAGAGGTATCGCCAGATGTGGCCGTTGAAGTGCCGCCACGCTAGTAAGCGGCCCTCCTCGAACTCCACGACCGTGTTGGTGATCTTGTACGAGGCCCCGATTTTCATGTCCATGCCGAACGTCGCGCCCAGCGACAGCCGCGGCGGCACGTCGGGGTGGCTCGCCTGTACCGAACCCGATCCGTCGATCTTGGGGTGCATCGCCGGGTCAGCCACGATGTCGAACAGCTGCTGCGCGTCGGCCCGGATGATCGCGGACTCACTGACGAGGTAGGCACTCATACCCGCGCAGTGTGCCCGATACCGTGATCGGCATGGACGCTTGGCCCTCATGCGCGGTGCCCGAACTGCCCGGTCGCGGCAAACCGCTGCGCCTGTACGACACCGCCTCGGGGGCCGTGCGCGAGACGACGCCGGGCCACACCGCGCGCATGTACGTCTGCGGTATCACCCCGTACGACGCGACCCACCTCGGCCACGCCGCCACCTATCTGGCCTTCGATCTGGTCCATCGGTTGTGGCTCGACGCCGGGCACGAAGTGCACTACGTCCAGAACGTCACCGACATCGACGACCCGCTGCTGGAGCGGGCCGCCCGCACCAACGAGAGCTGGACGGCGCTGGCCGCGCGCGAGATCCAGCTGTTTCGCGAGGACATGACGGGGCTGCGCGTCTTGCCACCGCACGAATACGTCGGCGCGGTGGAGGCGATCCCCGAGATCAGCGAGGCGATCGAGCGGTTGCTCGCCGACGGGCACGCCTACCGCGTCGCCGACGACGTCTACTTCCCGGTCTCGTCGGCCGCGGGCTTCGGCGGCGAGTCGAACTACGACCGCGCCACGATGCTGACCCTGTTCGGCGAGCGCGGCGGCGACCCGGATCGGACGGGCAAGCAGGACGGGCTGGACTCGCTGCTCTGGATGGCCCGGCGTCCGGGTGAGCCCTACTGGGATACCCCGCTCGGGCCGGGCCGACCGGGCTGGCACATCGAGTGCAGCGTCATCGCGCTCAACCGGCTGGGCATGGCCTTCGACGTCCAGGGCGGCGGTTCGGACCTCATCTTCCCCCACCACGAGCACTCGGCCGCGCACGCCGAGGTGCTCACCGGCACCGGCCCGTTCGCGTCGCTGTACGTGCACGCCGGCATGATCGGGCTGGACGGTGAGAAGATGAGCAAGTCACGGGGCAACCTCGTCCTCGTCTCGAAGCTCCGCGCGGCGAGTGTCGACCCGATGGCCGTACGGCTGGCCCTGCTCGACGGCCACTACCGCGCCAACCGGGAGTGGACGGGCGGACGACTGCCGGCGGCCGAGGCCCGCCTGCGTCGGTGGCGGGCGGCCACCGCGCTGGAGAGCGCGCCCGAGGCGGCGGCGCTGCTGGTCGAGGTCCGCGCGCTGCTGGCCGAGGACCTGGACACCAGCGCGGCGATCGCCGCCGTCGACCGCTGGGTTGATCAGGCGCTGGCCGCACCGGCCGGCGGCAACCCGGACGCGCCCGGGCTCGTGCACCGGATGCTCGACCGCCTGCTCGGTCTGGGCCTGTAGTCGATCGGAACGGGCGTCCGGTTCAGCCGCGCGGGCTGCCGCCGGCGAACCCGCCGCCGCCCCGATCGCGGCGGCGCAGGTAGCGCTCGAATTCGCGCGCGATCACGTCTCCGGACGCCTCGTGCATCTCGGTCCGGTCGAGTTCGTCGTCGCGTTCCTCGAGATTGCGGATGTATTCGGTGACCTCGTCGTCCTCGGCCGCCATCTCGTCGACGAGCTTCTGCCACTCGTCGGACTGCTGGGGGAGTTCGGCCAGCGGGATCGCGATGTCGAGGACCTCCTCGACGCCGTGCAGCAACGCCAGTGTCGCCTTCGGGTTGGGCGGCTGCGAGACGTAGTGCGGCACGCCGGCCCAGAACGAGATCGCTGGGATGCCGGTGAGCACGCAGGCGTCCTGCAGCACGCCCACGATGCCGGTCGGGCCCTCGTAGCGGGAGCGCTCGAGGCCGTAACGCGCCGCCGACTCGGGGTCGTAGGCGGTTCCGCTGACCTGGGTCGGGCGGGTGTGCGGCGAGTCCGAAAGCAAGGCGCCCAGGGTCACGACCATCTGGATGTCGAGCTCATGGATGATGGCGAGCAGCTCGTTGCAGAAAGCGCGCCACCGCATGTTCGG
>CAXTHY010000018.1:50301-50549 GCA_964244175.1 uncultured Jatrophihabitans sp. | reverse complement strand
AGGAGTGATCAGGGCCGGGTCGTCGCCGATGACGTGCCGGTTGGCTGCGTACCAGCGCGGCCACGCGGCGGCCACCTCGGCCGCGCCGGCGTGCGGCCCGAGCCGCTGGGCGGCGATCGTCCAGAGCGAGTCGCCGGGCTGAACGGTCACGCTCGACCCGGAGGAACCGGGCCGCGTCGACGGCGCGGGTCGAGCCCGGTCCGACGGCCAGTGGGGCACAGGCACCGCCGCCGAACCAGCCGACCGCC
>CAXTHY010000018.1:30558-50291 GCA_964244175.1 uncultured Jatrophihabitans sp. | reverse complement strand
CCGGCCAGGACGGCGTCGGCACGGTTGCGGTCGTGGGAGTCGAGGCACGGGCGGCGCTTGGCTGATGGGCGCCGACTGCCCCGGCGGCCACGGGGGCGAGCACGACGCCGAGCCCGGCCGCACCGGCCAGCATGTTGCGCAGGAGCCGCGGCAGCACCAGCCGGCATAACCGGGCCGACAGGTCACCGGCGGCGCCGGGCAGGCGGGCCGCGGCCGCGGCCAGCAGACCGAGGGCCAGCCAGGCTGCCACCACCCAGATCGCCGCCGTGGCGAGTTCCGCGATCGCGGCGTCCGGCCCTACGCGGGCGAACCAGGCATGTGGGGCACCGAGGTCGGCGGCCAGCCGTGCGATGTCCGGTCGCAGCGCGACCAGAGCGGCAGCGTCCGCGCCGACCAGGCCGGCCGCGATGACCGTACGTCGACGTTGCATTAGTTTCCCTTCATTTGCTTCTGTTTACTTGTATAGACGGATGGTGGTACGCGGTCAAGGCAAGATTTCGGCCTGTGGACGGCCGAGCAGGCAGAATGTCGGCGATGAGGTGGGAGAGGTTGTTCGCGGACCTCGAAGGTCAGGCCGAGGCGCTGGCCCGGGCCGAGCGCGCGGCCGAGGTGGAGACCCGGGCGCGCGGTGAGATCGGGCAGTTGGCGTTGCTTGACCGGTTGCGCGCGGCGCTCGCCACAT
Source organism: uncultured Jatrophihabitans sp. (assembly GCA_964244175.1). Taxonomy (GTDB): domain Bacteria; phylum Actinomycetota; class Actinomycetes; order Mycobacteriales; family Jatrophihabitantaceae; genus Jatrophihabitans. The sequence continues at coordinate 49,609 of CAXTHY010000018.1, read as the reverse complement.
CGCTGCGGCTGCAGATCGCGGGTGCGGCGCCCGTCGCCGGGACGCTGCTGCGGGTCGGCCCCGACTGGCTGCTGCTCGACGAGAGCGGCGGCCGCGAGGTGCTCGTCGTGACCGCGCACCTGCTCGGGGTACGGGGGCTGGGGCGCCTGTCGGCGGTGCCCGGCTCGGCGTCCGTCGTCGCATCGCGGCTCGGGTTACGGCACGCCCTGCGCGGCATCGCCCGCGACCGCGCGGCCGTGCGGGTCGAACTCGCGTCGGGCGTGGCCGTCGACGCCACGATAGATCGCGTCGGCGCCGACTTCGTCGAGGTGGCGGCCCACGCGCCCGGCGAGGTGCGTCGCCGCGCCGACGTGCGGGAGGTCGAGCTGATCCCCCTCGCGGCGATCGCGGCGATCCGCCGGTCAGTCTGAGGCGCGCTCGCCCTCGGCGTCGACGAACGGGTGCTGGGCGATGAAATCACGGGTCTGCTCGTACATCCGCGCGATGTACTCCTCGAGCCGGTCGCGTTCGACCCGCCACTGCCCGCGCCCGCCGATCTTGATCGCCTGCAGCTCCTGGTTGCGGACCAGCGCGTAGGCCTGCGACGTCGAGATGTTCAGCACCTCGGCGACGTCGTCGAGGGTCAGGAATCGCGGCTCGGCAGCCATGGCGTCGGCGTTCTCCCCTTCACTCCCGGTGCGGTCGGGTCGAGTGTGACAGGTGGGTCGCAGGAGGTCGCCGGCTGTCCACAGGAAGATCGATCCGGGTCGCGCGGCCCCCCAGGCTCGGGCAGCATGTCCGTGTGAGCGCGCCGTTGTCCACTCCGCCAGCGTCGCCGCAGCCGCGGCGGATCGCGACGCCGGGCTGGCTGGACCTGCGCCTCGTCCTGGGCGTGCTGCTGGTGCTGGCCTCGGTGCTGATCGGGGCCAAGATCGTCTCGAGTGCGAGCACGACCTACGCGTCGGTCGCGGCCACACGGAATCTCGCGGCCGGCACCGTGCTCACCCGCGACGAGGTGCGGCTGGCCCAGGTTCAGCTGCCCGATCGCGGCCGCGGCGTGTACCTGCGCACCCTGGCGGACGCGGTCGGCAAACGCCTGGAGCGGGCCGTCTCACGCGGTGAACTGCTCGCGTCCGCCGCGGTCGCCCGCGTCCGGGCGCAGACCACCCTCACCGTTCCGTTGGCCGCCGGTGCGGCCCCGAGCTTGCGCAGCGGGCAGCGCATCGAGGTCTGGGTGTCGACCGCCTCGTGCTCGTCAGTGGTGTTGCTGCCCGACGTCACGGTGCAGTCGGTGCACGCCGACGCCGGCGGGTCGTTCTCGAACGGGTCGGGCGGTCAGGACGTCGTGATCAGTGTCGAACCGGCCGTGGCCGGACGGGTCATCCAGGCGCTGGCGATCGACGAGGTGAAGTTGCGTGCCGGCATCCTCGTCGGCCACGCGACCCCGACCGTCCCGGCGCCCGCGCCGTCGGCCGTCCCGGCGCCCGCGCCGTCGGCCGCGACTTCGGCGTCGTTGCCGTCGGCCCCGCCGTCGTCCGACCTTGCCGCCTGCGCATCGGCCTCACCGTCGCGATGAAATTGCCGGTCCTGTCTGCCGCGGACGGCGAGGCCTGGGAGGAGCGGCTGGTCACCGCCTTCGAACGCGGGCCGTACCCGGTCGAGATCGTGCGGCGCTGCGTCGACGTCGTGGACGTGCTGGCCGTCGCGCAGTCCGGCCAGGGACGCGTTGCCCTGCTTGCGGCCGGGCTGCGCCGTCTGGACGCTGACGCCGTCGACCGCCTGCTTGCGGCCGGCGTCGTGCCGGTGGCCGTCGTGGCGCGTGGCGACTCGAGCGCCGAGGACCGGCTGCGCGCCAGCGGCATCGAGCAGATACTGCCCGACGACACCGCGGCCGAGGTGGTGGCGTCCGTCCTGGCCGAGGCCGTGCGCTCGGCCGGCGCCGACTCCGGCGATCCGAGCGCCGCTGCGGCGCGAGCACGCCGGGCCTACGCCGACCCGTCCACGTCGATGGCGATCCCGCCCGGTGGGGGAACGCCGATCGCCGTCGCCGAAGCGACCCGGCGCGGCAGCGTCGTCGCCGTGTGGGGTCCGACCGGAGCGCCTGGAAGGACCACGCTGGCCACGCACCTGGCCGATGAGATCGCGCGGCTCGGGGCCAGCGGCCTGCTCGTCGACGCCGATGTGTACGGCGGCACGAGCGCGGCCGTACTCGGCCTGCTCGACGAGTCTCCGGGGCTGGCCGCGGCCTGCCGTCATGCGTCGGGCGCGCGGCTCGACGCCGCGGGACTGGCCGGGCTGTGCTGGCAACTTGGCCCCCAGCTGCGCGTGCTCACCGGGATCCCGCTTGCCTCGCGCTGGCCGGAGATCCGTCCCGCGGCCGTGGGCTCGGTCCTGAACGCCGCGCGTGGGCTCGCTGACTTCACGATCGTCGACTGCGGCTTCTGCCTCGAGACCGACGAGGAGTTGTCCTTCGACACGCTGGCGCCGCGGCGCAACGGGGCGACGTTGGCCGTGCTCGATGACGCCGATCTGGTGGTGGCGGTGGGGACGGCCGATCCGATCGGACTGCAGCGCCTGGTACGGGGATTGGCCGAACTACACGAGGCCGAGATCGCGGCCCCGGTCTGGGTGGTCCTCAACCGGGTGCGCCCGCGGGTGGTGCCGGGTGACGCGCCGGCCGAGCTGAGCGCCGCGCTCGAGCGGTTCGCGGGCCGGACCCCGGCGGCGCTGCTGCCGGCCGACACCGCCGCTCTGGACACGGCCCTGGCGACCGGCCGTCTGCTCGGCGAGTCGAACCCAGGCAGCCCGCTGCGGCGGGCGCTGGTCGAGGTCGCGTCGGCGGTCGTCGGCGTGCCCGTCCCGGCCACCCGCCGCCGGGTGCCGCGCCGGCGCTGAGGCGCGCGCTCGCCGGCGACGGGGCGCGCCGGGAGCTCGGTTCGCGGTCCGGTTGCTCTGGCGCGGGGCGCGGTCTGTGAGAATGCAGACCCGGGCAGCGACGGAAGGCGGAGCGGCGGTGAGCGACGCTTGCGGAGCGATTAGGCAAGCATTGTCGGCGACGAAGGAGCCGGACCGCGGCGACGACGGACCCGAGCTTGCGAGTGGTCCCGAGGAGCGGCGGTGAGCGAGCGGATGTCTGCCGCAGATGTCACGTTCCTGCACCGCGAGAGCCGTACCGCGCCGCAGCACGTCGGTGGCCTCGTGGTGCTCGACGTGCCGTCGGGCGGCTTCGACTACGAGCGGCTCGTCCGGCTGCTTGAGGAGCGCATCTCGCTGGCGCCGCGGTACCGGCAGAAGGTGCGGATGGTGCCCGGCCACCTTGCCAACCCGGTCTGGGTCGACGATCCGCGTTTCGACATCACCTACCACGTGCGCCGCTCGGCCCTGCCTCGCCCGGGGACGGACGCGCAGCTGCTCGAGTTCTGCGCCCGGATCCAGTCGCGGCTGCTCGACCGCAGCCGGCCGCTGTGGGAGATGTACCTGGTCGAGGGCCTGGACGGTGGCCGGACGGCGATCGTCACGAAGACGCATGCCGCGATGGTGGGCGAGCCCGACGGCATCGATCTCGCGCAGGTCATCCTCGATGCCGCGCCGACCCCGCGTCGTACGGTTGAGCCGATCTGGATGCCGGCCCCGGAGCCGAGCGCCCTCGAACTGCTGCGTGACGCGGCCTTCTGTGTGGTGCGCCGGCCGATGGGTCTCGCCGAGACGGCCCGTTCGGCCGCGCGGGACGCCCATGCCGCCGTCAACCGGGCGAGTGCTCTGGCGGGCGGCCTGGCCACCACCGCAGGCGCCGTGCTGCGCCGTGCCCCGTCGTCGCCGCTGCACGCCGAGCTGAGCGAACAGCGGCGCCTGGCCATCGCGCGCACCCGGCTCGAGGACTACCGGCGGGTGCGCGACGCGTTCGGCGGCACGGTGAACGACGTCGTCCTGGCAGTCGTGTCCGGCGCGCTGCGGGGCTGGCTGCTCTCGCGCGCGACGCCGCTGCGGGCGGCCAGCTCGGTGCGGGCGCTCGTGCCGGTCAGCGTCGCCGACCCGGCCGATCAGCCTGGCCTGACGCCTGGTGCCCGCACCGGGACCGCTTCGGGCACGACCACGGTGCGCCCGCTGCTCGTCGACCTGCCGGTCGGCGAGCCCGACCCGACGCTGCGGCTCGCGCAGCTGCGCTACGCGATGGCCACGCACAAGGCATCGGGTCGCGCGATCGACGCGCAGAGCCTGACCGAACTCGCGGGCTTCGCGCCGCCGACCTTGCACGCGCTCGGGGCGCGAGCCGCGGCCGAGCTGACCCGCCGCTTGTTCAGCCTGGTGATCACGAACGTCCCCGGGCCGCAGGTGCCGCTCTACGCGGCCGGCGCGCGCATGACCGAGATGTTCCCGATCCTGCCGCTGGCCCCCGGGCAGGCGGCGTCGATCGCGCTCGCGTCCTATGACGGCGGCGTCTACTTCGGCGTCAACGGCGACTGGGACGCGATGCGCGACGTGGCCCTGCTCGCCGAGCTGCTCGAAGAGTCACTGGCCGAGCTGGTCGCGGCGACGGCGACCGAAGCCGTCGGCGCAGCGGGCGCGGTACCGGGCGCACGTGCGCCGCGGCCCCGCTCGGGTCCGGCCAGCACAACCCGCCCCTCGGAACCGTCATGAGACTGCGGCCATGATGGTGTCGTCATGAGGGTCTACGTGCCGGCCACCACCACGACGCTGCGTGAGCTGTTCGATGCCGGCGAACTCGGGCCGGCACCGGTGACTGCCTTCGCGATCACCCCCGGTCTGCGCGAGTGGTACCTCGACGAGGACGCCGACGAGCTGGAATACGCGGCGATGCTCGAGGCCGCGCGCGGATCGTTGCGTCTGATCGACGCCGATCCCGACGCGGCCCGTCGCCGGGTCGTAGTCGCCGCCGATATCGATGACGCCGATGTCGACGTTCGTGACGACCTCGACCGCGGCGTCGTAAGACTGCGCAAAGCCGTACCGGTAAAGGCGATTGCGTCGGCGCACGTCGACGACGCCGAGGCGGAAGCGACGGTCGCCGACGCAGTCCAAGCGATCATCGCGGCCGACCTCGGTGACGCGGCGTCGCAAGACGCGGTCGACGACGCGGAGGGCTACGAGCTGTCCTGGTACGCCACGCAGGAGATCGGCACTTTGCTCGACCTGCTCTGATGTCGGGTGGCGCGGCCGTGGCGCGTACGCCGGGCCGTGGCACGATCGGACGATGGACGCCATCACCCATCCGCCCGCGCCGTGGAACGAGCCGATCCACACCTACGTGCCCGGCAGTGCCGAGGCCACCAGTCTTGCCGCCGCCCTCGAGGAGATGTCGGGCCGCGCCGTCGACTTGACGATGACGATCGGCGGGGAGACCCGGATGGCCGGTGGCGAGCGCCGCGCGGTCGTCGCTCCGCACCGGCACGAGCTCGTGCTCGGCGAGACGGCGCAGGCAACGACCGCTGATGTCGACGGCGCGGTGAGCGCGGCGCTGGCGGCGGCGCCGGCGTGGCGGGCGATGCCCTTCGACGAGCGGGCGGCAGTCTTCCTGCGGGCTGCGGACCTGCTGTCGACGACCTGGCGGGATCGGCTCAACGCGGCCACCATGTTGGGCCAGTCGAAGTCGGTGCAGCAGGCCGAGATCGACGCCGCGTGCGAGCTGGCCGACTTCCTGCGCTTCAACGTCCACTTCGCCCGGCAGATTCTCGAGCAGCAGCCGGAGAACTCGGCGCTGACCTGGAACCGGCTGGACTACCGACCGCTCGAAGGATTCGTCCTGGCCATCACCCCGTTCAACTTCACTGCCATTGCCGGCAACCTGCCGTCCGCGCCGGCGATGCTCGGCAACGTGGTCGTGTGGAAGCCGTCGCCGACTCAGCAGCTGGCCGCGCACCACACCATGGCGCTGTTCGAGGCGGCCGGCCTGCCCCCCGGCGTCATCAACATGGTGACCGGCGACGGCGCCGCGATCAGCGAGGTCGCGCTGCCGCACCCGGCGCTGGCGGGGGTTCATTTCACTGGGTCGACGGCGACGTTCCAGCATCTCTGGCGCAGCGTCGCAAGCGGGATCGGCTCGTATGCCACATATCCGCGCCTCGTCGGCGAGACTGGCGGGAAGGACTTCGTCGTCGCCCACCCGAGCGCGGACCCGGCCGCACTGGTGACCGGCCTGGTGCGCGGCGCATTCGAGTATCAGGGCCAGAAGTGCTCGGCCGCCTCGCGGGCCTACATCCCGCGCTCGCTGTGGGAGGCCGGGGTGCGCGACGAGCTCGTCGCGGTCGCGGAATCCTTGAGCTACGGCGATGTCACGAACTTCGCCTGTTTCGGCGGCGCCGTGATCGATCGCCGCTCCTTCGACCGGCTCAGCGGGGTCCTCGACCGCCTGCACGCCGAGTCGACGCTCAGCGTGCTCGCCGGCGGCAAGTCCGACGACTCGGTGGGTTACTTCGTCCAACCCACCGTGCTCGAAGCGTCCGACCCCACCCACGAGGTCTTCCGCGAGGAGTACTTCGGCCCGATTCTCGGCGTGCACGTCTACGACGACAGTGCCTGGCCCGACACGCTGGTCCAGCTCGAGGCGGTCGCGCCGTACGCCCTCACCGGCGCCGTGTTCGCGCGCGACCGGGCGGCGGTGCTCGAGGCCCAGTCGGTCCTGCGGTTCGCGGCGGGCAATTTCTACGTCAACGACAAGCCGACCGGCGCCGTCGTCGGCCAGCAACCCTTCGGTGGTGCGCGGGCGTCGGGCACCAACGACAAGGCCGGTTCGGTCTGGAACCTCACTCGGTGGTTGTCGCCGCGGGCGTTGAAGGAGACGTTCGTGCCGGCCACCGACCACCGCTACCCGCACATGGGCTGAGTGGCTCACGGCTGGGCCACCTGGATCGGTACCGGGTCGCCGTCCTCGAATGCCGCGCCCCAGCTCGGGTCGCCGACGAGGACACCGCGCCCCGGCGGCCCGCACACCGCTCGGCGCGGCAAGCGCACGCCGAGGATCTCGCCGTCGACCGGGCCCGGGCGCAGCAGCAGGCCGCAGTTGGCGCGCCGGACCAGCGCGCCGAGGCCGCGGTAGCTGGTCGCGAGATCGTCAGCCCGGCCGGCGACGACGGCTGCCAGCGGGGCGTCCGCGGCCCGCACCCACTCCGTGAGGGCGTCCCCGGACGGCGTATCGACCAGGCCTTCGCAGTCGTCGACCAGCAGTAGCGTCCTGGCTCGCGGCACGGCCCCGAGCGACGCGCCGCCGGTGTGGGGCTCGAACACCCGCACGGCCAGCTCCGCAGCCAGGCTGCGCAACGGCGAGCGCTGGGCCGCGGCCACGACGGTGTCGAGCCCGGCCTCGACGGCCTGGGTGAGCAGGCTGCGCAGCACGGTGCTGCGTCCGGATCTCGGCGGGCCGGCCACCAGCACGCGGCCGGCTCCCGCGAACAAGTCGATGTGGACCGGTTCGGCGCGGTCGCCGGCCAAGCCCAGCACCATCCGCCCGCGGTCGCGAACACGGTGCGGCGACAGCGTCGAGAGGGTGACGCTGCGCGGTAGCGGCCGGAGCCGAATCGCGTCGGGCCGCCCGCTGCCGCCCACGGCAGCGGCCGCGGTGTGCAACGCGCGCGCTGCGCCCGCGAGCCCCGGCTCGTCCCCGGCGTGGGCGACCTGAACGAGGGCACCGTCACTGCCGCGCAGCGCCCGCCCGGGCGGCATCGCCGCCGGCACGGCGCGAGGCGAGATGCCGGCCAGCCCGTAGTCGTGGGGGTCGGATAGACCGAGCAACAACTTCTGCCCGAAGCCCGCAGCCAGCCGCGGGGCGAGCACCGAACGGTCGCCGGTGACGACCGTGGTGAGAGCCGCAGCCGGCCCGGCCCGCAGCAGGTTGGCCAACGAGTCGGCACAGTCGAGCGCCTCGGCGTCGGGTAGGCCCGCGACGAGCGCGTCCCATCCGTCGACGAGCAGCAGGTTGAGCGGCGCAGGGGACGCGGTGGCCAGTGCGCGATCGGCGGACTGGCTGCACGCGGTTTCCAGCCGCCGCAACAGGATCGCCGCCGAGGCGATCTCATCCGGTCCGAGGGTCGTCGCGCAATGCGGCAGGCCGCGCACGATCGTTGCCAGCGCCCCGGCGGCGTCGATGAGGTAAACGCTGAGCCGGTCCGGGCCGAAACGCGCGAGCGCGCCGGCGAGCAGCGACGCGAGCACGCCGGTGCGTCCCGATCGCGGGGCGCCGGCGCACAGGACCGACCCCCCGGCCGCGAGGTCGAGAGTCAGGTTCGGCTGCCGCTGCTCATCCGGCAGATCGACGAGCCCGATCGCGATCGTCGCGGCATTGTCCGACGCGAGCGCCTGCCGTGGCAACCGGTCCGGCAACGGCGCCAGCCAGGGGCGGCGAGCCGGTGACCGGCCGTCGGTGCGGGCGGCCGCGCGCAGCGCCGCGACGAGCCGCGTCAACTCGCTGGTCTCCGCGACCGGCGCTCGGGTTGCCAACGGCCGCCGCCACGCGTCGAGCCGCTCGACCAGCACGCCGGTGTGCTCGGGCGTGGATCTCCCGGCGTACGCGGTCTGGAAGCAGGTGAGCGTCGGGCCGGCACGCAGGTAGGCCCGGCCCGGTAGCGAGCGTTCGATGCTCGCCGCGTCGGGGGCGTCGATGACGTCGCTCGACTCGCTGACGTCGGTCATCCGCAACGCGATGCGCAGGCTGGTGTTGGCGCGGATCTCCGGCGACACCGCGCTGCCGGGCCGCTGGGTGGCGAGTACGAGGTGCACGCCCAACGAGCGGCCGCGCTGCGCGACCCCGACCAGCCCGCGCACGAAGTCGGGCAGCTCGTCGGCCAGCGCGGCGAACTCGTCGACCACGATGATTAATCGCGCGATGGGCGCAGCGGCGCCGGCGCGACGGTACGTGGCGAGATCGGTGGCCCCGGCGTCGGCGAACAGTCGTTCGCGCCGGTGGAGCTCACTGCGCAGCGAGCGCAGTGCCCGTTCGGTCAGATAGCGGTCGAGGTCTGTGACGAGGCCGGCGGTATGCGGCAGGAGCGCGCAGTCGGCGAAGGCCGCGCCGCCCTTGTAGTCGATGAGCAGGAAGTTGACGTCATCGGGCGAATGGTTGGCCGCGAGCCCGGCGACGAGGCTCTGCAACAGCTCGGACTTTCCCGCGCCCGTAGTGCCCGCAACCAGTGCATGAGGTCCGTCGGCCACCAGGTCGACGATTAGTGGCCCGTCCGACGACAGGCCGATGGGCGCGGCGGCGCCGCCATCGGCGGCCGCCCACCGTGCGCGGAGGGCCGGGCCGTCGAGCGAGGGATGGGGAACCGGCCGGGCATCCGATCGGGGATCGCGACCCAAGGTGTCGAGCAGGCCGCACGAGTCGGGCACGCCACCCGTCGGGTCGTCGCCACCGTCGACCAGCGGTGCGATGCGTCGGGCCACGGCATCGGCCCACTCCGGCGAGACGGCATCGATCAGGACACCCGGGTGGTCGGTGCCGGCATCGTCGCGGACTCGAGCCCGCGTGCCGGTGTCACCGTTGACCTGCACGACCGTCCGGCAGGCGCTGGGCAACCTGGTGACGTCGTCGTCAAGGCACACGGCGGTGACACCCACCGCCGGCCCGCGTTCGAGGATCCGGCCGAGCCCGGGCACGCCGGCGAGGCGGGACGCCCGGTCGAGCACGATCACCTGCCAGGGCCCGGACCAGCCGTCGCGGTCCATCCGCCGGGCGGCCAGGCGTTGCTCGACCTCTGCCGCGAGGTCGACCACCAGGGCGGCCCACTCGTCCTCGTCGGTCGCGCTCCGCCCGCGCAGCTGTGGCAACCACCTGGCCCAGGCCCAGTCGGCGGCGACGTCGGGCGAGACCACCACACAGATCCCGACGTCTACGGGGGAGTGCAGGACGGCCAGTTGCCCGATGATCCAGCGTGCTGCCCCGGCAACGACCTCGCGCGGACCGACCAGGCCGAGCGGGCCGTCGCGCAGGTTCACCGGAAACGGCACGTCGCGCACCACTCCGGCCGGCGCCGTGACGACCGCCTCACGCGCGCGCACCGACGACGGCAGGTCGGCCGTGCCGATGCGGACCTGCAGCAGATCGGCGTCGGTGCGGCGTCGTTCCCAGACCCGGCTACCGGGGAGCGCGACGAGCCGCGCCAGCGCCGCGGCGTCGGGGGACTGCTGGCGCCGCGCGGCCGTTTCGGTCCGCAGTGCATCTGTGATTTCGCGATCGGCCGCGGCTCGCCGCCGCCCGTATGAGGCCGCATCGCGTCTGCGGGAACGCCGCCAGTGCAGACGGTCGCCGAGTGAGCTCGAGAGCATCATCACCGGCGAGAGCAGTGCGAACAGCAGGAACTGCGGCGAGTGCGTCGTCCAGGCGATCGCGCCGCCGACGATCGCCGGCAACAGAGCGGTAATCCACTGGACGCCGCGGGGACGGGCCGCGCTCGCCCGCGCCGGGACATCGATCTCGGCCGCCGGGGGCGGCGGGGTATGGCGTGGTGGCCGCAGGATTCGCACGGCACCGTCGGTCGTCGAAATGACTGTCGCCGGGGTCTGGGTAGGGCCCGCGATCGACAGGCTGCAGGCACCCACCCGCACCACGTCGCCCGGCCGCAGCACCTGCCCCGCCGCGCCGACCGGACGCCCCTCGACGTAGGTGCCGTTGGTCGACCCGGCGTCGCGGACCACGATCGTCGTCGCCGACACCGAAATGTCGGCGTGCCGGCGCGAGACGTCGGGGTCGGCGAGCACCACGTCGCAATCGCAACCGCGGCCGATGACGAGGTCACCGCGCCCGATCGGCACGACTCGCCCTGCACCCGGCCCCCCGACCTGGTGCAGGGCGAGGACGCCGGCCTCGGCGTAGGCGCGGTGCGGTCCCCCGTAGTTCAGCACCGCGCCGGTGCGCAGGCCGGGCCCACCGAGCACTGCGGTGCCGGCAAGTGGCACCTCACCGCTCCACACCGGCCCGGCCTCAGGCACGCCGCCGACCCGGGCGAGTTCGGCGGCGAGCGCGGACAGCGGCACCGGGCCGGGCGAGGCGACCGCAACGTCGCACTCGTCGCCGGCGTGATGGACGGTGAGCTCGATTCGCACCGCGACAGTGTGCGTCCAGTGCCCGACGCGATGCGGCGCGAAACCCGCCACCTGTGGATAACTCCGCGGCCCGTCGTCGGTTGTCCACAGGGCCGCCGTCGCCGGCCACGCCGAGGCGACCGAAGTCGTAGCGTGCGCCGTTGTCAGCATCGCCGAGCGCGCGCCCTGGGTGCGCGGAAGGAGCCTTATCGTGTCGAGTCTGCGGGTTACCCCAGCACAACTGCAGGGTCTCGGGTCGGCCGCCCAGCGGGTCAGCCACGAGGTCCGCGGCGAGCATCAACGCCTGCGCTCCCAGCTGTCGCCGCTGTTCGGGGCGGACTGGTCGGGAGCGGCCGCGGCGCAGTTCACCACGCTGTACGACAACTTCGACCAGCACGCCAAAGGGCTGTGCGATGCCCTCGACGGCATCAGCGCACTGCTCGTTCGGGCCGGGGTCTCCTACGAGGATGTCGAGGCGCAGATCGTTGCCTCGTTCCGATGACGTGATGCCGGTCGCCGCGGGAGCCGGCACCGAGACGACGGCCGGCAGCAGTCGGCTAGCGTCGAACCCGTGCCGGGCTCCGACGTCCTCGCCGCGGTCGAGGCCGCGCTGGTCGAGCACTTCGGGCATCGTCCGGCGCGGGCCTCCCTGTCGTTCGTGGGCGTGGACCGCATCGAGGTGTTGCGCTTCGAACCGATCCCGGGCGAGCGGGCCTACCTGTCACTCGGGATGTCGCGCCACCCGATGACGGCTGCCGCCGATCTGGTGCAGGCTGTGGGCGGGCCGCGGGCCGAGTTGATGTTGCACGTGCGGGACGGTGCCGACCGGTTCGCCGACGTATGGCGGCGGGTCGCGCTGCTGGCGGCCGCGCCGGCGGTCGAAGGTGTGGTGTACGTGCCCGGGATGAGCGTCGACCTCGGGGAGCCACTGGCTCCGGGGTCGGGGTGCACCGGCGTGCTGGTGACGGAATCGGCCGTGGCCACCGTGCGCACGCAGGGCGGTCCGGTCGACGTGCTGCAGACGCTGCCGGGCACCTCGACCGAATTGGCGTGGTGCCGGGTGCGGGGCAGCGAACCGCTGCGCGAGCGGTGGCGCGAGCAGGGCGTCGACCTGCTCGACCTCGAACGCACCGGCGTCACCCTCGCCACGGACTGAATCGGAGTCCGCGCGCTGATCAGCTGCGCGTCACTCACTGGTGATCGGCACCCTCGGTGCCACGGCACCACGTGAGCGGGCAGGATCGCCTCTGGACAACCCCAATGGCGTGAGGAGACAACGTGCAGTTCGGTCGGTTCTACGAGGAGTTCGAGGTCGGCGCGGTCTACAAGCACTGGCCGGGAAAGACGGTCACCGAATACGACGACCACCTGTTCTGCCTGCTCACGATGAACCACCACCCGCTGCATCTGGACACGAACTTCGCCGAGAAGACAACCGACTTCGGCAAGAACGTCGTCGTCGGCAACTACATTTACTCGCTGCTGCTGGGCATGTCGGTCCCCGACGTGAGTGGCAAGGCGATCGCCAACCTCGAGGTCGAATCGTTGCGCCACGTCGCGCCGACCTTCCACGGCGACACGATCTACGGCGAAACCACCGTGCTCGACAAGACGCCGTCGAAATCCAAATCCGACCGCGGCGTGGTCTACGTCGAGACCATCGGCTACAACCAGGACGGCACGATCGTGTGCATCTTCCGGCGCAAGGTCATGGTGCCGACCCAGGAGTACATCGACGCCCGCGGCGGCGAGCAGCCGGGCCGGCCGGAACCGATCCCGCGCGGCTGAGCCCCGGCGCTACTCGATGGTGAACGTGCCTTCGTGCTTGCCTCCGCCGAGTTCGTCGGGAATCTCAGCGGTGTAGGACCAGACTCCGGCGTCACAGCCCTGCTTGACGTCGGTGATCCTCGCGATCATGATGCCGCCGGGCTTGGTCTCGTCAGCGGCGTTGGAGTCCTCGAGATAGCCGAAGTCGAAGTGGTAAAGGCCTTCTTTGTTGAAGCCGACATTGATCATGTAGGTGCGATTCGGCACCGGCGTGTCGCCGACGCAGGACAGGTAGAAGGTCATCTCGTCGCTGGGCGGGTCGTACTCGCCGTTGGGACCCGATTGGGCGCCGTCGTCGAACCAGACGGCGTGCATGCGATGGTCGGTGTCCTGATGCTGATGTCCGTCGGTGCCGACTGCAGCGGGCTCCTCCCCGCGCAGGGCCGCCCAGGTCTGGTTGCCGACGACGCCGTCGACCATCAGGCCGCGCTTCTCCTGGAACGCGTACACGGCACGGATCGTCTGGTCACCGAAGATCCCGTCGATACCGAGGTTCGGGGCCACTTCCGACAGTAGTTCCTGGAGGTACTCCACCCAACCGTCGGCGCTGCGATCGCCGTAATGCAGTGTCGGTTCACCGGTCATGACAGGCCCCTTGGTCGGCGGTTGCCGAACAGCGTGCCCGAACGCGGCAGCCGCGCGGCGGCGGAGCGTTCGGCCGCTGGTGAAGGCCGAGCTGCACCTACGGGCAGCCGACGCGCCCGGTCAGTCCGGCAGCGCACCCCAGCCGGCGAGCGCGTCCCAGAGGCCCGGCGACAAGGGCAGCGTGGCGAGTTCGCGCCGGCTCACCCACCGTGCGTCGGCCGCGTCGTCGCCGGCCCGCAGCTCCCCGCCGACGAGATGACACACGAAGTCGTCGATCAGATAGATCCCACCGGAGGGTCGGTCGCGCTCCACCTGGCCGGCCAACCGCTCGACCGTCACTGTCAGGCCGGTCTCCTCCCGCACCTCACGGACACACGCGTCGGCCGTCGTTTCGTCGATCCGGCACCGCCCGCCCGGGATCGACCAGCGGCCCTGCGCCGGTGGCTGTCCACGCTCGATGACCAGCAGCCGGCCCGCCGCATCGAAGACGATCCCGCCGGCGCAGGGCTCGATCAGCGGCACGCGCGCCCCCTGGTCCTCTGCGGCGCGGCTACCCGAATCGGCGCGCCTGGTGCGGTATGAACGTCTGCGAGTACGTCTGTCGACGGCGTGCCGCGTATCCAGCGAATGCTCAGGAGGCACCTGCCGATGGTCAAGTTCGCCATCGCCGGAGTCGTCGGCGCATTCCTCGTGTTCTACATCATGACCTCGCCCGACCAGGCCGCCGACATCGTGCAGAACGTGTGGAAGGTGACCGTCGACGTCGCGCACGGCATCGGGCACTTCTTCGACAAGCTCGTCTCCTGATCGCCCGTGCCGGCTCTGCTACCTGACGAGCACCAGAAGGCCAGGCGCCGGCAGAGCAAGGTCGTCCTGTTCAGCCCTCCGCACAAGCTGCTCGCGGTCGCGCTCCTCGTGCTCCTGATCATGGCGATCGCTCAGCCCCGCTGGATGGTCCTCGTCCTGGTGCTCGTCGTGCTCGCAATCGGCGTCTGGCGCGGGTTGAACTGGCAGGCGGAATGGATCGTGCTCACCGACAAGCGGATCATCCGCACCGCCGGCCTGCCCGAGACCACCACGGTCGAGGCCTTCCTGCGGGTCGACCGGATCTCCGGCGTGGTCCTGGTCCAGTCGGTGTTCGGCCGGCTCTGCGGTTACGGAACGATCCACCTCGAGGCCTCGGGCAGCCATCCGACCCTGCGCACGCTTGAGAAGGTGGCTGACGTTGGGCCGTTCTACCTGATTCTGCGTGATGCCGTGTTCGGCGCGAAGGGTGTCGACCCGGACGAGGAACCGGCCGACTATGTCACCGCGGAGCTGCCCGTTCTGCCGCCGCCGCGTGACCGGTTCGGCCGCCGGCAGGACTGGTGATCCGCGCCCGCACCTAGGCTGAACCCGATGCGCATCGACCTGCACACGCACAGCACCGCCTCGGACGGGACCGATGCGCCGGCGGAGCTGGTGCGCACCGCCGCGGCCGCCGGCCTGGACGTCGTGGCCATCACCGACCACGACACGACGGCCGGGTGGGACGCGGCGTTCGCCGCCCGGCCGCCCGGCCTGACGATCGTGCCCGGCGTCGAGGTCTCGTGCGTGCACCACGATGCGGACGGCCGGCGCATCAGCCTGCATCTGCTGGCGTACCTGGTCGATCCGGGCGACGCCGCCCTGAGTGCGGAATGGGCACGGCTGCGCGACAGCCGCCGCGTCCGCGGTGAGCGGATGGTCGACAACCTCGCGGCGGCCGGGTATCCGATCAGCTGGGCGCAGGTGTCGGCATTGGCTTCGGGTGGGACGGTGGGGCGACCGCACCTGGGCCGGGCGCTGGTCGAGTCCGGCGTCGTGCCCGATGTCGACGCCGCGTTTCGCGACCTGTTGTCCTCGCGCCAGCCGTATTACGTCCGCAAGATCGACACCGACGTGTTCGACGCGATCCGACTGGTCCGCGCCGCGGGCGGGCTCCCGGTGTTCGCCCACCCGATCGCGCGTCGGCGTGGCCCGGTCGTCTCGGACGAGGCGGTCGCGGCGATGGCCGCCGCCGGCCTGGTCGGCCTCGAGGTCGAGCACCCCGATCACGACCTCGAGGACCGCGAGCATGCCGCCCGGTTGGCGCGCGAACTCGATCTCGTCGGCACCGGGTCGTCGGACTACCACGGCACCAACAAGACGACGTCGATCGGCGCGCGGCTCACCGCGCCTGAGGCCTACGAGCGGCTGCTCGCCCTGCCCGCTGCGCTGGCGCCGGTGGGCGACTGACCGGCCGTAGCGGCCAACGCGTCACAACGCCGCGGCGCGCTGCTTGGCCTCGCGGTAGAGCGGGCCCTCGCGGTACTGCGCGGGCAGCGCCCGCACCGCGCCCCGCAGCGCCCGCAGTCCGGCGGCCGTCGCGACCGAGCGGCCTGGCACCACCGGCAGGCCGTACATGCGGATGGCCCAGCCGGGCAGCAACCCGACCGCCAGCGCCGACACCGTCGTCCACCCCACCCGGGCCGGCACCACGTAGCGCCCGGGCACCGGCATGGGCGGCGCCACGACCACCCGGGCCGCCTCGCGCGCCTGCGGCGTGCAGCGCAGCCGGGTCCGGATGTCGGCGAGGTGCGCGGCCAGCTCGGCCGCCGTCGTCGGGACGAGGTCGGCCGGGACGCCCACGAGCGACGCGGCCAGTGCCTGCTCGTCGACGTAGCGGTCGGCGTCGGCCCGCCGCAGGCGCAGGCCGGCTGCGCGTCCGGCGGACAGGAATGAGTCGACCAGGCACAGGTGCACCCAGGCGAGCTGCTCCGGATCGTCGATGCCCAGGCGGTGATGGACGGCCCGGACCCGCGCCGCTGCGGCGTCCACGTCGGCCCGCGCGCCGAACGACACCGTCCCCACGTAGCGGACGGTCGACTCGAGCCGCTGCCACGGGTCGTCCTTGAAGTTCGACCGCGTGTGCAGCAACTCCATCGCCGCCGGGTGCAGCGCCTGCAGCAGCAGGGCCCGCAGACCGCCGACCATCGACACCGGCTCGCCGTGGATGCGCCACGTCATGCTCTGCGGGCCGAAGTAGCCGAGGTCGGGAGAAGAGGTCACCTGATCAGGCTTCCCAGAATTCCAGCAGGGTGTCGACGAGCGCCTCGGGGTTCTCGACCGCGGCCGAGTGCGCGGCGTCGGCGATGACGACGTAGCGCGCCTGCAGCCGCGACGCCATGTCGGCCTGCGCGTCGGCCGACCACGCATCGTCGTCGGCGCCGTGGGTGACCAGCGTGCGGATACCGGTGGCGGCCAGCGCGGCGACGCGATCGGGCTCGTGGCGCAGCGCGTCGGCCATGCCCCTGAGCATGTCCGGCGAGCCGCCGAGGAAGCGCCGCTCGAGGAACTCGGCGAGATCGTCCGCAGGGGCGACGAAGCCGGGGTCACCCATCGCCGTCGCCTGCATCGCCGCGTAGACCCCGGGCAACCCGGATTGCGCCAGTA
The DNA here is from genome assembly GCA_964244175.1 of uncultured Jatrophihabitans sp. Lineage (GTDB taxonomy): Bacteria > Actinomycetota > Actinomycetes > Mycobacteriales > Jatrophihabitantaceae > Jatrophihabitans. Next base: position 32,734 of record CAXTHY010000018.1, on the reverse strand, counting down.
CCGGCTCGAGACCGTCCATCGTCACCCGGCGCACACCGTCGAGGTCGGCCGGTCCGGACGACAGCAACACCAGCGACGCGAACGCGGCCGGGTCGGCGATCACGGCCGCGCGCGCCACCAGGCCACCGAACGAGTGGCCGAGCAGCCGCACCGGGCCGCCGAGGGCCCGCGCCACCCCGAGCACCGAGCGGGCCAGCGTGTCGGGCGTGTAGTCGGCCGCGCGGGCCAGCCCCGGTGACTCGAACTGGCCCGGCAGGTCCACCGCGGTGACGAGCAGACCGGCGTCGGCGAGCGGTGCGAGGATCGGGCCGAAGTCCTCCTTGCTGCCGGTGTAGCCGGGCACCAGCAACACCGGCGGCCCCGAGGCCGGGCCGATCTGCAGGGCCGCGATCTTCTGCCCGGCGGCGTCAAAGGTGTCGCGCCGGGCGGCACCGACCGAGAGCTGGCTCATCGGTACGCCACGCTCCCTGAGCTGCTCGACACGAGGAACCCGGCGCCCAGCGGGTTGACGACGCTGCCGGCCGGGGGAGCCGACACCGTGAAGCGCAACAGGACCTTGCCGGTGTTGCCGTCGAGGACGGCGAGCCCGGCCGCGGTGGGCACGCTGAACCGCGCCGTGGCCAGCGAGGCCGTCTCGTCGGTGGTGGACACCACCGTCGGGGCGGCAACGGTCCGGGCCGTCCAGATGGGCGTGGACCGCCCGGCGCTCAGGGCGTAGGTGACGCCATCGAGCCACACGATCTGTGCCTCGGACGTCTCGCTCGCCGTGAGGCCGGTCAGCGACGCCGGCGGCGGCGACAGCGGCAGGCTCGTGATCGTCTCGGCGGCATCGACGCGGTACTCGACGAGCTGGCCCGTCGCCCGGTTCAGCGCCGACACGACCAGACCGGCCGAGACGGGGACCTCGCGGTTGCCGATGAGGTTCCACTTCACCTGGTCGCGGTCCTTCTTGCTGTTGTCGCCGTTGCCGGCCGTTCCGTCGCGCAGCAGCAACTGCTGCCCGGCGCCGCAGTGGACGAGGTTGCTGCAGTCTGGATGGACACAGTCCTGGCTGATCAGGGCACCGCCCGTGCCCAGCACGGCCCGCTCGATCCGGCACCCGAAACGCGTGTAGGTCCAGCGGTCCAGACCGCTCACCGGGTCGATCGCGTAGATCGCCGACGGGCTGGTCAGCATCAGCGTGAACGGGGTCCACTGGTACGCCGGCCGGCCGTTGAAGGGCACCCCGTCCTTGTCGAGGGTGCGGGTCCACCGGCGCTTGCCAGTGTCGGAGTAGAGGGCGGTGACCTCGTCGCAGTTGCCGTTGTGCGCGTAGATCGCCATGGTCGTGCCGCTCAGTTGCGCGGCGTTGCAGACCCGTCGGTCGGTACGCGTGTAGGACCAGACGGTCCTGCCGGTGAGCGCGTCGCGGCCACGCACGGTGTGCGCGGAGTAGGTGATGACGGTGCCCTCGAAGACCGGGCTGCCGATGCCGGTGTGGTCGGTGGTGCGCCAGGCGACGCGCTGCGGCTGGTCGGGTCGGGCGAGCTCGAGCGACGGCGCCGCCTTGCCGGCGGTGTGCAGCGTGACGTGCGCGGCCTCGCCACGTGACCACACGACCCCGGCGGACGTGCCGAGGACGATGACGATGACGGCCACGACCGCGTAGTAGACGAGTCGCTTGCGGCGCATCGCCGCGGCGTAGCGCGCGAGCGCGGCAGAAGAGTCGCTCACGCGGTCAATCCTGACTGATGGGGCTCGCTCACTGCCCCGCGGGCTCGCCGCCGCTCGTGGCGCCACCGGCGTCGTCGCTGGACGTACCGGCGCCACGGCCGCCGCGCCGGCGCCGCCGGTTCCGGCCGGCTGAGCTGCCCTCGCCGCGGGCGGCGGGCTTGCCCGCGGCGGACTCGGCCGGGTCGCCGTCGCCGTCGACCGGACGGCCGCCGCGGGTCCGGGTACGCGTGCGGCCGCCGCCGCTGGGGCGCTCGGCACGCTCAGCTCGCTGCCGGGCCGGCCCGGAGTTCGGGCCGGCGCCCGAGCCCGAGCGGCCGCGGCCGCCGACGCGCGGTGCGGGCCGCCCGCCGTCCCGGCCGCCGAGATCTTCGAATTCCTCGGCGTCCAGACCGGCGCGGGTCCGTTCGGCCCGCGGCAACGTGCCCTTTGCGGACTCGGGAATGTCGAGCTCGAAGTAGAGGTG